>CAZWJX010000112.1:6031-8116 GCA_964634695.1 uncultured Syntrophobacterales bacterium | reverse complement strand
TGTGAGAGTGGGAGTAATACCGCCACTTCTTTGATCTCATCGCCCTGGATAATAATTGCACCGTCGTGGACGGGATTATTGGGCCAGAAAATGCTCATGATCATTTCCTGAGAAACCTTGCCATGCCAGGGAATGCCGCCGTGAACGAGCTCCGAAATGTCCTCCTTTCCCGGTATGACCATGATTGCCCCGATACGTTTTTTCCCCATCTGCATGGCAGTTTCTGCGATGATTTGAGCCGGTGTAGATGCCTGTTTTGAAGTGCCTCCCCACAGAAAACTTCTCAGGTTCTGAACTTGAAGAGCGGATCTAAGTTCATTTCTGAAAACGACGATTATTATTAAAGCGGCAAGAGCAATGACTGCCTGAAGAATCCAGCTTGTTATGACAAGTCCAAGAGTTGTGGCAATCTTCTGGCATACCCACAGGATACCTATCCCGACAATTACTCGAAAAGCGTTTGTCTGTCTGAAAAGGATGTAAACCCTGAAAAGAATATAACTGTTTATCAGGATGTCTACAACATCCTGCCACCGAACGGTTTTCAGGAAAGCAAGAATTGATTTCATCTGTTCACTATTCCGTTATGCTGAATCGCAAAACGCCATACACCCGGCCTGTCTCATCCACAACTTCGACCTGCCATGGACCCTTATCGGCTTCGCGAAGCTGTATCGAACTATAAGTCGCCCAGCGAGGGGGTTGAAGTTTCAATCTTATTTGAGTAGTCAGTTCACCCCTGTGATACCATCGATGGTATATTATGCGCGGCGATACGATATTTTCAAACAAAGTATAGCAAAAAGCCTGTTTTTTATCCACAGAGAACACAACCGCCGGGCGTTCGCAGTTGCCGTTCTTTACCGATTCGCAGATAAGCCCTATTTTCATATGGGGAAGGTTTTCTTCGGATTGCGTGATTGTCTCCTGAGATTGAGGAGTTTCTTCTCCGGTCTGGGTCATACCTGACGTGGGAATCGTAATTAAAACTGCCAGTAGCAAAAACAAAATCAATCTTGTCATATTTATATCTCTCCTCTGGACTTCAACGTCGCCGTGTTTAAATCTAGCCAGCTTTCGTTTCTACAGGCCAAATCCGATTCCCGATTATAGAGCTTTGAGTATTTATTTGAAATAGCATTTTAACGGGAGATCTTTGTAGGACTTTGACAATCTAACCAATTAAAGCTATATTTTCATCACCGCTTTGCAAGAAGCAAAGCAAGAAAGCCACGAAGGCGCCTTAATTATCCGGGAAGGATGAATTCGTGGCATTTTCTTTTTTAGACTCCGACCAGGGAACCTGTGATAGTAGCGCAGTTAGCGGTGTGCTTGATGACCGGCATCTTAGCCGGCAAAAGGCCGATCTGCCCTCGCTACTTTTTAAAACCCACATAGCCAGAAAAAGATGGTTGCTGGCTGTTCTCCTGATAGCGGCTCTGGTGATATTCACTGCATCGCTCCTTGTGGGGGCTTATCATCTTACTCCTGGTGACGTGGTTAAAGCTCTTCTGGGGCTGTCTCATGAAAAACAGCAAATGCTCATCTGGAACATAAGGTTACCGAGAACAGTAGCGTCTGTTGTGGTCGGTGCGGGACTTGCCATTTCAGGACTTTTTCTGCAGGCTCTTCTGAGAAATCCTCTGGCTTCACCGTCAACTCTCGGCATAAGTCAGGGCGCCGCTTTTGGTGCGGCCGTGTCCGTGGTTGTCTTTAAGCTCAAGTATCTCCCAATAGCCATCTTTGCCTTTGGAGGAGCTTTGCTCGCCACTGCCGCAATCCTTTTCATCGGAAGGCTTAAGCGACTTACCCCGGAATCGATAATTCTGGCCGGCGTGGCACTGTCATCGCTTTTTTCAGCATCCACTGTTCTCATCCAGTATATCGCAACGGAAACCGAACTGGCCGCCATTGTATTCTGGACGTTCGGCGATGTCGCTCGTTCCAGCTGGAGAGAAATTGGCGTAACGGCACTGCTGGCCTTCGGTGCTATTGTATTTCTGTGCTTCAAATCGTGGGATTTTATGGCGATCGAATCAGGAGAAGAGTCGGCAAAGGGTCTTGGTGTATCCGTCGAAAAACTCA
>CAZWJX010000112.1:0-6021 GCA_964634695.1 uncultured Syntrophobacterales bacterium | reverse complement strand
ATGGCAGGGAATGCTTGTTGTGGCGATTGTGTCTTCCGTGGCGACAGCCTTTCATGGCGTAATCGCCTTCGTGGGCCTTATTGCGCCTCATGCGGCTAGGAGGCTCTTCGGCATGAACTACATTATACTTGTTCCGGCTACGGCTCTGCTGGGCGCTCTTCTCCTGCTCGGAGCAGACACGGTGGGGCGTATTATCATCGGATCCGGTGGTCTTCCTGTAGGAGTTATAACGTCATTCATGGGAGCACCGTTGTTTCTTTACCTTCTCATGAGAGGTTACAGAAGATGATCCTTGAAGTGGATAACATCCATTTTCATTACCCTTCTGGCGGAAGAGTTCTAAAAGGTGTCAGCTTTAAGATTTCCCGGGGGGAATGTGTGGCGCTCCTTGGAGTTAACGGAGCGGGAAAATCAACTCTTCTTAAATGCATAAACGCCATATTATCACCGTCCATGGGAACGGTACTTATTCGCGGTGAAGATGTTCGGTGGTGGAACCGTACCGAAATTGCACAAAAGATCGGTTATGTTCCCCAGAGATCTTACGAAACGGATCTGACCGTGTTCGAAATGATCGCATTAGGTAGAAGACCTTATCTGAACTGGTCACTCGGCGATAAAGACCACAGGATTATAGATGAGGTGATAATATCGCTAGGGCTGCAAGACCTCACTATGAAGCGCGTTTCAGAACTCAGCGGCGGCGAGCTCCAGAAAGTTATGATCGGGCGGGCTCTCGCTCAGACGCCGGAAATCTTCCTGATGGACGAACCTACAAGTCATCTCGACATAAGAAACCAGCTCGAAGTTATGAAAATCATACGTCGCATAACGAAGAACCGTAAGCCTCCAGCGGCAACAATTGTATGCCTTCATGATGTAAATCTTGCCCTGAGATTCGCCGACAGATTGATATTCCTGAAAGATGGAGTCATCTGGGCAATAACTACACCGAAAGATCTTGACCCTGACGTTGTGCGTGAAGTTTACGGGGTCCGGGTTCAGAAGATTTACGCAGGAAATCATGCTCTGGTAGTGCCTGTAGACGAGGAGGAATACGATGAAAAAATTAGTTATTCTGCTCCCGATGTGGCTTATAGTAGCTATCGTATGGCTGAACACAGATCATAGCTATGCGGCTGAGAGAATAAAGGTAACCGACGGAGTCGGCAGGGAAGTTGAAGTTACCGGGGATATCAGAAGGCTTGTATGTCTTGGCCCCGGTGCATTAAGGCTTATAACCTATCTTGAGGCGCTTGATAGAGTTGTCGGCGTAGAAGAGATTGAAAAGCGAACTGTCGGAGGAAGGCCTTACCGTCTGGCTCATCCAGAACTGGCAAATCTTCCGACGATTGGACCCGGTGGTCCCGAAAGTATAAACAAAAAACCCAACATGGAAGCAATTCTCAGCGTGTCGCCGGATATTATCTTTGTAACTTACATGGAACCAGTTCTCGCTGATGAGGTTCAGAAGAGTCTGGGAATACCAGTATTTGTTCTTTCATACGGAAGCTTTGCCACTTTCGATGAGTCCATTTATGAATCGCTCCGGTCGACAGGGAAATTATTGGGAAAGGAAAAGCGGGCGGAATCAATAGTTGAATTTATTGAAAAAACGAAAGCCGACCTGGGAAATCGAACCAAAAACATTCCCCAGGAAAAGAAGCCCAGAGTTTATGTTGGCGGCATAGGCTATAGAGGAGCCCACGGTATAGAAAGCACCGAACAGCACTATCTTCCTCTGGCATGGACGAATTCTATAAACCTTGCACAGGAAATTACCGCAAAAGTGGGTTCTCATGTATTCAGCGACAAAGAGACTATACTTAAACTAAATCCCGACGTGATCTTTATTGACGGCGGCGGGCTCGAACTTATTCGCCAGGATTATCAGAAAAAGTCAGAGTTTTACAAAAGTCTCAAGGCCTTCCAGACAGGGAATGTGTACACTTTGTTTCCTTTTAATTTTTACGCCACCAATATTGAAACCGTTCTGGTGGACGCCTATGCGGTAGGAAAGATTCTTTATCCCGGCAACTTCGAGGACGTAACCTTAGAAATGAAAGCTCGAGAAATCTACCGGTTTTTTCTTGGAAAAGATGTCTATGATGATATGAAGAAATTCTACGGGGAACTGGGGCAAAGAGTGGCATTTCAATAACAAAAGACGGTTAGCTCGAGTTTGTCAAAGCATTTTGTAAGTTATTGAGATCATTGGGCGTAGATCAAAAGTTCTACACTATAATACATGCAAGGACTTTAGCGAACTCCCCGGTCCCCAGTAAGGGATTGCCACGGCCGCCTTACGGCAGCCTCGTAATGACAAGCAAAATAGAGGCGGCCTCGCAGTGACGTAAAAGGAAAACACGGCCTCGTAATGACTCTTCTTTCCGTCATTACGAGCCTTTTTATATCGTCATTGGAATGACTCCTCTTTGTGTCATTGGGAGCCTTCTTATACCGTCATTGCGAGGAGCGAAGCGACGAAGCAATCTCTTGTTGCTTTTCCCCGTGTCATTGCGAGCCCGAACGAAGCGAAGGCGAAGCAATCTCGTCGTTGTTTTTTATGAGATTGCCACGGCCACTTCGTGGCCTCGCAATGACACCTACACTCGCAATGACACCTACACTCGTCATTGCGAGCGA
Source organism: uncultured Syntrophobacterales bacterium (assembly GCA_964634695.1). Lineage (GTDB taxonomy): Bacteria > Desulfobacterota > Syntrophobacteria > Syntrophobacterales > Thermodesulforhabdaceae > JAOACS01. The sequence goes on along the minus strand of CAZWJX010000112.1, from coordinate 3,375 downwards.
AGCGAAGCGAAGCAATCTCTTTGTTGTGACAAACTCGGGTTACCTTCCTGATGATGAGTCGCCGCCAAAAATTTTATTGATCCATCGTTTGTATGATGTCATAATCATTTTGTGAAAGATGGTATTTGCATTGCAGGAAATATAGTGCAATGCCTTGTGCGATCTTCTAGAGGGTGATGAGGGGAGTGGTGAATGAAGGTATGGGAGTTCATGACCAGAAAGATCGAGTGGATCGATGCCGACAGTTCAGTTTACGACGCCATAGAACGTATGGTTAACAAACGCATACGGTCTCTCGCCGTTTACTATCCTGAGTCAAAGGATCAAAGGGGTGTAATTACAGCTAGGGACGTCGTCTTCAGAGTTCTAGGGGAAGGAAAAGATCCCAGAAAAACGAAGATCAGAGAAATCGCCTGCTCTCCAATGATCTGCATATCTAAGGATGAGGACATGCAGGCTGTTCTTGAAATTATGAAGGAGTCGAACATAGCACGGGTTTTTGTTTGTGATGGAGACGATATTGTTGGTGTTGTGGCTCTTATGGACGTTATGTATGCCAGTTTGATTGAACGAGCAAAGGCAAATCATAACAATGTTTAAACGCCTTTTTTCATCGGAGAAAAACGAGCAGGTCGCTCTTCAGGAGATGAGAAAGCATCTGGAACTTCTGGAGCGCGCCTGCCATTGTCTTGAGGACTTTTTGAAAACCGGTAACGGCAGCTACCTTGACGAAATTGTTGAGATAGAAAGGGAAGGGGATATTGTTCGTCGCGATATTCTGACCGTGCTATACAGGGGGGCTTTCCTTCCCTATCTTCGCCCAAGTCTTTACCGGTTTGTGGAAATTGTAGATGAGACACTGGATCTCGTTGAGGATGAGGCCAGGCTCTGCGAGTTTATTTCCATTCCCGACTCACTTCGAGACGATGCTCTTCAGATAGCTGTTCTTAACACCGAAATGGTCCAGATGCTCATTATAGCTTTTGACACTTTTGTTGCCGGAGATGATCTCAGAGAAAAAATCCTCGCAATAAGAGTTTACGAAAAACGGATAGATGATCTTTACCATGACTTATTTGCGCGACTTACGTCCATATCAATTAAAGATTTCTGGCAGGGAAGGGGACTTGCCGACTTTTTTTCCTTCCTTGTGAAGGTCAGCGATCTCATAGAAGACGCAGCCGATGTGCTTTCCCTTCTCCATCTCAGTTTAACCTAATATAGCAGGTCAGCGCTATGGCGAAAGAATGGCTTCTCTCCAGCGGGCTTCTAATGGGATGGAGCCTCGGCGCAAATGATTCGGCAAATATATTCGGAACCGGTGTGGCAAGTGGTCTCATAAGATATCGAACGGCGGTCGTTCTGACCGCTTTTTTTGTTTTGATGGGAGCGATTGTTGAGGGAGAAAAGTGTATAACCTCCCTGGGCAAGCTGACATTCCTTTCCCATTTTGAAGCATTTCTGGCGATGACGAGCGCCGCTCTTACAATGACTGTACTTACAGTTTTAGGTCTTCCTGCTTCGACTTCTCAGGCGATTGTGGGTGCCATTATCGGAATTGCGGCATACCACGGAACCCCTGACTTTTCGGCGCTGGGGAAATTCATGACGTGCTGGGTGCTTACGCCCATAGGAGGAATTGCTTGCTCACTTGTTCTTTATAAGCCGTTGCGGTTTCTTATTTACAAAAGAGTGCGATCTCTCATTGCCAGAAACCGTTTTTTCCTCATTGGAATTTTGATAACCGGATCTTATGGAGCGTACTCCCTCGGAGCTAACAACGTGGCAAATGTCACGGGAGTTTACGTCGTATCAGGGTTACTTTCGCCGATCATGGGTGTTATTTTCGGTGGACTCAGTATAGCTCTTGGAGTCCTTACCTATAGCAAAAAAACAATGATGACCGTAGGCAAATCAATAGTTCCTCTCGACCCTTTTTCTGCCCTCATAGCGGTTTTGTCGGAAGCTATGGTGCTTCATGTCTTCACACAAATAGGAATTCCCGTTTCATCTTCGCAGGCTGTTGTCGGCGGAGTACTGGGGGTGGGGATTGCCAGAGATTTCAGGACGGTTAACTTCCATGTAGTAGCCAGGGTTATTGGTGCATGGGTTGGTACGCCGGTTATCTCGGGCTTTCTGGCATGGGCTGGGGTCACGTTATGGCATTTTTTCTAAACCGGAGGGAATACCATGGATTGGCTGAACTTTTTATGGTATCGGTTTCCAACATCAGGGGTTGAAACATATCTTTTTGTGCCGCCTCTTGTTATGTTCGTTGCCGCCTCCATCACGGCAACTGGTGGTATTTCCGGTGCTTTCCTTTTGCTTCCCTTTCAGGTAAGTGTGCTGCATTATACGACGCCTGGAGCAAGCGCTACGAACTTCATCTACAACATTGTGGCAATTCCCGGTGGAGTATATCGCTACATCCGGGATGGAAAATTTTCCTGGACGCTTTTCCTGTCCCTTATGATAGGCACCCTTCCCGGTGTGTTCTTCGGGTACTGGATTCGCATTGTTTATCTTCCGGATCCCAAGAGATTCAAGTTCTTCGTGGGATGTGTGCTTTTGTATCTCGGGCTTAGAACGATCTGGAGCGCTGTTAAAGAGTTTCGGGAAGGAGGTGGACGTCCCAAGCAGGTGAAAGGGCGGATTGCGAAAGAAAGCTTTGGGGTGAAGAGCAAGATTGTTTTCGAAGGACAGACTTATCTATTTTCAAGTGTCGGCGTAATGGTTGTGGCGCTCTTTGTTGGTGTGATAGGAGGTGCCTATGGCATAGGCGGAGGCGCTCTCATGGCACCCTACCTGATCTCCGTTCTGGAACTTCCCGTCTATATCGTCTCCGGAGCCGCCCTCTGTTCCACATGGGTCACTTCGATTCTTGGCGCCGTTATCTATGCCGTGGGACCGCTTTCAACCCCATCCGCTCAGACTTCACCAGACTGGCTCCTCGGAGCTCTTTTTGGCTTTGGTGGCCTTCTTGGAACTTACTTCGGTGCCTGGCTTCAGAAGTATCTTCCTTCGGCCTGGATTAAAGCAATGCTTGGAGTCATAATAGTTTACATTGCTGTGCGATATGTATGGCCTGTGGTTTCAAGTTTTCTAGGCTAAAACTGACTTACAGGATGGTGACCTTTAGGAAGTTGTGTTACCGGAAGGATAGGCCTGCGTCATTTATGCTATTGCCATAGCTCCGAGATTTATAAATTGCTTTGTCGCTTCGCTCCTCGCAATGACACAAAACAGGGAGTCATTGCGAGGCTGCCGCAAGGCGGGCGTGGCAATCTCTACCGAATCCGTCATTGCGAGGCCACGAAGTGGCCGTGGCAATCTCTTTTTGCCAAAACAAAGAGATTGCTTCGCTTCGCTCGCAAT
>CAZWJX010000111.1:0-8303 GCA_964634695.1 uncultured Syntrophobacterales bacterium | reverse complement strand
TATACGAATTTTTGTCACTTTTTTCTACGTCCTCAAATGCCTATTCCGCATTTCATTATTTTTTCAAGCGTGGTGTAAATCTGCCAGTCTTCAAAACCGAGCTCCCTCAATCCAAAGAGCACGAACTTGATCATAATGGGGGGACCGCACACAATGGCTATACGATCCTTAGGAGAAGGAGCTTCTTCTGAAAGCACCGTGGGAACAAAACCGACTCGATGTTGCCAGCCCGGCGCTTCGGCATCCACGGTAAGAACAATATTCACGCCTTTCTTTTCCCAAACAGGGATTTCATAGCGATAGCAGAGATCCTGAGGCGATCGGGCACCGTAAATAAGAGAAATCTCTCCGTAATCTTTTCTGTTTTCCAGCATGAAAAGGAGAAGAGTCCTGAGGGGCGCCATACCGATACCGCCGGCTATGAAAAGTATATTCTTGCCCTGCATGGCCTCATAGGGAAAGCCGTTCCCTAAAGGCCCTCGGACTCCAACAGGATCACCGGGAACCAGTTGATGAATCCTTTGAGTGACCTCACCGGCTCTCATAACGCTGAATTGCAAGTAATCCTTACACGTCGGAGGGGAATTTATAACAAAGGTAGCTTCTCCCACTCCAAACACGGAAAGCTGAGCCACCTGCCCCGGTCGAAAATCAAAATTCTTCATTTTTTCTGTGTCATTCAACACCACACGCAGAGTCTTGATGGTGGGAGTTTCCGGGATAACTTCAACAACCGTCCCTACTTCAGGAAGATATGGATTAGGCACAGACACAGCCATGTTGCACCTCCCTTACGAGCTCCACGCCTCGTCTGATATCTATGGAAACCGGGCAGGATCTGATACACCGTCCGCAGCCACAACAGGCTATCATTCCGCCGTATCGCAGAGGAAAATAGGAAAACTTATGCCCTAACCGATTCCTGTATCGTTCAAGCTTTGTAGGACGGGGATTATGCCCGCTGGCTTCTTGAGTATATTGATGGAACATGCAGGAATCCCAGGATCGTAACCTTTCACCTCGAAGCCCCTGAGGCTCATCAGTTATCGTAAAGCAATAGCATGTGGGACAGACATAAGTGCATACTCCACAGCTTAGACACGATTCGGCAATGCTCCGCCACAGATCCATGTTCTGGAACTGAGCCTTCACACCCTCCACCACGCCATCGGTGTTCAGGGATCCGACATGTATATTCTTCACTTCTTCCCTGACTCGAATGGCTTCGCTCAGTTGATCTTCGGTGGGAGCGTCGCATCCACAAAGGGAAAAAACCTCTTCTGCACCTTCGTTAAGGGCTTCGATAACGAACCCGCCGGTCACGGGCGTTATGCTCATGTCGCTTCCTTCCATGTCGGCCGGACCACTCCCGACGGAGGAACAAAAACAGGCATCATCGAATTCACGACATAAAAGCGTTGCAAATAAAGTGTTCAGCCGTTTTGCCCTGTAATAAACATCGACGTAAGCGCCCTGTAGAAAGACTCTGTCGCACACAAGAAAACCTCTTACGTCACAGGGACGAGCCCCGAACACCAGATTTCTAGACTCATCAACCGCCTCTTCCAGCACAATTTCCTGCTTTGAGGGATCTTCGGGCGATTTACGATATTCATAGCGAATCAGAGTCTGTCCCTGCGGAAGGATTACTCCTTTTGGTGGCATGGTGGCCTGACGATCCAGAACGGGACTGCAACCTGCAGCGTAGGGCTTGAATTCAACAGTCAATCCGTCGCCACTGGAAAGAACAGGCACCCAGACGGTAAAATCTCTGGAAAGATTTTCCAGCACCGTGTTGAGCTTTTCGGCAGGGACGAAAATTCTGTCGATTGCGGATTTTTTTGTCTTTTTTCGAGCCGTCATAGTCTTTTCACCCTATCCGTTCTTATATGCCGGTTTCATGCGGGCTGAAGGTCAGAAGTGGGGGAACGGCCGCAGGATCGATCCCTGCTTGATATGAAAAGAGCCTGTAGGTGCTCTCGTTCAACTTCTCCTTTATGAACATAACAGGAATTTCCATCGGGCACACACGTTCACATTCCCCGCATTCCGTGCACCTTCCCGCAAGATGAAGCGCATGAATGCCGTGAAACATAACAATGTCTTTGAGCGTCGGCTTTTGAGTAACCCACTTGGGATCTCGTCTTTCGGCGATACACCAATCCTGACAGATGCAGAGTGGACAGGCATTCCTGCAGGCATAGCAACGAATACACCGGGAAAGCGTCTCCATCCAGAATTCTCGCCGTTCATCAACGGATTTTTCTTCGAAAGCTTTTATGTTTTCGTAAAGTCTATCCTTCTCTACTCGAGGTTCTACCGCTTCTCCAACCATCACATCGTAAATGACAGGATTTGGATAGGCACATCTCAGACAGCGCCTCAATAACGCTTCCTCAAAGGGCATTTCGGTGATTCCTCCCGAATGTTCAACAGTCAGCATTCCGTTATTTACTTTAGCTCCATAGATTGAAACCGTCTTACCCGCTCTTTTCACAACCTTTCGCCAGTCAATTGTGCCTGTACATGGTATTCCAATGATGAAAAGATTGTCTCGATTGAGGAAGTGCTCCTGAATGAGAGCAACAACAGAACGGCTATCACAGCCTTTTACACACAGGGCTATCTTCTTGCCTTCTTTAGGCTGAACAGCCGGCGTCTTGACCAGATAACCGGAAAGGTTCTGGACGCAGAAGGGGCTCCATATCAGCCGTGAAATGTCCTCTTCTTTTCTGATAAACACCGGTCTGGTTCGTAGTTCGTTAAAGCCCTTTTCCCAGCCGATAACAGCCTCCACTTGAGGCATTATCTCCTGAACGACCTTGCGAAGATTTTCTGTGATTTTCGACCACACGGTTTTACTCGTCCTCCACAGTAGCTTTATGGCTATTGTTTACAAAACCAGGGTTTCGACCCAGTTCGTGAATCCGCCGGGAAAATTCGGTCACCACTTCCTGCCATCTCTGCCCTTCCGAGGCAGAAACCCACGTGTAATGAAATCGATCGGCATCAATCCCCATGAAGGGAAGAAATTCCTTTAGCACCTCAAGGCGCCTCCGGGCGTAAAGATTTCCGACGCTGTAATGGCAATCCTTAGGATGACAACCGGAAACAAGCACGCCGTCCACTCCGGAAACCAGCGCTTTTATCACGAACAGGGGATCCATCCGCCCCGTGCAGGGAATGCGTATAATCCTTAAGTCCGTTGGCTGCTTTAGCCTCGACACTCCCGCAGTGTCGGCGCCTCCATAAGAACACCAGTTGCACAGAAACCCCAGAATCTTCATTTCTTCATTGCTGGATTCTATGGCCTTTTTTTCCTCCATACCTTCACCTTTCACAAACAAAAAATCTTCGATCAGGCGCAGAGTTCTTCAATTTCCGCAAGAATCTGATTATCCGTCGTATGCTGTAGCTGGATAGCCTTTGGTGGGCATGTAGCGTTGCAGAGCCCGCATCCCTGACATACCGTAGCAAGAACTTCCGCTTTCTTTATCCCTCCCTTCAGTTCTTTCCAGCGTATAGCTCCGTAGGGGCAGACTTCCAGACATTTCCCGCAGGCTATGCAGGCACGTTCGTTTACGGAAGCTACCTGAGGACTTGTTTCAATCGTGTCTCTCGCAAACAGCGCAATAACCTTTGATGCGGCGGCGCTACCCTGAGCGACGGATGCAGGAATATCCTTTGGGCCCTGACAAACACCGGCAAGATAGACACCTGCCGTGTTGGTTTCCACAGGGCGAAGCTTGGGATGGTTTTCCATGAAAAAGCCGTACTGATCGTAGGATATGTGGAGCTTTTCGGCGAGTTCTCGAGCTCCTTTGCTGGCTTCTATACCCGTTGCAAGGACAACAAGATCGGCTTCTACCTCAATTTGCATCCCCAGCAAAGTATCCATGCCCTGCACTACCAGCCTGTCGCCCTTCGGGTAGATCTTACCCACTCGCCCTCTGATGTATTGAACACCGTATTCTTCCTGAGCCCGCCGCACAAATTCGTCGTAGTTTTTGCCCGGCGACCTGATATCCATGTAGAATACATACGAGCGAGAGTCGGGAATGTGATCCTTCGTAAGGATTGCCTGCTTTGCGATATACATGCAGCAAACGCCGGAGCAGTAAGGCCTTCCGACCGATGCATCCCGAGAACCAACGCATGCTATGAAGACCACGTTCTTTGGTTCTTTGCCGTCTGATGGGCGTTTAATGTGTCCACCAAAGGGGCCCGAAGCACTGAGAATCCGTTCATACTGGATTCCTGTGATAACGTCTTTATACTGCCCTGCTCCATATTCTCCGTAAACCGAAGGATCAAAGAGATCATACCCGGTAGCGACAATTATAGCTCCTACCTCTTCCGTGATGATCTCGTCTTCCATATCATATCGTATAGCCTTTGCAGGACATACCTTTTCGCAGATCCGACATTTTCCCTTCGTGAGATAGAGGCAATAGTCGCGATTAATCCTTGCCTTTTTCGGAATAGCCTGCGGGAAAGGAATATTGATAGCCCTGGTGAAAGATAGCCCTTCATTAAACTCATCGGGCACTTTACGAGACGGGCACTTTTCCATGCAGACCCCACAGCCGGTACAGGCTTTCCAGTCCACATAGGTAGCCTTTTTGCGGATTTTTACGGTAAAGTTACCGACATAGCCTGAAACGGATTCCACTTCGCTGTAGGCGTAAAGAGTAATGTTTTCCTTCTGGGCAACATCGACCATCTTCGGACCCAGAATACAGGACGAACAATCAATGGTCGGGAAAGTCTTGTCAAGCTGGGCCATCTTTCCGCCGATGGAAGCTTTTCTCTCAACGAGAACAACTTCAAGCCCAGCATCGGCGCAGTCCAGAGCCGCCTGAATACCGGCCACTCCTCCTCCTATCACCATAACTCGCTTGTTGATTGGAACTCGAGATGGAAATAGCGGCTGGTTAAATCTAAGCTTTGCTACAGCCATTCGCACAAGGTCTATAGCCTTTTTAGTGTTGGCTTCTCTGTCGTTGCTGACCCAGGAAACGTGTTCGCGAATATTAGCCATCTCAAACATGTAGCGGTTGAGACCGGCCTTTTCCACAGCCCGACGAAATGTCGGCTCGTGCATCCGGGGAGAGCAAGCCGCAACCACTACACCCTGAAGGTTATGCTCCTGAATGGCTCTCTGGATCTCCTGCTGCCCCGGTTCCGAACAGGTGTACATGTAGGTGGTTGCATAAACCACGTCGGGAAGTTTCCTCGCTTCTTCGGCGACTTTCTCTGTATCAACCGTTGAGGCGATGTTGGTTCCACACTGACAGACAAATACTCCTATTCGCATCTTATCCCGTCCTGTTTTTACTGAGCTACCGCAGCATCTGCCGTGCTTCCGGATAGCTCCTTAATTCTGCTCAAGATCTTACCAGCACTCACAGCCAGCCTGTGAAAGCCGAGCTTTTTCGGCTCTATTCCAAATGCCAATCCTATTATCTGCGTTATGTATATAACAGGAATCTGGTACGAATTTCCGCAATAGCGTTCTACCTGTCCTTGACGCAAATCAAGATTTTGCTGACAGAGAGGACAGGCGACGGCAATAGCGTCGGCTCCGACGTTTCGAGCCATCTCGAGAATTCGTCCCGTAAGCCGCCCCACAATGTCCTTTCTAAGCACTCCGTAAGTTGCGCCACAGCATTCCGTCTTGAAGGGGAAGTGAGGGACGGTTGCTCCGACGGCCTCCAGAAGCTGATCCATTGATGTGGGCTGTTCGGGATCGTCAAACTGAGCGTACCTGGGTGGCCGGGTAAGAAGACATCCGTAATACGGGACGATCTTTATACCTTCCAAGGGCATCACCACCCGGCTTTCTATTTCGTCAAGTCCCACGTCTTCAACCAGAAACTGAACTACAGAAATGGCTTTAATGCGACCGCCGAAAGGCCTTCCGAGAATCTCAAGGAAATCTTCCCGTTTCGACGGATCGTTATAGACTTCTAAAGAGCCTTTTAGAGCCTTGAGACAGCCCGGGCAGGGGGTCATCACCTTATCAAAGCCGTGAGATTCACATATTGCAAGATTTCGTCCGGCAATTGCCGCAGAGAGTAAGGGATCATAAATATGAGACGGTGTTGACCCACAGCAGTTCCAGTCGGGAATCTCCCAGAGCTTTATTACCAGAGCTCTGCACACCTCCCGAGTCGATTCGTCGAATTCCTTGGCCGTTCCTTCGACGGAACAACCGGGGTAATAGGCGATAGAGTTGGCTGAGATTTCCTTCATGATAGGTTTTCCTTCCTGCGACGCCATGATTCAAAACGGTCGAAGATCGCCGAAACTTCGCGACGGCCTCTGATAATGGACGGAAGAACATGTAGTTTGCGAGCTTTTAAAACCTTTGGAGCCAGCTCCAGATCATTCATCAGTCGGCCGGTTTTGAGATTGACCAGGGGCAACAGGCCGGTTTCAAAAACCCGCCCGAAGGTTTTAACGGATTTTAAGAACTCTTTGTAAAAGAGCTCAACTTCCTTCAGAGACACCACGCCCTCTTCAAGCGACATAACTCGAAGAGCTTCCATGACTCGAGTAACTTCGATATTGCAGGGGCATCGAGTGGAGCAAGCCGTGCAGGCAGCACAGAGCCATATGGAACGAGACGAAAGCACGATATCCTTCTGACCGAGCTGAATAAGGCGCATGATTTGATTTACGGGATAATCGTAAACGCAAGTGTAGTTGCAGCTTGCGCCGCAATTACCGCACTGATAGCAGCGGCTTATCTGCTGTCCGCTCTCCTGCTCAACTCGACGGATAAAGCTTTCGTCAAAAGTCCGGTTAAGAGCCAGCGTTGTTGGTCGGTCCATCTTGCGTATTCCTCGTTTTCTAGGTACTGCTTCCATCATAGCCAAAATCTATAAGAAGTTGCTGGTATTCGTATTTAAGGCGCTGATACATTCTGGCATTTTCAAGGGCAAAAGCGCACTGCTGTGCTATTGCCTGAGCGAATTCGATTTCATCCTCGGTAAAAGGCGGTCTTTCTCCGGCCATGACTCTGAGAACGCCAATAACTTTTCCGCGAACCATGAGAGGTATGGAAAGAATCCGGCGTATTCCGGACTCAACCACTTCCGCTCGATACTGAAGACGCGGGTCGGTAAAAACGTCGTCGATAATAACCGTGCGCCCTGCCATGTTTTCAGCTATGCTTCTTTGAGCGTCAACGGGGCCTTTGTGGAGAAACTCCTCGCTCAATCCGTATGCCTGAGCGACATAAAGCTGCTGGGTTTTAGGATCCAGAAGTCTAACCACGCAGCCGATGGCGTTAAGGAGCTCTGTTGTCTTGGTAACGACCAGCTGCAGGACCTTGTTGACATTGAGCGATGAATTGATTGTCGCGCTTACTTCCTGAAAACTCTTGAGATACTGACGTTCTCTGGCGATGCAGCGATCTTTTTCAAGTTGCTGATAAAAGGCGTAAAGAACGAAGGAACCAAGGGTTTCTGCCAGCGTTATATCGTTTTTTGAAAACTCTCGTGGATTTGGAGCAAACAGAGCAACCATTCCTCGAACTTCCTGACCCAGCTCCAGAGGGACAACTGCGACAGAATGAATTCCTTCAATAAGAAGCTGTTCCTGTTCGGGAATCTCCTCAGCGTCTTTTATATTGTAGAAACAGATTGTTGTTTCCGGGAGGGCAAAACATACACTTTTTCGAGTCTTTGCAGGCTCTCCCAGAAGGAAATAATCAGTAAGTCCATAGCTCCCTAAAATTTCAAGTCGATCCGACCCATTACGTCTTGCCTTAATGAAGCACCCCTTAAGCTCAAGTGCTTCTGTAAGCCTTTTGGCAACAAGATGTGCCACACTATATACGTCGGTGAGGTCACATAGAGCTCGGCTCAACTCAGAAAAGATGGTAAAAGACTCTTTCATACCCACTCCTTTCTGTTCACTTTCTCGACATACCTTGATACATGTTTTTACAAAGTTATGCAAGAGGCGATTATTACCTCTCACATAACAGTTTCTCATCATATTCATATATCAAAAAGAGTTTGCTCAAGCGATACCACCGCTTTAATAAAGGTGGACTTGCAGTTCCAGTAATGTCATGAGCCCGTTCGAAAAACTGTTTTAATGGATGACAGAGGTTATTTCATGTAGAGCTTAGACGGGTAAAGGTCATTACGAGGCCACGAAGTGGCCGTGGCAATCCCTACCAAATCCGTCATTGCGAGCGCCCGAAGGGCGCGTGGCAATCTCATAAAAAGAAATGACGAGATTGCTTCGTCGCTTCGCTCCTCGCAATGACGAATGTGTGTGTCATTGCG
>CAZWJX010000110.1:0-8311 GCA_964634695.1 uncultured Syntrophobacterales bacterium | reverse complement strand
TTGCTTCGTCGCTTCGCTCCTCGCAATGACGAGTGTGGGTGTCATTGCGAGGCTGTCGTGTAGGCGGAGACGTTCGCTGGAGGCGCAAACACAAGGACTTGCAATGATGAGGCTTTAAGAACGAATACTGAGAACAATTCAAGGAGACGTTATGAAACTTGTTGATACTCACGCTCATCTGGATTTCCCTGAACTTTCTCAAGATCTGGATGGGGTTTTCAATCGAGCCAGAAAAAATTTCGTGGTTCATATCATCACTGTGGGGATCGATATAGAAAGTAGCAAAAAGAGTCTTGAGTTTGCTCGATCTTTTCCATGGGTATCCGCTACGGCAGGCATTCATCCTCACGGAGCACATGAATTGTCTCAGGATGAGGAACGCCAACTGAGGGAACTCGTTGCCCACCCGGAGGTTGTAGCCGTAGGCGAGATAGGTCTGGATTACTACCGTGATCGCCAGCCGAGACATATTCAGAGAAAATGTTTTGAACAGCAACTTGCTATTGCAGCCGATGCAAAAAAACCGGTGGTTTTTCACATACGCGATGCCTTTGAAGATTTTTTATCTATCATCAAGCCAGTAGCTGGTAAATTAGCCGGCGGTGTGGTTCATTGCTTTTCGGGAGACTGGGAGATAGCTAAAAAATGTCTGGATCTTGGGTTTTATATTTCCATCCCCGGTGTGGTTACCTATCCCAAAGCTTTTACGCTGCAAGATGTGGTGAAAAAGCTTCCCTTGGATCGAATGTTACTCGAAACGGATGCGCCTTTTCTTACTCCGGTGCCGTATCGAGGCAAGCCCAATGAACCGTCCTATGTATACCATACTGCCGAAAAAGTGGCCCAGATAAAAGAAGTGGCTTTAGAAACTCTTGCAGAAGAAACGAGTCGGAACGCGGCCCGAATCTTCGGTGTTTCGGTGACTGACTGATATAATACGTAAACGAGGTGATCAATGGAGTTCTGGGTTCTGATTTTGAGCTGCTTCGCCGGCGCCTACATGGCCTGGAACATAGGGGCAAACGATGTTGCAAACGGGATGGCTTCCCCGGTTGGTGCCAAAGCTATTACTCTTCGACAGGCTCTGTTTATCGGCGCTATTCTGGATTTTTCTGGAGCGGTTCTTTTGGGGGCTCATGTTACATCGACCATCACTAAGGGGATTATAGACATTCAAGCTATGAACATTGCACCTCAGGTTATCATGCTTGGTTTCCTTGCCGCTCTGCTTTCTGCAAGTTTCTGGGTTTTCATTTCCACATGGAGCCAGTATCCCGTCTCTACAACCCACTCAATAGTCGGGGCCCTGATAGGCGTCGGACTTGTAGAAGGGGGCCTTAAAGCTATCCATTGGGGAAAATTGGGCTTCATTGTGATGAGCTGGATTGTCTCTCCGGTTTTTGCGGGACTCGTCGCCTTCCTAATATTTGTTTTCATCCGTAGGTTGATCTTGAGCACCTACGACGTTTTCGATCAGACGGTTAAATGGAGCCCGTTCTTTGGGGGCATAACATTCTTCGTTGTATTTGTTTCGATATTTCTTGAAACATCTCTGGGGGTCAAATTCAAACACACGGTTTCCACAGCCATTCTGGCGGCTCTCATTATCGCCATTATTGTAGGAGTCGTGACTCACTTCTGGGCCATCAGACTTCTAAAGGCCAAGAAAAACGCAAATCCGGCTGAAGAGGTCTTCCGAAAGCTACAAATCTTCACGGCCTGTTATGTGGCTTTCGCCCACGGCGCAAACGACGTTGCCAATGCCGTGGGGCCTCTTGCGGCAATCTATCTCATATACAAGACAGGAGCTCTTGCTCCCAAAGCCGTTGTTCCCATTTGGATGCTTGCTTTAGGCGGTGGTTTTATTGCTCTTGGTATACTGATGTGGGGACACAGAGTCATAGAAACCGTAGGGCACAAGATAACAGAATTAAACAACACCAGAGGATACTCCGTAGATTTTGGAACAGCGACGGCAGTTCTGCTGGCTTCCAAGCTCGGACTGCCGGTCTCTACAACTCACGCCGCCGTTGGTGCCGTCATTGGTGTAGGGCTTGCCGGTGGACTTGCTGCCGTAGACTTTGGCGTCGTATGGCGTATTATTTCCTACTGGGTTGTAACCATACCGTTATCCGCCATCCCTGCAATGATAATTTTAAAGCTTTTAAAATTCATCTTTTTGTAGTAATAGTTAATTTTACACTTTTGAAAATCTCGCTTAAGGAAAAGAGGAGAGAGGTTAATGAGATCGGCTTTTTTGAAGCTCTTTCGTCAGTCACCTTTTCCGGGACTTTTGAAACACGCTGATATCATACGCGAAGTCGCGCCCGTTTACCGGAACGCCTTCCTGTGTTTTCTGGAAGGGAATCATAAGGAGTTCGAAAACCTCCATAATAAGGTCATCATTCTGGAAAATCAGGGCGATGTAATAAAGAGAAACATCAGGGGACATCTCCCTAGAGGCATACTGCTGCCTATGGATAAGTTTCAGCTTTTTGCGTACCTGCGAGAGCAGGACAAGGTGCTGGATTCCGTTCAGAATGTGTTGCACTGGCTTTCATACAAACAGAGCTGTGTGCCTTCAGAGCTGGTTGACGATTTTTTGCTTCTTGTTGACCGATCGATTTATTCTCTCAAAGCAATTTATCCGCTTGTTTCGGCTTCGGAAAGCTATTTTTCCACCTTTTCTGAGGAAGCAAGAGACATAGTGAAGTCCGCCATAAGGCAGATTCGTGAGTATGAATTTCAATCCGATCAGGTGGAACGTAAGCTCTTAGCCGACCTGTTCGAATATCCCTTCGAACGGGACATCAACGCCTTTCATTTGATAAGACTGGTTGAATTCATCGGGGAAATTTCAAATCACGCCGAAAACGCCGCAGATATGATGCGAGCAATGATAGCCCGATAACGTTATTTCGCATAATGGAGAGAATTTCAGCCAGCAGGATTCTTCCTTCTTCCATCCCATACCCTCCCGATCTACCCATTGTTGCCAGAAAAGACGAAATCGTCCGTCTCATATCGGCCCATCGCGTTCTTGTCGTAGCTGGAGCAACGGGATCGGGAAAAAGCACTCAGATCCCGAAGATGTGCATGGAGGCGGGAAAGGGTAGAAAAGGTTTTATCGGTTGCACCCAGCCCCGCCGCATTGCAGCTATCGCTCTGGCCCGTCAGGTGGCAAGAGAACTCGGGCCGTCCTATCGGCATCTCGTTGGATACAAAGTTCGCTTTCAGGATACTACCTCACCGGAAACGGTCATCAAGTTTCTTACAGATGGAATGCTCCTTGCCGAAGCCCAGCATGATAAGCTCTTCAGGGCTTACGAAGTCATCATGATTGATGAAGCTCACGAAAGAAGCCTTAATATCGATCTCCTGATCGGTATGCTGCGCAGGATAATCAGAGAACGGGATGATCTTACTGTTATTGTTTCTTCGGCGACCATTGACCCCCAGAGGTTTGCCGACGCATTTTCAGAGTCTCTTGGCAGCGAAGTGCCCGTGATTGAGATTCCGTCAAAGCTCTATCCTGTGGAGGTGGTGTATCGTCCCTGGGAGTCTGCTGGAGATACTGACGAGTGGAATTATGTTGATCACGCCGTTGATGTGGTCGAGGAGCTCATAAAAACCCAGAAGGATCCCGCTTTTCGGGGCGATGTTCTGGTTTTTATGCCGACCGAGCGAGACATACGCGAGACGGTTCAGCGGCTCGGCGAACGGGATCTGGAGGGCGCACGCCTCTATCCCCTCTATGCTCGTCAGGCGTCGTGGGAGCAGGAAAAAATCTTCGAACCCACACCGTATCGGAAGGTAATAGTCGCCACAAATGTAGCCGAAACATCCCTTACCATTCCCAACGTAAGCTTCGTTGTTGACACGGGGCTTGCCCGAATCTCTCATTACAGCCCGAGAACGGGCATAAGGTCGCTTCCGATTCTTCCTATATCTCGAGCGAGCGCCGATCAGAGAAAGGGAAGATGTGGAAGAACGGGTCCCGGCCTCTGTGTCCGGCTTTACAGCGAAGAGGATTATTTGAGTCGCCAGGAATTTACTCCACCCGAGATCAAGAGAGCAAACCTTGCTGAGGTGATACTGCGGATGCTTGCCCTTGGTCTTGGTGATGTGGAATCTTTTCCTTTTCTCGATCCTCCCCATAAGACCGCCGTAAGAGAAGGTTTTGTCACACTTCGACAGCTCGGTGCGATAGATGATGCGGGAAATCTCACGCCGATAGGACGCACAATGGCGAGGTTTCCTCTGGATCCCCGTCTTTCCCGTATAATAATCGAGGCTCGTCGCAGGAAGGTTCTCAATGAAGTCCTCATTATCGTATCGGCTCTGAATGTTCAGGATGCCCGAAAAAGGCCCTTCGGCGAAGAAGAGGCGGCCGATCGAGCTCACCAGTTGTTTGCCGATCCACGTTCCGATTTTTTGAGCCTTCTTAACATCTGGAGGGCATTCCATCGTGAGGTGGAATCGGGGCTGAGCAGAACCAAACAGAAAGACTGGTGCCGACGGCATTATCTCTCTTACAGAATAATGCGGGAATGGATCAATGTTTACGAAGAACTTCTGGATATACTGGAAGAGCTAGGAGAAATCGAAGCAGAATGTGAGCCGGATTCGGGCCGGAATAAGAAAACTCAGCGTAGAGACGGGAGTCATCGGGGCGAGGCGGCGAACCAACCCAGTCATTCCGGTGACTTTTCCCCGTCATTGCAAGCCGAGGGCGAAGCAATATCGTCGTCGCGAGCCGGAGGCGAAGCAATCCCCCCGGTGTGTCATCGTGATGAGCGATGCGACGAAGTGATCTCTTCCTGTCATTCCTTAATGAGATTGTCACGACTGCCCTGTGACAGCCTCGCAACGACGAAACAGGGTACGTGGCCTCGTAATGGCAGAGGTCAGGAGGATAAAAAAGAATCAACGCCTGATGAGTTAATACCGGATTATGAGGCCATCCATTGCAGTCTTCTTTCCGGTTTCCTTTGTTCTTCCGGCGGCCTGATAGCCATGCACGAAGGACGGGGGCGCTATCGGGGCGGTAGGGATAAGGAAATATACATATTCCCCGGCTCTTTTGTTAAGGGGAACCCGGCATGGATTATGGCAGCGGAAGCTGTCGAAACCAGCCGCCTTTTTGCCCGCTATGTTGCAGAAATAGATCCGCTCTGGGTGGAAGATGTTGGGCGACATCTCTGTCATTACAGTTACCATGATCCGCACTGGGATCCGAAGCGGGGTAGTGTTGTCGCTTTCGAAAAGGTGACCTATCAGGGACTTCCAATAGTGGAAAACCGCGTGGTGACCTATGGGCGAATAAATCCAGAAGAAGCAAGGCAAATCTTCATTATGGAAGCCCTTGTCGATGGAAAGCTCGGGAAGACCTACCCCTTTATGATCCATAACGAACAAATCGTTCAGGAACTCCGTAATGTGGAGGAAAGGGTTCGACGCCGGGGACTTGTGGGCGATAGGGATGTTCTTTTCAGGTTTTATGACTCCAGATTGCCCCATGGTATTTTCGACGTTCGAAGGTTTGATCGCTTTATGCGAGGATTCCTAGGTCGTGATGCCAGAAGGCCTTCTTCCAGAGAGCGTTATCCAATGGATGCTCTTCTTCGTATCACTAGAGAAGTTCTGATGCAGGAGACCCTATCGCAGGATCTTGAATACAACTTCCCCGGCCATGTTGACATTTTCGGGACGGAATTTTCGGTGACATATCGTTTCAGCCCGGGATCCGAAGAGGACGGCGTGACTATCACCGTTCCGATGAGTTCCATAGAAATCATCAGGAAAGCTTCTCGTGAAGGCATTCTCGGATGGACCGTGCCCGGCTATCTTGAAGAAAAGTTGCTTCATTTGCTTAAAGGACTTCCCAAGGCCGTTCGTAAAGAGCTCATGCCCATTCAGGAAACGGTGAAAGAGGTGTTTCACCGCATTCTGCCGTCTAAAATGTTGCCTGAGAAAAGCTTCTGGGCGGCTGTCTCCGATGCGTTGCGGGAACTCAGAGGAGTGGAGATTTCTCCGGGCGATCTTGCAAGAATTGAGCTTCCCCCCTATCTCTCCTTCAGGGTTGAAATAATTGATCCGTCAGGCAAAGTGCGGGTGGCAGGAAGGAACATAGAAGAACTTCTGGTGACGGCCCCGAGAGATTATCAGAATGAGCAATGGGAGGAAGTGCGACTTCGGTTTGAAAAGAGGGGGATCAGGGAATTTCCCACGGAGCCCATCCCCGATCGCATTGAGGTCGTAAACGATCCGTCCACGGGGGTTATTTTCGCCTACCCGGGCATGGTCGATGAAGGAAAGGATGCGGGGGTTGCTATTAAGCTCTTCAAATCAGCTCAGGAGGCTCAGAGGCAGACCAGCAAGGGACTCCTCAGGCTCTACGAAGAAGCTCTACGTCCTGTCATTAGCAAATATGCTTCGTCGTGGTCTATCCCGCCAAAATTTCAGCAAGCGGCTTTCTTCATGGTCGATAAAGGTGGAATGCCTGCCGTTAACGAAAAGCTGAAACGGTTTATTCTTTCCGATGTGTTTTCCGTTCCCGATCTTGTTCCTATTTCCTCCGTTATTTGGGATAAAGTTCAGGAGAGAATTGAGTTTGTGCGGAAGCACCTGTTTTCCCTTGGTAGAGAACGTTTCGAAGCGGTTATTGAGCTTATCGAAAAAAGGGATGCAGTCAGGAAAAAGATCCAGAAATATCTGGAACGCATAAAAGGGAGCGTGTCTTCTAAAGCCGTTGAAGAAAGAATGATGGTGATGCTTCGTGAGCTCGATGAAATTGCTCCGGCGGATTTTCTCGAGCAATATTCCTTTGAGGATGTGAAAACGGCGATCGGTTTATTGGGATGTCTTGAAGAGAGGGTAGATCGGTGTTATGCATCGCCGGAGAAAGATCGGATTAAGGAGAATCTTGTTGTTCCGCATATTGAGCGCTACGATAGACTTGCAAAATATGTTTCCAGTCATCCGGATGATGAGGAAATGAAAAGAAAAGCCCGGTCGTTTCGGTGGCTTTTGTTAGGACACAAAGCGCTGGTTTTCACTACAGAAGCCTTTCAAAGGCGTTTTGGTAGCTCGGTAAGCAAGAACTATTCAGCAAGAGCACTGGAAGAGGCATGGAAGGAATGCGAGAAAATGAGGCATGGTCTGTAGATCACGGCCATGAAATCTATGAAGTGATTTCTGAACTGCTTTTAAGGGACTTCCCTGCAGAAACTTTCCGGGAAATCGCGAAATCTTTGACGGAGTCCTGTAAAGATGGATGCGAAATAACAGCGGTGTTGTTTCTCATTTGTCCTGAGCCTCTGGAGAAGCGCAAAGGTAAAATTCTGACCGGCAAGGAAGAGTTTGGGGTGGCTTTAAACAAGAGATCCCGTTATGTGCTCCAGCCCGGTGATTTGTGCTTTCCCGGAGGCGGTATAAAAGAGCCGTTGGATAGCATACTTTCTCTCATTGCAATGCCTTTTCAGACAAACTTTTCTCTCTACCCGCTGAAGATCAGAAGGGTGCTGTCTCTACTTGCTGTGACCGCTCTTAGAGAAGCCTGGGAAGAGGTGAGACTTAATCCTTTCAAGGTAAGGCTTTGCGGGGTTCTAACCCCCTATCGGCTTGTGATGTTTCGGAAGGCGATAGTGCCTGTTGTAGGGCTTGTGGATACGCCTGTTTTAATGCGGAAGAACAGCTACGAGGTTGAAAAGATCGTGTGGATACCCTTTTCGGAACTCCTTGATCCGTCAAGGTATGCTCGATACAGGCTTTACAACTATCCGGCCGGCTCTGCGTCGCTTGATCAATATCAGGATTTTATGTGCTTTATCCATCAAGATGGTGTAGGTACTGAAATTCTCTGGGGCGCAACCTTCAGGATGGTTATGGATTTTCTGGAAAAATTTTTCGACTTCTGTCCTCCCCCACCTGAAACCCTTCCTATTGTTCCAGGGGTGCTGAGCGACAGGTACCTTGTGGGAAGAAAGAAGGAATAGGCCAGTCTTCTGTCCTCAAACTGGATGAAGGACTCCCCGGTGTGTCATTGCAAGCCTTCTTATGCTGTCATTGTGATAAGCGAAGCGACGAAGCAATCTCCCACCCAATGGGTCATTGCGAGCCCGAACGAAGTGAAGGCGAAGCAATCTAGTCATTGCCTTCCCCCTGTGTCATTGCGAGCGAAGCGAAGCAATCCCGTCATTGCAAACGAAGTGAAGCAATCACCACGCCCGACTTCGGCGGGCTCGCAATAACGATGGAAGGGGATTGCCGCGGCCACTTCGTGGCCTCGCAATGACGGTACCGTTTGTCA
>CAZWJX010000109.1:0-8395 GCA_964634695.1 uncultured Syntrophobacterales bacterium | reverse complement strand
CGTCATTGCGAGGCTGCGAAGCAGCCGTGGCAATCTCAAGAGATTGCTTCGCCCTCGCTTTGCTCCGGCTCGCAATGACGCGGAAAGGACAATGAGAGATTGCTTCGCTTCGCTCGCAATGACGAGATGTGAGATTGCTTCGCCCTCACTTCGTTCGGGCTCGCAATGACTCGCTTTGGAGATTGCTTCGTCGCTTCGCTCCTCGCAATGACGGTAAAAAAACTCGCAATGACACAATAAATACATCCTCCTCGCAATGACACCACATTTTCCAGTTACTCATTTTTCGAACAGGCTCCAATGGCTCTTGACAGACAGCTCCAAATATGGATAAAAAAATAACTGACAGGGCGGCATACCCAAGTGGCAAGGGAGTGGTCTGCAAAACCATTATTCGGCGGTTCGAATCCGCCTGCCGCCTCCATATAAAGAAAAGGCATATCCACCCTCTGGATTCAGGTCTGAAGGGTGGATTTTCTTTTATAACTAAGGTGCCAGCTACACTATGAAGGCTCGATATCTTTCTCTAAAGCCCCTTGTAAACTGGCGAAAAGAAAGTCATCCGATCCTATGGCACGAAAAATTCGGTGATGATTCTCCACTTGTGGTTGAAATAGGCTTCGGAAATGGCGAATATCTCGTGAGACGTGCGAAAGAGTCTCCAGATGTGCACTTTGTGGGCATAGATCGAGAATGGCAATCTGTGTGGCGGGCTCTTAGAGCCATTCACAGAGGTCACATCCAAAACGTTAAAATCCTTAAAGCCGACGCTCGATGGGTTTTCAGCCGTCTTTTTGCACCCGGATCCATTCGGGAAGCATACGCTCTATTTCCCTGCCCCTGGCCTAAAGAAAAACATGAACATTACAGGCTTTTTTCTCAGAAGTTCCTCCGTCGTCTGAATGGCTGTCTCATCCATCGGGGAACTGTTCAGGTTGTTACGGACGATGAAGGATACTTTCACTGGGTCCTTAAAGAGTCTGTTGACACCGGGTTTTCAGTGTCATACGAAACAGTGGGTCCCGGATTTTTCACGAAATACGAAAACAAATGGCGGCAGGCCGGGAAAAACATCTTTTACAGGATCGTTTTTACGAAAGAACTGGACTATCCACTACCCAAAATTGAGGAGCCTGGATTGAGAACATACAGAATTTCGACCTTTGACCCGGAATCGTTTTCCCCCGATCATCTAAGAGGGGACGTGGTGGTCGAATTCAAAGACTTTCTTTACGATCCGGTCAGAAAACGAGCAATGGTAAGAGCTATTGTTGTGGAGGACGAATTCCTCCAGGATTTCTGGATCGAGATCAGATATTCGGAAAAAGACTGGATAATAAGACCCCATGAAGGTTGTGGCTGGATACCAACTGTCGGAACTCAAAAGGCTCTTGATCTTGTCCATGCCGCCTGCACCAGGGGAGTTTCTTAATGCAAATACTGAATCGGCTTTTATCCGGCATATCGACAGATAAAGCTATCATCAAACAATTCATAGAAATCATAAAGCCTTACAAAAAACCTCTTATTCTTTCAGTCATCTGCATGATAGGATTCTCTCTGTTTACTTCCATTGCCGCCTATTTAATAAAACCAGTTATGGATGACGTTTTCTTTAACAGGGACATAAACCGACTGTTCGTTATCCCGGTGCTTATTCTTATTGTTTTCTTCATTAAAGGTGTTTTTCAGTGGGGAAGCGAATATTTCCTTCAAGTTGCAGGCCTCTCAATTGTGGCCGACCTGCGGGCCAGACTTTTCTCGCATCTTACTTTTATGCCCGTTTCCTTTTTCGACAAACAGGCAGGGGGAGAGCTCCTCAGCAGAATAACAAACGACGTGCAGGAGATACAGGAAGCCGTATCCCGGGCCGTTACCGGAGTTATTCGAGATGTATTCACAATTGTGGGGCTTACATGCGTTATTTTCTATCAGAACTGGCGGCTTGCCATAATTGCCATGTGCGTCCTTCCCATAGCTTTCTGCCCTCTTTTCATATTCGGAAAGCTTCTCAGAAAATTTGCTCACAAGAGCCAGCAGAGCATGGCAAAACTGGCTTCCACCATTCATGAGACTTTTCGGGGGATACGGATTGTAAAAGCCTTCTGCAGAGAAAACCATGAACTCGAAAAATTCACCAGACAGAATAAAGAATTTCTCTCCTATGCCAGAAGGCTCGCTTTTATAGACTCCATGGCTTCTCCTCTTATGGAATCCATTGGCTCCATTGGCATTGCGGCAATCGTGGGTTACGGAGGCTATCAGGTCATCAACGGCCAGGCAACCCCGGGAGCTTTCTTTTCCTTCCTTGGGGCTATCATAATGATCTACCGCCCGGTGAAGGGGCTGAGCAGAATGAACACTTACATTCAGCGAGGGCTGGCATCTCTTGAACGGGTTTACAGTATTATCGGACAATCTAATGCTATAGAGGCGGTTTCAGGAACTTCCGAACTTACCCATGTGCGGGGAGAAGTAGAGTTTAAAAACGTAAGCTTCTCTTACGACGGCGTAACACAGGCTCTGTCCGATGTAAGTTTCTGTGTGGAACCGGGGGAAGTGGTGGCTCTTGTGGGGCCCAGCGGAAGCGGAAAAACTACTCTCGTAAATCTCATCGCCCGCTTCTACAGTCCCACAAAAGGCGCAATTCTCATTGACGGGAAAGACATCAGCACATTTTCCGTCCACTCGCTCAGACGTCATATCGCAATTGTCACTCAACAGAATTTTCTCTTTAACGACACCGTGCGAAACAACATCGCTTACGGAAAGAAAGATGCGAAAGAAGACGAAATAATCCGGGCCGCCAAGCTCGCTTATGCTTACGATTTTATAATGCAGCTTCCTGACGGCTTCGACACCGTTGTGGGGGAACAGGGAATAAGGCTTTCCGGCGGAGAGCAACAACGAATATGCATAGCCAGAGCAATCCTCAAGGACGCACCCATTCTCATAATGGACGAAGCCACTTCATCCCTTGATAGCGAATCGGAAAAGGAGGTGCAGAAGGCTCTGGAAAATTTGATGGCTGGACGAACCACTTTTATAATTGCTCACAGGCTTTCCACTATACAGCGGGCCGGAAGAATCTTCGTAATGTCGCAGGGAAGAATAGTTGAAGAAGGTCACCACACTCAGTTACTTTCTATTGGCGGACTCTACCGAAGGCTTTATGAATTGCAGCATGGCAGGATGGATAAGGTGGTGTTAAATTCGCCGTAAACGCCAACGGGCAGCAGAGTTGCGCATGATAAAGAACTATAACCAGAAGTCCGGTTGAACGAATTAGAATGAAGGATAAGGGGGATGGTTTATGAATAAGCTGATTATACCGGCTTTAATTGCGGTGCTGGTTATCGGAACAATAAGTGGCTGCTCCCGGTCTTATAAGCCTTCACCAAGACCGGCATACTCATATCCGCCTCCTGCTCCCTCAATCCCGCCAACGAGCGGGGACACACGAACCACTCCATTGACGCAACCTGGCACATCGCCGGCCCCTTCTACTTCTTCCACAATCATAGAAAAAACTCTTGAAGATTCGCCCGCTCCCAGTTCCAGACCGACCACCACACCCCAGGAAGCTCCCATAGGGAAAGGAGCTCCTGCAAAAAAAGAAACTCCGCAGGTGGTGGCATCGGTAAGGCTGGTTGATGACGCCCGCCAGATGAGAGCCAGGGGCAAGGTGGATGAGGCAATACGCATGCTGGAAAGAGCCATAGAAATCGATGCATACAACGGCGAAGCCTACTACGAAATGGCTCTCTGCTGGAAGGCCAAAGGGGACATTAAAAAAGCCCTCAGTTTTGCGGACCGTTCAGAACAGGTCTTTTCTGGAAATCCGGAAAAGCTGAAGAAGGTTTATCTGTTGAAGGCACAACTTCTCGAATCGGCAGGTAAAAGGGAAGAAGCTCAAAAATACCGCCAGAAAGCACGATAAAAAATAGATGCCGAAGGAATGTAAAATGGATAATCATCACCGCCCCTCAGAGCTTTATCGTCCTTTTATGCTTCTTCTACTTTTTGCCTGTCTGTATCTTGCTTATCTTGTTCTAAACCCTTTTATCCACACCATTATTCTCTCATTTCTTCTGGGAAGCATTGCCGTTCCTGTGTATGAAAGGCTCCTTGTCCGTCTGAGAGGGCGCCGTAATCTGGCGGCAATAATTGTTGTTGTGGGGTTTATTACAATAATCCTTGTGCCGCTTATTCTATTCATTTCAGCTCTTGTCAATCAAGCTATCACAACCGTTACACAAATAAACGATTGGTTCAGAAGCGGTAATCTTCAGGAATTTGTTCAGAGGACAGAAATTCAGAGCTTTCTTTCCCGGCTCAATGCCTTTCTTGCTCGATTTGGTATAAATGAAATAAATCCGAGAGACTGGGACATAGGGACACCCCTTATCGCTGTGACTAAATACATCGGACAGTTCATCGTCTCCCATGGAAAAGCCTTTCTCAGCAACGCTGCGCAGCTCTTGATTCATACGCTTATCATGGTGGTGCTGGTCTTTTACGTGATACGCGACAATCAGAAAATTCTCAAAAAACTTAAGGACCTTTCACCCTTAAGAGAAGATCAGGAAGATCGGATTTTCAATCTTATTCGTTCCGTTGCTAGGTCGGCCATTCTTGGCAATTTTGCCACGGCAGTGGCTCAGGGTATAGCCGGTGGGATCGGCTTTCTGATCGTCGGCATTCCTCCCCTGTTCTGGGGCACAATGATGGCAATATCTTCACTCATTCCGGTTATCGGCACGGCTCTGGTGTGGGTTCCAACCCTGGTTTATCTTGTTATCGTTGGAAAGCTGAAATCCGCCATATTCTTCGGTTTATGGTGTATCCTTGTGGTCGGTATGCTTGATAACATTATCCGTCCTCTTTTCATGAAAGGTGCCGGAGAAATGTCCACTCTTCTTGTTTTTATCTCCATAATGGGTGGAGTCCAATATTTTGGACTGCTTGGTGTGATTTACGGACCTCTCATACTCGGCTCAGCTCTTGTGCTTCTTTATATCTACGAAATGGAATTTATGAAGCCTGAACCGGATTCGGATGTCAGTTCCTCCACCCCTGATGCACCTCCGAAAGCGCCTTCCGGATAGAAGATTTTACCGTTGACGCCCTGCCCCGTAGCTAGTATGAATCATTTAAACAATTGTTTGTGATGTTAAATAAGGAGCGTGAGTTCTGTAACGGATGTGACAACTGAATGGTGAGGGTAATTCTTATGAAAGCCTTAGCAATAAACGGAAGCCACAGGAAGGGTAAGAATACAGCAATTCTTTTGAAGACCGTTCTTGAAGAACTTGCCCGAAACGGTGTTGAAACAAAGCTGGTCGAACTTTCCGATCTTCGCATAGAATACTGCAAGGCATGCAATAAATGCCTATTCGAAACGAAATGCTCCATTGAAGACGATGACATGCCCATGATTGCAGAAGAAATGCTTCAGTCCGACGTTATTATCCTCGGCTCACCTGTCTATAATGCAAACGTCACATCTCGCTTGAAAACGTTCATAGACCGCACCCGCTGGATGCATATGAAAAAGGAACTCCTCCATGGAAAGCTTGGAGCTGCTGTTACCGTAGCGGGACTGAGAAACGGCGGGCAGGAGCTGGCTTACGCAATAATGGAGCGATTTTTCCTGTCCCGAGGCATGAAAATCGTTGGAGTGCGAGATCCTCAGACGGGCATCTACAACATGGGCGTTATGGCAACACTTTATGACCACCTGGAAGGTGAGTCAGAATTCCCTTCAATAAAATGGAAAAAAAACGTGGGTGAAGATTCTCTGGCGATAACCACCTGCCGACTTCTGGCCCGCAATATTCTACGGGAACTTTCTACCAGAACGTAGCTTTTCTTTATGACGGCGTAAGGACGATCCTCTTCCGGCTATAACGATGCGGCATAATTTGCTTATGCAGAAAATTAAAACTCAGAGGTGCTTGTCTGAAGACCAATGGTTCGCTGTTTCGCCGGGAAGATGGGTTTTTACCCACAATATCTCAGGGGGCGGGCATGGAAAGAGACATAGAAAAATACTTCACCCTGGATCAGTTCGCAAAACATCTGGGGATTACTTTAGTTGAATGTTCCGCGGGTTATGCAAAAGTTCGTATGCCCGTGAGCAAGGAACATCTAAACGGCGTTGGTATAGCCCATGGCGGCGCTATCTTTTCGCTTGCCGACTGTGCTTTCGCCGTGGCATCGAATTCACATGGAACTGTTGCTCTTGCTATTAACGTGGCTATATCCTTTTTCAGGGCTGTCCGTGAAGGCGTGCTTTTCGCCGAAGCCCGTGAGGTGGCACGGAATCCGAAGCTGGCAACATACGAAGTAACTGTTACGGACGAAAAGGGTGAACCGATCGCTCTTTTCCAGGGCACGGTATATCGCAAAAGTGAACTGCTGGCGGACGTGATCAAAAAAGTTGAATAATCAGAAAAAGGGGGAATTGCATGGGAAACGTAAATCCTCTCGAAACTTACTGGCAAGTTAAACTTGATGTTGTAAAGCAAAACCTCATGGACAACGGCTTTGACGCCTTTGTTGTGCCTTCGAAAAGTGCCGCAAAAGATCTCGTAATGGGAGAAATTGTTCCGTCTATCAAGCCGGCGAGCATTTCCTTTGGTGGATCGATGACGGTCGTTGAAACCGGTGTCTATGAGGCCGTAAAAAACCTTGCCGGCGTTGAAGTCATAGATACTTATGACTACAGTCTGCCGCCAGACGAGAGAATTGAAAGACGCCGAAGAGCCTTACTCGTCGATCTTTTCATTACGGGCACGAACGCTCTTGTAGAAACCGGAGAGCTTGTAAATCTCGATGGGATGGGCAATAGAGTAGCCGCCATGACTTTTGGCCCTAAGTTCGTTGTGATAATCTGCGGGCGCAACAAGATCGTGCCAGATCTGGAATCGGCAATAATGAGAATCCGACATTACGCCGCTCCTGCCAACGCCATAAGACTATCTCGAAAAACTCCCTGCACAAAAACGAGTGTCTGCGACGATTGCTCAAGTCCCGATAGAATCTGTAACGTCTGGAGCATTATAGAAAAATCTTCACCGAAAGGGCGCATAAAGGTTGTTCTGGTTAACGAAGACATGGGATTGTAATCTTTTACGACAAATTGATCGATGCCGGAAATTGGTTATCGAAAAATAAAGGCCGAACTTCAATCTTTTTTCGAACGGCTGAAAAGACAAGATGGCTTTTCGGAAGAACTTCTGGATGATCGAGACAACTCGGTCATCCGGCTTCTTCACGCCAATCCTGCGGCCAGCTTGAGCCCGCTTTCCAGTTTTCTTGTCTCAACCGATCCAGCGGTCAAATGGGTAGCAGTAACTCTGATAGGACAACTGGTTTCTCAACATGCCAGTTCAGATATGGATTGGGCTAGAACCACAATCAGACGCTTCATGTGGTATTTAAACGACGAATCAGGCGGTATAGGATGGGGAATTCCGGAAGCTATGGGTGAAATACTCAGAAACCATCATGGGCTCGCTCTGGAATACGGAAAAATTCTGTGGTCCTACGTCGATCCTGAAGGAAACCATCTGGAAAACGAAGAACTGTTAGAAGGAGCGCTCTGGGGCATAGCAAGAATTGCTACCAGATGGGAGGACGTGTATTCTGGTTTTTCTTACGAGACTGTTTTTAATTATTCGAACTCGTTGCGGCCTGTTTCACGGCTCTGTGCCGGAATTATTCTGAAGTGTTTTGAAAAAATGGGACGCATGGAAGTATCAGAGAAACTTTTCCTTCTCGAATCCGACTCCAGCAGAGCTCTACTTTTCTGGGATGGAAAGTTTTTCAATGATAGCATTAAAAACATACTGGCCGGCGTGGATCAATGGATTCTCTGGACAAAAAACAGGAATACTTCATGAAGCTGGCCATCCGCATGGCGGAAGAGGGAGCTCGAGCGGGTGAAGTGCCTGTAGGAGCTGTTATCGTCGGGCCGGATAATGAAATACTCGCCCTTGCCCATAACGAGCCCATAAGACTCCATGACCCTACCGCCCATGCGGAAATACTTGCAATGAGAAAAGCTGCCCGCAGGATTGGAAATTATCGCCTTACGGGTTGTTCTCTCTTTGTAACACTTGAGCCCTGTGTGATGTGCTATGGAGCGATGATTCATGCAAGAATAAAGAGTCTCTTCTTTGGAGCCTTCGACCCAAAAGCCGGAGCAGAAACAGTCTTTAAGCTCTTTTCCTCCAATTCGTTCAATCACAAAATAGAAATACAGGGCGGCCTTTTAAGTGACATTTGCGGAAAAATCATGAAGGAGTTCTTTGAGCGAGCAAGAGCCAAACCTAACCCGAGTTTGTCACAACAAAGGTAGGGGCACGGCACCGCCGTGCCCCTACTTCTC
>CAZWJX010000108.1:241-8526 GCA_964634695.1 uncultured Syntrophobacterales bacterium | reverse complement strand
AGGCCGTCCTGTGTGATACATCAAAATGCGGTTTAATTCTTCTCTGAGCCTTAGAATTTCTTTTGCCTGAATTTCCACATCGGTAGCCTGCCCCTGAAAACCACCCATAGGCTGATGAAGAAGAATTCGAGAATGGGGAAGAGCATATCTCTTGCCTTTTACTCCGGCAGCAAGAAGAACAGCCGCCATGCTTGCAGCCTGCCCCATACATAGAGTCGATACGTCGGGTTTTATGTACTGCATTGTGTCATAGATAGCCAATCCCGCAGTGACAAGACCGCCCGGTGAATTTATGTAAAGATAGATATCTTTATCCGGATCCTCTGACTCAAGAAAAAGCATCTGCGCAATGACCACGTTTGCCACATCGTCGGTAATTGGTGTCCCAAGGAAAATTATTCTGTCTCGTAACAGCCGGGAATAGATATCGAAGGCTCTTTCTCCACGACTGCTCTGCTCAATAACAATTGGAATTAACGAAGACATGCTTTTCAATTTCCTCCTCTATTCCTGAAAGTCCTTTTGACTTTCTTCTTTATGTTCATCTGAAGATGCAGCTGCACTGTCTGATTCGGAATCGGCGTTCTCCACAATAACCGCATTTTCCATCACCCAGTCCAGGACCTTACTATGGAGTCTGTAACG
The DNA here is from genome assembly GCA_964634695.1 of uncultured Syntrophobacterales bacterium. Taxonomy (GTDB): domain Bacteria; phylum Desulfobacterota; class Syntrophobacteria; order Syntrophobacterales; family Thermodesulforhabdaceae; genus JAOACS01. Next base: position 7,881 of record CAZWJX010000108.1, on the reverse strand, counting down.
TTTCAACTTATCAAAGTAAGGATGCTGGGTTATTTTGTCCCGAATATCCTCCGTATTAACATTGATCATTCTGGCTAAGGAATCTATTATTTCACGCTCTTCTTCCTCTGAAAGAGTTATCTGCTCTTTCTGAGCGATCCTGTCCAGAATCAGCTCATATTTAACTTCCACTTCTGCTTCAGGTTCCATTCTTTCTCTTGACTCTGTGGAGTTAAGAAAAGAATCAGGTAGTCGGATCCCCTGTCTCCTCAATTGTAAATCTAGGTTTGCAATCTCCTCTTCGACTTTGCTTTTAACAGCTTTTTTAGGTACCGGTATATTGTGAGTTTCAAGAAGCTTTTGCTTGATCTGTCTTCCCAGATATTCCCTTCGAAATGCTTCTCTATCCCGTTCTATTTTTTCTCTGGTTACTTGTTTTAGTTCTTCGAGAGATTCAAAACCCAGGTCTTTAGCAAACTTATCGTTCAGTTCCGGGAGTTCCTTTTTGAGGATTTCTCTGAGGTGGATTTCCAGCTTAACCGTCTTTCCCTTCCAGGACTCTACAGGCGCACTTTCTTCACCAAAGGTGGCTTCTATTATCCACTTCTCTCCCGGTTTCATGCCTATAAGTTGACGTTCAACATTAGGATCAAAGTCACCGGAACCTATCTCGGATTCTATGCCTTTTATTGAATTCCCCATGTCTATTTGACCTGTTGCAGGATCGATAAGGAATGCATCGAGCACTGCAATCAACCCTTCGGAAAGACTTTCATCAATGCTTATGTACTCTACATTCTCTGCTCTCAGCCTGTCCAGATATTCCTGAACAGCCTCTTCGATGGGTTTATCCGGCTTTGGCGCCTTAAGCTCCATCCCTTTGTATCCTGTGACTTCAAATTCAGGAGCCACTTCAACAATAGTGGTATATGCGAGCCCGCCATCTTCGGTGTAATGAAATTCTTCCAGATCTGCCTGAGCAAGAGGCTTAATTTGCTCAGATTCCAGGACTTCTTTAAATGTCTCGTTGATCAAATTTTGAGCAACTTCTTCTTCTATGACCCTTCCGTAAAGATTTTTAATCAGGCTGAGAGGTGCTTTGCCCGGACGAAAACCTTTAATATGCACCTTCTTCGCTACCGACTTATACCTCTTCTCTACTTCTGGTTTTACTCTATCCGCCGGAATTTCTACTACCACCTTTTTCTGAGTTTCTGTCCAATCGCTAACCTGTACCTTCATCTCTTCCAAGACCTTTCCTCGTGAATAGTTCTGGAATATGTCGTAACCGTTACCTCTTTAAGAAGCCGTTATCGCCTTCAGCGCCATAGCCGCTTAATGGTGCGAGAGGGGGGAGTCGAACCCCCACGGTTTCCCACTGGATCCTAAGTCCAGCGCGTCTGCCAGTTCCGCCACTCTCGCAGATCCCTGATCTAATCGCTTGAAACCTTATTATTTTCGGTCTATTGTTGTCAAGAGCCAAAAGCCTTTCCATCAGGGAGTCTTTATTTATGAATTATACCATTTCGCGAAAGTTATCAAAAGATTCCATCGCGTTTGTTGGCTACAGAGCTACAGGAAAGACAACCGTCGGCAGGATAGTAGCTCAACGGTTGGGATGGATTTTTGTTGATATGGATGAGACGCTAATGGATCGCCTTGGAATGACAATAGCCGAGTGGGTTAGAGATAAAGGCTGGGAGTCTTTTCGTGCCGAAGAATCCAGACTTCTTGCTGAAGTTGCTTCGAGCAAACATGTTGTGGTGGCAACGGGGGGAGGAGTAGTAGAAAAGCTTGAAAACCGGCAAATTTTGAAAAATAATTTTTTTGTAATATGGCTTTCCTGTCCTGCGGAAGAAATTGTAGATCGGCTTGCAAAAGACGAAAAATCCATCAGTAACAGGCCTTCTCTTACAGGACTTGGATTGCTTGAAGAGGTTTCGCAGGTTCTATCTCACCGTGAACCGCTCTATCGCGAAGTAGCAGATGTCGTTATTGATGTTCATAGCAAAAAGCCCAATGAAGTGTGCGATCTGATAGTTAATATTTTTCAGTGCACAACCAACCTCGAAAGGAGCTTAGACAGGTAAAAGGAAGTCATTGCGAGACCGTCTAAAGGCGGCCGTGGTGATTGCTTCGCCTCCGGCTCGCAATGACGAGATTGCTTCGCCCTCATTTCTTTCGGGCTCGCAACGACTACTAATGTCACTGCGAGCAGTCCGTAAGGACTGCGTGGCAGTCTCAAGAGATTGCTTTATCGTCCGCCTGAAGCGGATTCCTTGCGATGAGGGGAAAAAGGCAATACTAGATTGCTTCGCCTTCTCTTCTCTCCGGCTCGCAATGACACAATCGGCAGATATAAGATTTCAAGGACGGATAATTTAGAGATGGAGGTGATTATGCAGTGAGAGTTATTATGTTTGTTGGAAAAGGTGGAGTAGGGAAAACCAGTATGGCCGCGGCGACCGCCCTTCGAGCTGCAAAGCTGGGTTACAAAACTCTGATACTTTCGCTCGATATTGCCCACAACCTTTCAGATATTTTCGATCTGGATCGCTCCCTCTTTGATCTTGCCGATGGTAAACCCGTTAAGATTGCTAACAACCTCTGGATACAGGAACTTGACATGCATCGTGAACTCCAGAGGAACTGGAAGGAAGTTCATGGCTATCTTTCTCTACTGCTTAATACGAGCGGGTTTGATCATGTTCTCGCGGAAGAACTGGCGATTCTTCCCGGTATGGAAGAAGTAAGTGCCTTGCTCTGGATGAATGCTTACGTAAAAAACCATAGTTTTGATGTCCTCATTCTAGATTGCGCTCCTACGGGAGAATCCATCCGTTTCATCAGTATTCCGACGGCTCTCGAATGGTATATAAAGAAGATCTTCAAGCTCGAAAGAAGCATTGCTAAAGTCGTAAGACCCATTGTGCGTCATGTAAGCGATGTCCCGATGCCTGATGAAGCCTATTTTGACAACATTGAACGTCTTTTTACTAAACTTCAGGGCGTGGCAGAAATTCTTACGGATCCTCAGATAACAAGCGTAAGACTTGTCGCAAATCCGGAAAAAATCGTTCTTAAAGAGACTCTCAGGGCTTTTATGTATTTTGCTCTTTACAGGGTCAATGTCGACGCGGTCATTATAAATCGTCTTATTCCGGCGTCGATAGTGGATAGTTACTTTACAAACTGGAAGGAATCCCATGCCCGGTATACTCTGAAGGCAAAGGAATACTTCGAGCCAATCCCGATTTTTACTGCCGAACTTTTGAGCGATGAAATAGTCGGCATCAGAAGCCTTGAGGCTCTGGGAGAGATTATTTACGGTGACCGTGATCCTCTGTCTGTCTTCTATTCAGGAAGCCCCTTTGAATTTTCTAAGGAAGGAGATTATACGGTGGTCAGAATAAATATCCCCTTTGCTGATAGAAAAGATGATATAGAAGTGTACAGAGTAGGGGATGAGCTGGTAATAAGATTGGGTGTCTGCAGAAGGAACATTCCTCTGCCCCGGTCGTCGCTAGGTGCCGGAGGAGAGGTTAAAGCAAGATTCAGAAACGGAAAACTTGAGGTTTTAATAGGAGGTGGAAAGCATGCAGAATGAATATCAAGAGAAGAAAAACAAATTTTGTGCGGAAGGAACATACGGTTGTCCCATAGGGCGTTTTATATCTACGGTGGAGAAATGCCTTGGTATTACGGACGACTTCAAAAAGCATATTTACAATTCCAGAGTGGAATTTCTTAAAGCAATTCGTTCGCTCATTGATAGAAAAATAGAGGATTTAGAAAGTCGTATAAGCTCCTCAGCAAAACGAGCCGAGAAGATCGAAGTGGAGTAGCTATTTTAATCGGCCTTTTGTTTAGTACCTGATATACCAGGAGAGAGGCTTTCTCCATTCCATGGCACGCATAAAGCCATGAGAATCAAACCGGGGATGGCACCCATTACCGCCGTGATGTAATACATTATCCAGCCCATTTTTGCTGCAATAAAACCTGTTGGTGCGCTCGCTATCACTCTTGTTACGGCCATGAGGCTGGAGAAAAAAGCATACTGGGTTGCCGAGTACTCCCGGTCGCAAAGGCTCATCAGGAAAGCCACAAATCCCGAAGTCCCCATACCGCCTGTAAAATTTTCGAGTCCCACAGCAATAACCATTACCGAATATACTTTACCCACCATTGCCAGACTCACAAAAGCGAAGTTCGATAATGCCTGAAGGAAAGCGAAGATCCATAGAGATCGGTTAAGTCCTATTCTTGCGATAATAGCCCCACCGGCAAGTGAGCCCGCAATGGTGCTGACAAGGCCGAAAACCTTGTTAACCATCCCTACTTCCGATCTGGAAAAACCCAGATCAAGCATGAATGGAGTGCTCATAGCGCCAACCATTACATCGCCTAATTTGAAGAACACTATGAAAAGAACTATGCGAAAGGCATTAGATCTGGCAAAATAACGGGTAATAGGGGCCAGAACGGCTTCCCTTAGGTTTTCAGGAAGTTTAGGGGGAGATTCTGGCTCTCTTGAGAAGATCGTAGCGATGGAACAAAGGGCCATCACGCAGGCCAATATACCGAATACCCAGTGCCAGGCCATATGGTCCGAAAGCATTAGAGCAAAGGCTCCTGATGTCATCATTGCAAGTCGGTACCCGAGAACCGTTGTCGCCGCTCCGGCTCCTCTCTCTTCAGGTTGAAGAATATCGGCCCTGTAGGCGTCTATTGCGATGTCCTGTGTTGCGCTGATGAAGGCGATGGAGAAGGTAACCAGGGCTACCAGGGTGAGAAGCCAGTGTCTTATGTGGTGTGAGAGTTCCCTGAAGCCTATTGCCCATGCTAGAATTCCTAAAATGCCTATGGCAAGAGTTAGACCACTCTGAGCCAGAAAGATCCATCCTCGTCTTCTCCCCAGAATTGGGACAACGTAATAATCCACAAGTGGAGCCCAGATTATCTTGAGGCTGTAAGGGAGTCCCACTAGAGCAAAGAGGCCTATAGTTCCGAGATCAACACCTTCCGAAAAAAGCCATGCTTGCAGAGTTGAGCCGGTAAGCGCAAGAGGAAGGCCGGAAGAAAATCCGAGAGCCGTAAGCATTGCTACGTTGTAACGTAGATAAATGCCGTCCTTACCCACCGGTTATCACTCGATTTTTTTATTCAGAAGCTCGACGGCGGCTCTTAAGCCCAGGAGATAGCTCTGAATTCCAAAACCGCTTATCTGGCCCGATGCGATAGGCGCTATTACAGAAAAATGCCTGAAATCTTCCCGGGCGTAGATGTTGGACATGTGAACTTCCACAATTGGCACTTTGAGAATCTCCAGGGCATCTCTGATGGCATAGCTGTAATGAGTCCAGGCACCGGCGTTTATTACCACAGCATCGTATCCTTCGACATGAGCTTGATGAATCTTTTCAACCATTTCACCTTCCACGTTTGTCTGGAAATATTCAACTTCAACCCCCAGCTCTCCCGCCAGCTCCCTTAATGCTTCATTTATGTCTTCAAGAGTCCATGTGCCGTAATGATCGGCACTTCGTAAACCGAGCATGTTGAGATTTACACCGTGAAGAATCAGAATTTTCTTCATGGTACGGCTCCTTCTGGTCTAATATGTTTTCGATTTGCGTGTCTGAACATACTTTACTTCACTGATTTGAACAAGGATCAGGAAAATAAAAATGGATGAAAAAACAAACCATGTCATCATAGAGGACCAGACTCTCAGAGACGGCATTCAGCGTGAGGCTATTATAGTTCCGACGGACCGGAAAGTTGAATTCATTCGAGATATGGTAGCCTGTGGGGTAAAGCGCTTTCAGGTTACCGCTTTTGTAAATCCTAAGAGAGTTCCTCAGATGGCCGATGCCGAAGAACTTATATCAAGGCTGCAGACTGAGAACTTTTCCGGAATTTCTTTTTTTGCTCTGGTGCTAAACCGTAAAGGTCTCGAAAGGGCTCTGCGTTGTGGGTGTCGCAATGTCGAAATATCTATTTCGGCAAGTCATTCTCACAGCACGAGAAATACCGGCATGGGGCTAGAAGAAGCAATGAGAGAACTCAGTATTATGGTTAGTTCGGCAAAGGCTAACGGTTTGAACATAAAAGTGAGTGTTCAGTGCGCCTTTGGATGTCAGTACGAAGGGGCAGTTTCAGAAAATAGAGTGATGGACATAATCAAACTGGGACTGGACGAAGGCGCTCATGAGATTTCTCTTGCCGATACCACGGGTATGGCTTATCCAGAGCTTGTTAAAGAAAGAGTTTCTAGAGTACGGGAACTTGTTATTTCAATTCCTGTATTTCTTCATCTTCATGATGCCGGTGGAAAAGGCATGGATAATGTTCTTGCAGGGATAGAAGCCGGCGTTCGCCATTTTGACGCCACGATTGGCGGAACAGGCGGATGCCCTTTCATCCCTTTTGCTCCACCTAACATCGCTATGGAGGCTCTTGTTAACACGCTTCATAACCTTGGTTTTACAACGGGTATAGATAGCAGTCGGTTGCTTATCGTTAAGGAGAAAGCGGTTGACATGATTCATAGTTAGTTCTTAGCTTTTCTTACGTTAGAATAAAACAAAGGAGTTAAACAAATGGAACAGGTTATTAAAGTTAAAGGAATGTCCTGTCAGCACTGTGTAAAGATGGTAACCAAAGCTCTGCAAAGTCTGGAAGGTGTTAGTAGTGTTGATGTGAGTCTTGAAAAGGCTGAAGCCAGAATCGAATCTGACAAACCTGTAGATGTTGGCGTTATCAGAGAAGCATTGAAAAAAGCAGGGTATGAGCTGGGGTAAGTAACGTTAGGAGTGGGAGTGATTCTATGGATATTAACGAAATCAGAAAATACGAACGGTTAGAGGAATGCTTTATTTTCCACGGTCACATGTGTCCCGGCCTGGCTCTTGGCTATAAAGCTTCTATGCTTGGGCTGGAAAAACTGAATGAGGTTAAAGCAGAAGATGAAGAACTGGTTGCGATAGTGGAAAATGACGCATGTTTTGTGGATGCTGTTCAGGTTCTAACAGGATGCACTTTCGGGAAAGGAAATTTCATCTACAAAGACTTTGGGAAAATGGCGTTAACTCTTGCAAGTCGAAAGACGGGTAAAGGAGTAAGAATAGTTCTTAAAGAAAAAGCTTTCAGGCCGCAGGATAGGAAAGAGCACTATGAGCTTTTGCAAAAGGTCATAAATGATGAAGCTACGGAAGAAGAAAAGAAACGTTTCCGGGAATTGCACGACGAGCGAAGTAGAAATATCCTTGAGTCCAGGAACGAGGATCTTTTTTCAGTCAGGGAAGTGAACATAAAACTTCCGCCCAAGGCACGAATTGTTCCATCGGAGCCCTGCGCTATTTGCGGGGAAGCTACTATGAGGACCAAGATGATGGAGCGCGATGGAAAATTGATTTGCAGAGCTTGTGCTGAGGGAGACATGGTATGATTTTAGATACCAGAGATTTCAAACGTATCCTGCCTCTTCCTCTTACTCTTATAACGACTGTGAGCAAAGATGGAGTGCCCAATGCGGCGCCCTACGGCTGTGTGGTGCCAGTTCTTAGGCCGCTTGATCTTATTGCGATCGTATCGGCTCTTCCCAGAGACACTCTACGCAATATAAGGGAAACCGGTGAGATTGTCGTCAACGTTGT
>CAZWJX010000108.1:0-231 GCA_964634695.1 uncultured Syntrophobacterales bacterium | reverse complement strand
TAGCTCCACCCTGTTTCAAAAAGGCCATGCTTTGCGCAAAAGCTTATCCTCCAGAAGTGAACGAACTTGAAGCAGTGGGGCTGGAATCAGTCCCGTCCAGAGAGGTTACCCCGCCGAGAGTGAAGGATGCTCTGGGATGGATTGAAGCTCGCCTTCAAGAGGAGATTCTTCGAGACAGGTATGCTCTGATTATCGGCAAAGTGGTTTGCGCGGAGATCAACGATACCTACA
>CAZWJX010000107.1:3860-8527 GCA_964634695.1 uncultured Syntrophobacterales bacterium | reverse complement strand
TGGAGTGCTGTTTGACTCGAGAGAAGCCAATGTGCTTTTCTACAACGACATACTTTCCAGAATGGGGCTGAGTCCTATAAGGCCCGATCAGGTCGAAGTTGTTCACATGCTTTCAGTTCGGGAATCACTTGAGTTTCTGGTGGGAAAGGATCGCCTCGAAGAGGCTCTCACGATAGCAAAGAATCTTGATTTCGGTAAGTTCAACAAATACTTGACGCTCGAACCAGGGCTTAAAGAATGCCTTGCTTTTCTGAGACGTAAATATCGGCTAGCTGTGGCGACCAATAGAACCACATCCACCCATGAAGTGCTCAGGCATTTTGATCTTCACGGTTTTTTTGATCTGGTTGTATGTGCTCTCGATGTCCCACGGCCAAAACCCCACGGCGATATGCTGGAATTTGTAATCAGAGCGTTTCAAACGGAGCCTCACCAGGTCGCCTATGTGGGAGACTCCGTTGTGGATGCAGAATGTGCCAGAAACTGCGGCGTGTTCTTCATTGCATATAAAAACCCGCGTCTTGAAGCTGACATACACGTATCGAGTTTTTATGAGCTTAGTTTTTTCTTCAAATTCAGGTTCTAGCTCGTATTCTACCCTACCCTACCTGTTTTTCTACTAGGTTTCCGATTATGGGAAGTTTGAACCTTTCACCTTGAAATGCCTTAATCATACAAACGATCCACACTATGGCAGCGCAAATCGCGATAAGGGCATTTATTATGAGAAAAAACAACCCGATAATGGGAATGGTAGCGAGATGGCCGATTATTACCGAAACCACGGTAAATCCAAGAAAAGCCACCGTCGACTGCGCTGCGTGGAATCTTACAAATTCACTATCTTTTTCCAGAAGAAGGAAAACTATACCGCTAATCCAGCCAAGAACGTAACACAACATCGCCTCGAGGTTTTCTTCCAGCCCCAGTTTAGTTTTCATCTTTATCTTCTCCGGTAACAATTCAAGTTTTGGTTGACCATATCAACGACTGCCTGTTCAATATGTCAAGTAATGATAAAATATGCAAGATCCAGAAGGATGGCTTTAACCGAATCATGAAAGATTGAAGAAATGGCCTGGACGAGAAAACTTAAGAAAAGCCTGTTTACGGATTTCCGTCCTGAAGAATTTTCATGGGCTGAAAAGTTACGTGAAGTCGGACGGCTTCTGTACATAACGCTCTGGAAGTTCGGCAAGGATTCATGTTTTGACCGAGCTGCCAGCCTTGCTTTTGCTACGATTATTTCTCTCATCCCCTTCGCCGTGCTCTTTGTTAGCTTTGTCGGGCTTCTTGGCGGCGGTGAGCACATTATGCGATACGTCCAGCAAAAAATTCTTCCGGCAATTGTGCCGGAGTTTCAGGAAGAAGTAATAGAGTGGCTACAGACCTATATCTCGCCCACTGCTTTCAAAGCCGGCCCTGCCGGGCTCATAAATCTAGCAGCAGTAATAGGTCTTTTCATGGGCGCTCTGAACATTCTCATTACGTCGGAAAGGGTTTTCAACCGAATATGGAGGGCCAAGACATCTCGCCCCTATTTTCAGAAAGTCACGGCTTTCTGGATGCTTCTTACATCAAGCCCTTTCCTTATTCTTGCGTCGATTTCTATTGGAAACCTCATTGCTCCTCCCGGTGGAGCGGTTGAAGCCTTCTTAGCTCACCACTGGTGGGCTCGATTCGCATACAAAACGGCTATCCCTGTAGCCGTTGAGGCGGTGTGCCTTACCCTGCTGTACCTGTATCTTCCTTCAACACGAGTCCGTTTTAAATACGCCCTGATCTCAGGAACCTGTGCTGCTCTATTGTGGGAACTTACAAAGCGCGCCTTTTATCTCTATGTTTCCCATGCCATCACAATAATCAATTTCTACAAGCAAATTGCCACGGTGCCACTTTTCTTCATCTGGATTTTTATAACCTGGATTATCATTTTGTGGGGATGCCAGCTATGTTACGCTCTACAAAACAAGAAGACCCTGTCTATCATACAAACTCGGGAGCGCCAGGCGGGGCAGGCCTATTCCTCCTTATTTCTCGGGTTGTTTGTTCTGTTCAGACTTTACGAAAGCGCCATAGACGATTCTATGATTGAAGATCTGCGAATGGTTTCAACGGAACAACTGGAGACAGTTATTGAGACACTCACATCACACGGCCTTGTCGTGGAAGATGTTCGAAACCCGGGAAAATATTATCTGGCCAGACATCCCGGCACGATTTTTATATCCGATGTGCTCCAGATACTCCACGAAGAAGAATTTCCGATGGAAGCTCGTTGCCTGCAGACCAGAACTGTTCCAACTAAGACCGATAGTCTGGGTATCACGTGTGACATAGTTAAAGCCCTATTTGAACACGCTAAAAAATCGTATACCAACAGAAGTCTGGAAAGTATTTGGACCGAAATAATTAACGCTGAAAGGGCCTCACCGAAAGAAAAACCTTTACCCTCACAGATTCAAGCCACTTAAGATTTCGTCTATTGCATTTTGATCAACTATTTCTTTTTTCTTCTTAAGTACTTCAACCTGTTTCTTTACCTCGTCTCGCAATTCTCCGTAACTTCTTTCGAATCCTTCACTCTTGGCTTTTCTAAACGCCTCGGAACTCAGATAAAGTTCAAAGGCGATTTCCTCAATTTTTTTGAAGGCTTCAATCACCTTCTTAATCTTTTGCCCTGTAACATCTTGAAAGCTCAGCAGAGTCAACATCTCGAGAAGATTCCGATCAATGTCATTTAAAATATTCTTGAGCTCATCCGAGTTATCCGATGTCCCAACCATGAGCCGAAGTTTTCGAACTTTGTCTTGAACCCACTCAATGAGATCCATTATTTTCAGAGTTGAAGATTCAGTTATTGAGAGCACATGATCAAGTGCCGACTGAGATTCATCCAGAGTTTGCATCGTCCCAACTATGATTGAATCAAGCTGAACATCACTTTTCGTCGCGTGAATCTCTGCATAAATCTTCCCAAGCCCCTCCATTACATCGTCACTGAGTCCTTTGTAAAATTCGCTATCCACAAGGGCTTTTTTTAAAGCTTTTATGACCTCTTCCTGAACCGTCTTTCCAACTATTTCCTTTATGTGAGGTTCCATCTTTGCGACAATGGAACAGGCTAACTTATCAAGAAATTGTTCTTCGCTATCCATATTATCACACCATCCCAAAGAAATTATACATGTTTCCACCCTGTTCCTTTGCCATATACATTGCCGTGTCGGCCTTCTTTATAAGATCGTAAATATCCTCTCCATCATCAGGATAGACGGCAATTCCTATACTGACACCGACCTTCAATCGATGGTTATTAACCGTGAAGGGCTCTGAAAGATTCTTAATAACTCTGCGAGCCAGAAGTCCTGCATGGATTTTTTCGGCAAAACCATGAGAAATTACCACGAATTCGTCTCCACCCCAGCGAAAGCATAAATCTGTTTGTCTCAAAGAATTAAGAAGCCTTCTGGCGACTTCTTTTAAAGCCTCGTCCCCGACATCATGTCCAAAGGAGTCGTTAATTTCTTTAAAGCCATCCAGGTCCATAAAAATAACGGCTGTCTTCTTTGAGCGATCCCCCTGCTCAAGAACGCGCTGACCTATCATATTCAGATATTGTCTTGATAGAAGTCCCGTAAGTTCATCCTTCACTACACGCTCATCGAGAAGTTCCTCGAATATCAGCAGAAAATAGAGATTACCGAGGGGAACGAGCTGAATATGCAAAGTTTTACCGTCCAGTCGAACATAGAAAGATCTGGATGATTCACCAATATCCAGAGGAAGATTCGAAAAATTATAGTCTCCGATAAGATCCTTTGCAGTCTGGTTAATAAACAACACTTCGTTCCTTAAACTAATCCCGAGAGGATATGGCACATTTTCCACAATTTTCCTGGCTACGTCTCTTGTAATTTCAGAACAATCCATAATGCTCTACTTACTGGCTAATTCGACCACTTTGAGAACGAGCTTCCTTATCCCTTCAGCCACATGTTTAATACTTGGTCCCAGCATGTATGCCGGAGTAGTTACAATTTTATTCTTTTCATCCACGTGAATATCATCAACGGGACACGAGAAATGAACTCCGCCCATGGCTTCTATCGATCTGGCCGTAGCCTGATCGGTTCCAATGGTGACCTCTGGTTTTCGCGCGCTCAGAGCTTTTGCAATAAGCGCCGGTGCAATACATACTGCGCCAATGGGTTTTTTAGCTTCAACCAATTCCTTGAGAAGTCTTTCTACGTCAGGATGCACAGTAGCTTCTGGCCCCTTAAAAGCAAAATCACAAAGGTTTTTGGCAGCACCGAAACCACCCGGAATTATCAATCCGTCAATGTCCGAAGCCGAAATATCCCGCACATCTTTAATCTGTCCCCTTGCTATCCTCGCAGATTCAATAAGGACGTTTCTTGTTTCCGGCATTACTTCCTGGGTAAGATGGTTAATGACGTGATATTGATTCATATTAGGAGCCATACAGACAATCTCGGCTCCTGCTCGATCCAGCTCAAGCAGAGTAATGACTGCCTCGTGGATTTCGGAACCATCGAAAACCCCACAGCCCGACAGCAAAACTCCGATTCTTGGCATGATCTGCCCCTTTTTTCTAACTTTTAGAAATCCTTTTCTTGAGAAACATCAATCCAGTGTGTTAATAG
>CAZWJX010000107.1:1767-3850 GCA_964634695.1 uncultured Syntrophobacterales bacterium | reverse complement strand
TACTTCGACTGATTTCAAATTGCAAAAAAAATTTAAGGAGGTTTCAAAGTGGAGAATCAGGTTGTTACGCGATTTGCTCCCAGTCCCACAGGGCATCTTCACATTGGTGGAGCTAGAACGGCAATATTTAACTGGCTTTTTGCTCGCCACAACGGCGGCAAATTTATACTTCGCATCGAAGATACAGACACTCAACGGTCAACTCTTGAATATACCGAATCCATCCTTGAATCGCTTCGCTGGCTCGGTATTGACTGGGATGAAGGACCCTATTTTCAGACTCAAAGGCTGGATCTTTACCGTAGTTACGCCGAAAAGCTTTACCTCTCAGGATGGGCCTACTACTGTGAGTGCAGTCCTGAAGAAGTTGAAAGACGGCGGCAGGAGGCTTTTCAGAAAGGGCTAAAACCTAAATACGACGGTGCATGCCGTGAAAAAGGGCTTACGCCGGGACCCGGTAGAGTTTTACGGTTCCGGTGTCCCCAAACGGGAAGCACGGTCGTAAACGACATCATAAAAGGCTCTCTTGTTTTTGATAACTCAGAACTCGATGACCTTGTGCTCATCCGAAGTGATGGCGTGCCGACCTACAACTTCTGTGTAGTCGTGGACGACATCACCATGGGCATCACCCATGTTATACGTGGGGATGACCACGTTAATAACACCCCGAAGCAGATTCTGCTTTATCAGGCTCTTGGCGAACCCGTCCCGAAATTTGCCCACGTGCCGCTTATTCTCGGACCGGATCGAAAGCGTCTTTCCAAGCGCCACGGCGCTACATCCGTTATCGCCTATCGTGACATGGGATTTCTTCCCGAAGCTCTCTTTAACTACCTTGTCAGGCTGGGCTGGTCCTATGGGGATCAGGAAATATTCACAAAAGAGGAACTTATCGAGAAGTTTTCGCTTGAACATGTAGGTTCATCTGCCAGCGTTTTTGACATGGAAAAGTTGCGCTGGTTAAACGGCCATTACATAAAAGAGAAAAGTCCGTCAGACCTTGTGGACTCGCTTCTTCCATTCCTTAAATCAAAAAACTACCCGGAAAAGGACAGAGCCTATCTCGAAAAAGCCATCCGGACCCTCCAGCCCCGCTGTGCTACTCTTGCCGAAATGGCAGATGCAATAGATTTCTACATGGTAGAAGAAGTTTCATACGATCCTCAGGCTGCTGAAAAGTTCCTGACCCACGACACAGCCGGACTGCTCAAAGACATATTCGATGCTCTTTCGTCTGATGAGGGACGCTTTGAAGAAAAAGCTCTCGAGGAGCTATTCCGGCGTCTTGCCGATGAACGAAAGGTTAAGCTCAAAGTGCTTGCTCAGGCAGTGCGAGTTGCCCTCACGGGTAGAACGGCAAGCCCTGGGCTTTTTGAAATCATGGATATCCTCGGGAAAGATATAGTCTTGCGGCGACTTCAGAAAGCCATAGAATGGGCGACCAGCAGGAGTTGAACCGGCTATTCACTTTCCTGTTAATAACTTTTTTGCTTCACTAATGGGGAAAGGGGGAAATTTGTGGCAGGCCCCCTTTCCCGAATCCATACGTATAGAGTTCCTTTGACAGCCTTAAACTACCCTGACATCTCATAGCGGTAAATGCTTATTCGAGGAGGCGCTTTTAAGTACTGGTTGATCTCGGCTTCCAGAGCTTTTCGCTCGTCACTTTCCTCCCATCTTTTCCAGTCCTCCAGACTGTTCCAGGTGCTTATAACGAGATATTTATGAGGATTGTCATAAGAGATAAGCGTCTCGCCAGAAATATATCCGTGGGACCTCATGGCTCGAGATCTAAGTTTGATCAAAGAGTTATAAATGTCCAGCTCTCTACCCTCTTCAATTTCCCTTTCGATAAAAACTTTGACGGCCATTGCAGTCCTCCTTTCATTTCCGGGTGAATTTTATTCGACTAAACAACCAAGCATCAGTCTAAGTTGATTATATCCTGTGGGAACCACCAGAAAAGGATTTTAACCCAGCTCTCCGACATTCAGCAGAGAAAAGCCCTTCCCTATTTTTCAACAGATCCTGCTCTGATCACTTGACACTAATTTTCATCCATACTAATTAAGTGACACTT
>CAZWJX010000107.1:0-1757 GCA_964634695.1 uncultured Syntrophobacterales bacterium | reverse complement strand
ATACGGCTGGAATGTTTAGTGTCGGTTAAGTGAATTCAACTAAAGATGGAGGCGTGATCAGATGGACATGAGGTTTTCCAAAAGTAACGACGTTCTGGGAACGGTAAACCGAGGAAATCCCACAGAATCAAGCTTATGCACCCTATGTCGTGCCGATTGTCAAGGAAAATGTGAAACCTGGCTGGCGAGCCTTATAGGAAGAAAGCTTCTGTATCCCCGTGACTTCGGACTTGTTACAGCCGGAGCAAACAATACGACCCACGTGGGAGTTTCTTACAACTCTCTCAGAATTCAGGGGTACGCCTATGGAGCCCATGGCTTGCCGGAATCCCTATCCAACTCTCCCGACGATTGTATTTTCCCCAATGTCGATATAAGCACAGAATTCGGCAATGAAGTAAAGACCAAGGCCAGAGTCCCGATGATGACCGGGGCCCTTGGATCTACTCCGATAGCTGCGAAATACTGGGAATCTCTCGCCATTGGTGGCGCTCTTGTAGGGATTCCGATTGTAGTCGGTGAAAACGTCGTTGGTGTAGACAAAGAGGCGGAATTTAAAAACGGTCGAGTCGTCAAATCTCCCGAACTTGACCGTCGAATCGAAACCTATCTTCGCTACTATGACGGTTACGGAGCCATTATAGTTCAGATGAACGTGGAGGACACCAGAAACGGTGTTGCCGAATACGTCATCGAAAAATTCGGCGATAAGTGCATAATCGAACTCAAGTGGGGACAGGGTGCCAAGAACATAGGAGGCGAAATTCAGGTAACCAGCCTTGACTATGCTATTTTCCTCAAGAAGCGGGGTTATCTTATAGATCCCGATCCGGAACTTCCTGAAGTTCAAGCGGCTTTTAAGAGTGGTGCTATCAGGTCATTTGCTCGTCACAGCCGACTCGGGAACACAAACATAAGCCGTTGGGATCTTGTTCAGGAAGCCTTCATGAATCAGATTGAATACCTCAGAAAGCTCGGTTACAAGAGAATTTCTCTCAAAACCGGATCCTACGGCATGGAAGACCTCGCTATGGCTATAAAGTTTGCTAGCGATGCCGGGCTCGACCTTCTCACCATTGACGGCTCCGGTGGTGGAACAGGGATGAGTCCATGGAACATGATGCAAAGCTGGGGAGTGCCCTCAGTTCTTCTCCATGCAAAAGCTTATGAATATGCATCCATACTTGCAGCAAGAGGCAAGCGAGTCGTTGATCTTTCATTTGCGGGTGGTTTTGCTCTCGAAGACAGCATCTTCAAGGGGCTTGCTCTAGGGGCTCCCTATGTTAAGATCATCTGCATGGGAAGAGCTCTTATGATTCCGGCCTTTGTTGGTTCCAACATAGAAGGCGTCCTTAGACCCGAAAGGAAAGCCGCCGTATGGGGGAACTGGGATAGCCTTCCCAAGACCGTGACGGAAATCGGAACCACGCCCGAACAAATATTTGCCTGCTACTTTGAAGTGGAGAAAAAAGTCGGTAAAGACGAAATGAAGAACATCCCCTTTGGCGCCATTGCCTTCTGGACCCTCGCCGATAAGCTCTCCTGTGGTCTCCAGCAGCTTATGGCAGGCGCAAGAAAGTTCTCAATAAAAGCCATATCCAGGAGTGACATTGTGGCGGCCAACCGTGAAACCGCCCGGGAAACCGGAATTACTTTCATTTGCGACGCCAATGATGAAACGGCTAAGAAAATCCTGAATTCATAATGCGGCAAAATATAGAGGAGCTCCCGGATGGAGCTCCTCTACTTCTCTCGAT
>CAZWJX010000106.1:0-8562 GCA_964634695.1 uncultured Syntrophobacterales bacterium | reverse complement strand
GCAACAAGAGATTGCTTCGTCGCGTCGCTCCTCGCCATGACACAATAAACACATTCCCAGTTACGCATTTTTCGAACAGGTTCCACAGAAGATTGCCTATCTCTCAAGCATATACTATCTTGTGTCGTTCGTTCTTGACATTTTTCGTAGCGTTTCGGGTGTCGATCACAAGCTTTGCGTTTCTTACGATCCATTCGTAATCGTAACCGGAATGGTCAGTCACTATGACTACTGCGTCAAAGCCGGCAAGAGTTTTTTCCGTAAGCTCTGTTGATTTCATATTGAAGCGATATTTTCGAGTGGGTTTCAGTTCGGGAATGAAGGGATCGTTGTAGGCAACCTGAGCACCGTGTTCGAGCAAGAGTTTGATCAGTGGATAGGCGGGCGATTCACGATCGTCATCAATGTCCTTTTTGTAAGCAATCCCGAGAATAAGAATCGAACTTCCCTTAAGGCATTTTCCATTCTCGTTCATGGCCTCCATTATGCGCTCCAGGACGTACCGGGGCATGGATACGTTGATTTCGCCGGCAAGCTCGATAAACCGGGCTGTAATGTCATATTCTCTGGCCTTCCAAGCCAGATAAAAAGGATCTATAGGAATGCAGTGACCTCCCAGGCCGGGGCCGGGATAAAAAGGCGTAAAGCCGAAGGGTTTGGTAGCCGCAGCCTCTATGACTTCCCATATATCGATGTTCATCCGGTGAGCGATGACTTTCATTTCGTTTACCAGCGCGATATTCACACTACGATAAATGTTTTCCAGAAGTTTGGCAAATTCTGCAACCTTGGGCGATGAAACCGGAACAACCCGAATGGTTATGGCTTCGTAGAGGGCGCTGGCAACTTCCAGACATTGGGGCGTAACTCCGCCTACGATCTTTGGGATGTTTGTGGCGTTATACCGAGGATTTCCCGGATCTTCCCGTTCGGGAGAGAAAGCAAGGAAGAAATCCGATCCAATCTTAAGCCCCGTCTTCTGAAAAATCGGGAGAAGAACTTCTTCGGTTGTGCCGGGATAGGTGGTGCTTTCGAGCACGATTAGCTGACCTGGACGTAGTCGTTTTGCAATGGATTCCGCCGTTCCGATCACAAAACGAAGATCGGGTTCTCGATGCCTTGTTAGCGGCGTGGGAACGCAAATAAGGATGCAGTCCGGTTCAGAAAGTCTTGATAGGTCCGAAGTAGCATCCAGCCGACCTTCCGTAACCAGATTTTTGAGGTCCGTCTGGGGAACGTGTTTTATGTAACTTTGACCCTGACGCAGGATTTCAACCTTTTTCTGATCTATCTCAAATCCCAGAACTTTGAAACCCTGTCTGGCAAAATAAATCGTCAGAGGAAGGCCCACATAGCCAAGACCTACAATGCCTACAACAGCCTTGCGTTCTCTTATGATGGATACAAGCTCATTGTGCATAGGACTGTATGCTCCTTTGTTGTGAATATCACCGGCATTGGTTTTTTCATTCAGCATTATGATTTACAACGCTCCGTTATTACAAGAGAAGATATTTGATCTGATTCCGACGGAACTGGATCAAAACAGCCTCACGCCTGTGTCTCCACACCGCAATCTCTTAAATAGAGGCTCTGATACGGTTTTCCCTTTACAGCCAGAAAAGAAATTTTTACTCTCATTCTACAAAAGCGTATCGTAATGGTGCAAAACCAATAAAAGGGAGGAAAAGCCATGCCGGAATTTGGACATCCTTTTTCAGGTGTAGCTTATGAAAGAAAGTTGACGAAAGAAGAGTTGATAAGAGCCATACGATTTCTGATTGCTGCCGAATATGAAGCCGTTCAGCTCTATATGCAGCTTGCTGAATCCACCGATGACTTACTTGCAAAGGAAGTTCTGAAAGACATTGCCGACGAAGAACGAGTGCACGCCGGAGAATTTCTCAGACTCCTGAAGCATCTTGATCCAAAGGAGGAGGAATTTTACAAAGAAGGTGCAGAGGAAGTGGAAGAAATTATGCAAAAGCTGGGCATAAAGAAGTAGCTTGCTGGAGTAAAGCCCTGGGTTTCATTTCTTGCAAACTGTCATTGTGGGGAGCGAAGCGACGAAGTAGATCTCGTTATTGCGATGTTTTTTCCTGTCATTGCTAGCCCGAGCGTAAGCGTAGGGCGAAGCAATCTCTCTGTTGTGACGAATAAGAGATTGCCACGCGCCCTTCGGGCGCTCGCAATGACACAGAGAAGAGTCATTGCGAGCCCGAACGAAGTGAGGGCGAAGCAATCTCTCTGTTGTGGCGAATAAGAGATTGCCACGCGCCCTTCGGGCGCTCGCAATGACGTAAAAAGGTGTCATTGCGAGCGAAGCGAAGCAATCTCGTCATTGCCTTTTTATGAGATTGCCGCGGCCACTTCGTGACCTCGCAACGACAGAGTGAGATTGCCACGGCTGCTTTGCGGCAGTCTTGCAATGACGTAGAAGATGTAGCCTCGCAATAACAGAACAGTGTGAAGTAATAAATCCGGTTACATATAGCATTAAAAGAAGAGGTGGTGAGCTATGAAACAGAAAAACATAAGAGGGTGGTTTATAGTTTTACTATGCTTTATCGTAGCAGTGGCATCAGGATGTTATGGAAGCAAGGAAAGTAAGGAGGCTAAGACCATGAAACAGGTAACGCCGTACGAAGCTAAGGATTATTCTTACCTTATAGGCATGCCCGGGCTGAGTGAGGCAGCTCTCAGGTTGCATTTCACTCTTTACCGGGGCTATGTCAACAACACAAACCGTCTCCTTGATGAACTCAAAGACCTCGCAGCTAAGGGACAGGCCGGTACACCAGAATTTGCCGAACTAAAGAGGCGCTTTGCATTCGAATTCGACGGGATGAAGCTTCACGAGCTTTTCTTTGAAAATCTAAGCGTTGCATCATCTTCACCCGATCCTAACAGTGCCCTCTACAAAGCTATTGAGGCAAACTTTGGTACCTTCAACTCGTGGCAGCAGGATTTTATCGCCACAGCTCAGATGAGAGGTATTGGCTGGGTTGTTCTTTTTTACGATCCTTCAACGGGCCGGCTTATGAACGCATGGATCAACGAACACCACACAGGCTTGCTGGCTCAGTGTGTGCCGATTCTGGTACTGGATGTTTTCGAACACGCTTTCATCGTGGACTACCAGCTCGACCGGCCTTCATACATAAAGGCTATGCTCCAGCAGATCGACTGGAAAGTTGCGGAAGCTCGCTTTGAAGGAAAACCGGCACCGGTTCACAAACCAAAAGCAGAGGAACGTAAATAAAAATAGGAGAAAGGGAGGGTGGATCTAGCAATATCGCATAGCTTTGCGGGGTGGCAGCTGGCATACCGGTAATAGCAGCGTTTTGGGATGCAGATTGTCTGCCCCTAGTCTAAGAGGGATGGAGAAGGCAAATGGTTGATTACAGTTACGTTGTAGAATCGCTCAAAAAACAGAGAGAACGACTTGTTCAGGATTACGGCGAAGAGGGATTTACAGCTCACACCAATCTTCTGGAAATCTCTATAATTTCTCTTCACAACCGCGTCGTGAATATGCTCGAAGAAGCGGCGGAAACCTTTAGATCGGGAAGTGCCGTCATTGCTCTTGGGGATTTCGGACGTGGCTTTATTGGACCCCTTCAGGAAGTTCATATTGAATTTCTTGCTACAGAGCAGCTTGCAGGTGAAAGGGAGTGGTTCAGAGAGGTAATTAGCCCGCTGGAAGAAGCCGGATGGACAGTTCGCTGGGATGTTCATACTCCTTCATCTTTCATGGAAAAGGTCGGTTCTGATTATGAATTCCTGAAGGATGCCGTTTCCATGCGTTATATTTCTGGAAATCGCTTGATGGTGGAGGAACTGGAGGGGAAATTTAGGGAATGGGTCCAAAGCCGGAGCGCAGCAATTGTTGGCGAATGTAAAAGGGGATGGGTCGAACGATTTGAAAAAACCGTTCAGGCAGATGATTGGCTTGAACCCGATATAGAGACCTTCTCAGGAGGTCGAGAAGACATTCGGAGCATCAGAACCGCTCTCTTTGCGCTCGGCATGGCTCGTATGGACGAAGCCGTCCGACAGGGTATTTTAGAGCGCCAGGAAATAGATCGTATCCAACAGGTAGAAAGATTCTATCTCCGAATTCTGAACGTTTCTGGTAAATCCCTTCTAAGTTACCCGGCTCAGGAAGAGGTGGCTTCGAAACTTGGATACAATGCCCGGGCAGATTTTTCACCCGCGGAGTGCTTCATGCAGGAAGTTTACAAAGCCTTTCATGACGTGAGCCGTATTTCTCAGCTTTTCTGGCGCACCGTGGAAGAAAAGCTGGATGGGGACGTAGAAAAGCCCGCTGCCAGAGAAGTCCGGCCTGCTGTATTTATCCGCGAAGGAGCTCTGGATGTGGACTTCGACCGATTTTCGCTCGATCCCGTAAGTTTAGTTTCCATCTTCCGGATTGCCGCTCAGTACGGCGTTCCCGTAGGTGCGAAGACGCTTCGTTATCTTGGTTCACACAAAAATATTCTGGAATCTTCGGCAGGGAACAGATCGGTAACGGAAGAACTGCTTCTAATGATTCATTCCGATTCTACCGGGCTACTTGCCTTCCGTCAGTTTCACGACATGGGATTCTTCTCCGCTCTGATTCCCGAATGGAACGGCATAATAGGGCTTTCTCAGCACGATATGTTTCACGCCTTTCCCTTCCAGGAGCATGCGATAAGGACTCTTCAGGAAGTCAAGAAGGTGTTGAACGGTGACTACGCCAAGGAAGAAGCCGAGCTAACGAGGATCGGGAGTCGGGTCAGCGACCCGAGGTGGCTTTACCTTGCTGCTCTCCTTCACGACATCGGGAAAAGCGGCGGACGGGATCACGCTCTGAAAGGCGGTGAAATGATTCCTCACATAGCAAGGCGCCTTGGTCTTCTTCCCGAAGAAAGCGATATGGTGCAGTTTCTTGTGGCTCAGCATACACTTCTTATGGACAGTGCGTCCATGCGTGACATCGGGGATGAAGGAATGCTTTCCCAGTGTAGCCTTATTATTGGAAACCCGGTGCGGCTGGATCTGTTGCTCATTCTGACTTTTGCAGATCTTAAAGCAACAGGTGCGGTGGCTTTCGAGAAATGGCAGAGAAGCCCCATTATCTTTCTCTACGAAAGAATCGGACAGATCATAGAAAAGGGCGAACCAAATCCTAAACTTATCAGAGATCGCATTGCCCAGATTTCAAAGCTTGTTAAAGAAAAAGTTTCTGACCTCATGGACGAAAAGCAGCTTCAGAATCAGCTCGAAGAAATTTCCCCTCGCTATCTTCTCTCCATGACACCCGAGGACATTGCCGATCATCTGAGGCTGGAGTGGGCCTTTTTTAACTCGGAGAGCCCTTTTGTATGGCGAGTTGTACCACGGTCGCTTGGAAAATACGGTGGAATGGAGAAGGGCTGGAATCTTACAATCGTAAGCGAAATGACTCAGGGGCTTCTTTATAAGGTTGCGGGGCTGCTCACGCTTTACAATATGGACATCATCTCCGCGCAGGTCTTTGTTAAGAAAAACGGTATCATGCTTCTCGACTTCCAGTGTGTTTCTAGAGTCGTGGGTTCGGAGCCGGATTGGAATGATGTGGAGAAAGATCTGAGAAGACTTCTCGAACATAAACTGGCTCTTGATTACAGACTGGCTCAGAGAGCGGTTTTCCCGAGAAGCTCGCGACCCATAGCTACCGAAGTACTGTTCGATAATGACTCATCAGAAGACTACACGATCCTTGAAATTTACACCAAGAACCGTCCCGGTCTTCTTTATCTGATAACGAAGACACTGGCCGGGTTTGAAATCCGTGTTTATGTTGCCAAAATTACGACGCGGGGTGATCAGGTGGCTGACGTATTTTACGTCAAAGATCATCTGGGGCGAAAATTGACCGATCCTGAACAGATTGAAGAAATACGGCAGGCACTGGTTTTCTGGTTAGATAAGGCATCGAGCATAGGGTGATGGGGGGAAAGATGGAAGACCTTATACTGTGGAATCAGGAAGATTCGGTAGGAATTATTACACTGAACCGCCCGGAAAAGCGAAATGCTCTTTCGCTTGAGCTGATGGAGAAGATGATAGAGCTTCTGAAAGGCATTTCTGGCAACGAATCGGTTAAGGTGGTTATTATAAGGGGAGCGGGTCCCGTTTTTAGTGCCGGCCATGATTTGAGGGACATGGTAAAAGAAGGCGCGGATATTCATGATTTTCGGAAAATTTTCAAGGTATGTAGCGACATGATGTGGGCTATTCACCAGCTTCCCCAACCTGTGATTGCTCAGGTTCACGGAGTAGCGACGGCTGCAGGATGTCAGCTTGTTGCCGCCTGCGATCTTGCTGTTGCCGAGACGGAAGCAAAATTTGCCACTCCGGGAGTAAAAATCGGTCTGTTTTGCACGACGCCTATGGTTCCGCTGGTGAGAGTCATTGGAAGGCGTCGAGCGATGGAAATGCTGATTACAGGCCGCTTTGTTTCGGCTCAGGAGGCTCTTGCCTGGGGACTTGTTAACAGAGTTGTGGAAAGGGAGCGGCTTGAGGAAGAAACTCTGAACTGGGCGAAAGAAATAGCCCAATACAGCCGCTTCACGCTCGGGCTCGGGAAAAAAGCTTTCTACGACCAGATCGATCTGGATGAATACAGCGCCTATCGTTATGCTCAGGAAGTGATCGCCATGAACTGCACGGCAAAGGATGCGAGAGAAGGCATCTGTGCTTTTCTTGAAAAGAGAACGCCCGTCTGGTGTAACAGATAGTGACGGCCAGTATGCTGTGGTTGTGAGGAGGGAGGGTATCTACAGATACCCTCTCCTTGTGTTCCTTTCTCCACTGTCATTTGCTCACCTCGTTGTTGTCTTTCCTTACATTTCACGTGATATTAATTGCTCGTTGATCTGGCATATAGCTTGCTGTGCTGAACTTGTGAGTTTTAAGGCTAGCTAGTTCTATGGAAGGGCTTTTTTAAGGGGAGACGAAATGATCCTTGGTGCTGGAATATCGGGATTGGCTCTGGGCTGGGCTTCCGGATTGCCAATATACGAGGCAGAAGAGATCCCCGGCGGGATTTGTTTATCGTACTATATGAGACCGGGCGATTCTACACGACTCCATCAATCACCGGAGGATGGGGAATCCTACAGGTTTGAAATTGGTGGCGGACACTGGATTTTTGGAGACAATTCACTGATAATTCGTTTTATTAACTCACTTTCGCCCCTTAAGTCGTACGAAAGACGGTCAGCCATATATTTCCCCGATAGAAAGCTATTTGTGCCTTATCCTATACAGCATCACCTGAGCTATCTGGGTAAGGACGTAGCTGCAAAGGCTTTAAAGGAAATGCTGGTTGAACCGAAGAAGAACGCAAGAACGATGGAGGAGTGGCTCAACGCCACCTTTGGTTCCACTCTGACGGAGCTTTTCTTCGGTCCGTTCCATGAACTTTATACTGCCGGGCTCTGGACGCAGATTGCGCCGCAGGATCCTTATAAGAGTCCCGTTTCGCCCGCTCTTGCCATTCAGGGCGCTTTCGACCGCACGGAGGCTGTCGGTTACAACGCCAGATTTGTCTATCCTGAAAAAGGACTGGATGAACTTGTGAGGAAAATGACCGAACGGTGCAGCATCCACTATGGTAAGAAAGTTGTAAAGATAGATCTTCATAAAAAGGAAGTGTTATTCGAGGATGGAAGCGGCAGTCGCTTTGAGATACTGATTTCGACTCTTCCTCTGAACAAAGTGTTGAAAATGGCCGAAGTCGATCTGGGCGAACCTGACGATCCCTATACGTCGGTTCTTGTGTTAAACATCGGAGCAGAACGAGGCCCCTACTGTCCCGATGAACACTGGATCTATCTGCCTGAAAGCAAAGCCGGTTTTCACCGTGTTGGCTTTTACAGCAACGTTGACGCTACCTTCCTGCCCGCAAGCAGCCGTAGTGAAAGAACCAGAGTGAGCATTTATGTGGAAAAGGCTTTTCAAGGCGGCATGTCTCCAGATTCCAGTACCATAGAGTCATACAAAAAGGATGTCATCACAGAACTTCAGGCATGGGGCTGGATTGGCGATGTGGACGTAGTAGATCACACATGGATAGATGTAGCTTACACCTGGTCCCTACCCGGCTCCAACTGGCGACAAAAGGCGCTAAAGTTTCTGGAGGAACGAGGAGTGTATCAAGTAGGACGTTATGGGCGCTGGGTTTTTCAGGGGATTGCTGATTCAATAAGGGATGGGTTGTTGGCTGGGGTGGTGTTGAAAGATTAAGTATACCTGTCCAAGTTGTTCAAATAAATAAAAAGTTTCGCTTGAGAAGCTAATCCATATCTTCTTTTATGCAGACTCGGATAATTTTCAAAGCTGCCATTTCATGAATCCATTTGCACCAAAAGCTCTTTTACGGTAACCGGTTTTTTATATCGGATTAATTTCGTCAAAAACGCCAACGTGCCCTTCTCAAAATGCTGCTTGATCTCCAGCCCCGGATACTCAAAAGATTAACCCGAGTTTGTCACGTCAATGGCGTTTTTGGGTAATTTTCGGTCGTTGCTA
>CAZWJX010000105.1:0-8589 GCA_964634695.1 uncultured Syntrophobacterales bacterium | reverse complement strand
AGTTGATTCTTCCCCGTCATTGCGAGGCTGCCGCAAGGCAGCCGTGGCAATCTCAAGAGATTGCTTCGTTTCTGGCAATCACGATTAGGAAGTGTTATTGAGGGGTCACGAAAATGGAAACAGATATCAAATGGGTGCAGTCGATTTTACCCCATCGTTATCCTTTCCTGATGATAGACCGGGTAATATCCCTCTCTTCTACCGAAGCCGTGGCCATAAAGAATGTGACCATAAACGAGCCATTTTTTCAGGGACATTTTCCAGATGAACCTATAATGCCCGGCGTGTTACTTCTGGAGGCTTTAGCCCAGCTGGGAGGTATTCTGATTAACTCTATAAACGATGGGGAACAATCGAAACGAAGAGGCTATTTTGCAGGATTGGATGGTGTAAGGTTCAGAAAGCCGGTAACACCGGGCGACCAGATTATTCTGAAAGTTACACTTTTAAAGCATAAGGGTGGGATTTTTAAGCTAAAAGGCGAGGCGACCGTTCAGGATGAAATCGTGGTTGAAGGAGAACTCCTTATAGCTCTGAAATAGAACGACAGAAGGATGGCATTAATTGTTCAAAGTTATACCTACGTCTGATAGAGGGAGACATAACGCAGGTGAGTCGTATTCATCCAACCGCTATAATCCACAATGGGGCAGAAATAGGAGAAGGAACTGTTATTGGACCATACTCCATCATCGGGCCTGAAGTTAAGCTGGGAAAAGATAATCGCATAGGCTCTCACGTGGTCATTGATGGTAAAACAAGGATAGGTGACAATAATATTATTTTCCCTTTCGCATCTATTGGCCTTCCACCACAGGATCTGTCTTACCGGGGCGAGCCTACAGAAGTTATCATCGGAAATGGCAATACCATCAGGGAGGGCGTTACCATACATCGGGGCACGGTGCGGGGAACCGGAATAACCCGCATTGGAGATCACAACTACCTGATGGCATACTCTCATGTCGCTCACGATTGTAAGATTGGAAATCATGTCATCATGGCAAACTACGCCGCTCTGGCAGGACACGTGGTAATTGACGATTTCGCAGTCCTTGGCGGCCTCGTGGGAGTTCACCAGTTTGTGCGTATCGGGAAATACGCCTTCATCGGTGGAATGACGGGAATATCGATGGATGTGCCCCCCTTTACGATTGCCGCCGGTGATCGTGCCAAGCTCTACGGTCTTAACATAGTGGGACTTAAACGAGCCGGTTTCAGTCAGGAAACGATTAGCGCCTTGAAAAAGGCCTTCAAGATTCTATTCCGCTCCGCATTTACCTTGCAGAAAGCCATTGAGAAAATTCGAAGTGAGATGATACCAACCAGAGAAGTCGAGGAACTGATCCTATTTCTCGAGGCACCATCTCGAAGAGGCATTACAAGATAAAGGGAAAATCAAAGATGGGTGTCCGTGATTCAGACCACATCATAGGACTGATTGCCGGAGGAGGGCAGTTCCCGATAGTCTTCTCTGATGCGGCTAAAGAGTGCGGATTTTCGGTTATCGCTATAGGAATTGATGGTGACACATCCCCAGTTCTGTCCGAGCATGTAGATCGGTTTTTCTGGGTGAAATTGGGCGAAGCCGGAAAGATCATTGACATACTTAAAACTCATAACGTTCACCGAGTGGTATTTGCCGGATACGTCGATAAAAAAAGGATTTACTCGAGAATAAAGCTGGACTGGCGTGGAGCTCGACTTGCCATGAGGCTGTTGAGCAAAAACGACGATGCACTTCTGAGAGCCTTCGCAGAAGAGCTTGAAAAGGAAGGTATAACCGTCGAACCGTCCACGCTGTTCTTAAAGTCCCTGTTAGCTCCTGAAGGAGTGCTTTCAAGGCGAGTCCCCGGTCAGCGCGAGATTAGAGACATCGAATTCGGCTGGAAACTGGCAAAAGCCATAGGATCAATGGATGTGGGGCAATGTGTGGTTGTCAAGCATCAGGCTGTCCTCGCCGTGGAAGCTATCGACGGCACAGATGCAACCATCCTCAGGGGCGGACAACTGTGCGGAAACGGAGCCGTTGTCGTTAAGGTCAGCAAACCCAATCAGGACCTCAGATTCGACGTCCCCGCTGTAGGACTTGATACTATTGAGAGCATGAAGAAGGTTGGAGCAACCGTGCTTGCCGTGGAAGCCGGTAAGACTCTCATGTTCGATCGAGAAGCTATGATTGAAGAAGCCAATAAGGCTGGCATTTCGGTTGTAGGGGTCAGTTCTCCGGAAAATCTAAAGTCCCTTAAGAAAATACCATCATTCAGACAGTCTCCATCATTCTTCAGCGCAAAACTCTTTGGACGTCATTCGTTATACGCTACAAGGCCTGTAAGAATTGCCGTAATCGGAGCCGGTTATCTCGGTCGATTTCACATTGAAAAGCTTGTTCAGATGCCATCGGTTGAGTTTAAAGCTATCGTTGATATTAACGAAGAAAGAGCTCGTTTTATGAGCGGTAGATTTAAGGTTCCTTACTTTACGTCCCATCGAGATATCATGGATCAGGTGGATGCGGTAACCATTGTAACACCTAC
This sequence comes from uncultured Syntrophobacterales bacterium, assembly GCA_964634695.1. Taxonomy (GTDB): domain Bacteria; phylum Desulfobacterota; class Syntrophobacteria; order Syntrophobacterales; family Thermodesulforhabdaceae; genus JAOACS01. The sequence goes on along the minus strand of CAZWJX010000105.1, from coordinate 6,052 downwards.
GGAGACCCACTTTAAAATAGCCCGGGATTTCATTAACGCAGGAGTTCATGTATTCGTTGAAAAGCCAATGACTCTTAGTCTCGAAGAAGCAGATACTCTCATAGATTTAGCCGACCGTAACGGATGTATCCTGCAAGTGGGGCATATAGAACGCTTTAATCCGGCGTTTCAGGCCGTCAGGGAAAGAATCACGTCGCCATCATTCATTCAGGCAAAGCGTCTGAGCAGGTTTAAGGAGAGGAGCAGTAACGTTGATGTTGTGATGGATCTTATGATTCATGACCTGGATTTGATTCTTTCCCTTGTTCCTTACGAAGTATCAGAATGGCAGGCAACAGGCATGCCAGTAATAACAGATCTTCCTGACGTTGCCTTTGTTCGGATGGTTTTTTCTAACGGCCTTATCGCTCAGCTAGAAGCAAGTCGTATCTGTGGCGATGATTATAGAAAAATGGAAATCATACAAGAAGGTACCTGCATTGTCGCAGATTACAAAAAGAAAGAAGCCTATGAAATTCCCGTAACGCCAGCGGCCGATGCTAACCAGCCTGTGTTTCTGAATGTAAAGCTAACCGATGCTCTTGAGGAAGAATTGAAGCACTTTCTGGAGTCCATAAGATCGGGCACAAAGCCTATGGTGGATGGTCGGGAAACACGGCGGGTTCTCTCTTTAGCTATTGAGATTTCAAAAGCTATTTCCGATCCCGCCATGAGCCATAATAAAAAATTCAAACTGCTCAAGTGACAGCACAATGCAAAGAATTCTGATCTCGGCAGGAGATTATTCAGGTGAGATCTACGGTGTAGAAATTCTTCAGAGACTTAAAAAAGAGCTTTCTTCCGCCCAGTTCTTCTGCCTTACCAGAAGCATCATGTCCGATGCTGGAGCTACTCCGGTAAGTCCTGTTTCCAATGTGGGAGTGGTTGGAATTACGGAGGTTGCAGGTCAGTTCAAAAATTTAATTGCTACTATGAAAGCCGTATGGCGCTTTTTTGATCACAATCCTCCTCACGTCGTAATTCTCATAGATTTTCCAGACGTGAATCTGCACATAATAGCCCGGTTAGCAAAACGGAAAGGAGCCAGAGCCTTATACTTTATTCCGCCCCAGGTATGGGCCTGGCGACCGGGGAGGATAAAACTTCTTGAGAGACTTATAGACGATATGATCGTTATACTACCTTTCGAGGAAGCGTTTTATCGAAGACATGGTTTTCAAAAAGTGCACTACTTCGGCCATCCCGTGCTGGATAAATTCGAGAGAGGAGTTACGAGTCCATCAAGAGAGAGTGAGGAGTTAACTGTAGGAGTTCTTCCCGGGAGCAGACTTTCTGAATGGAGACATCACATACCCATCGTAAATAGAGTAGTTGAAAATCTGGCGCTAATTTACCCGAAAGCTCGATTTCTTTTTCCCGTAGCCCGAAGCATGGAAAGAAATTTGGGCTCCTTTGAGCTGTCACCGCTTATTCGACCGGTTCTTGGTTCGGCTTCCGAAAGCGCTGTGGATTGCGTCCTTAGCCGGGCTCACTGCGCTCTGGTAGCCTCAGGCACGGCAACCCTGGAAGCGGCTCTGTGGGGTGTTCCGATGATTGTATTCTACAGAGTCTCACCGTTGAGCGCCATGTTAGCAAAGAAACTCATCAAACTCCCCTTTGTGTCTCTGCCCAATCTTATTTTGGGAGAAAAGGTTGTGCCGGAATTTCTTGACAGATACGAACCCGGTGACATTGTGAGAGCAATGGAATCTCTCATTGAAGGATTTCAGGCATCATGCAAAGGCACGGCCCGCTCAGAATGGGAACGTCAGAGAGAAGCTTTCAGGAAGATAAAAGATATTTTAGGGAAACCACCGATTCTGGACAAGATCGCCTCTCACATAGCAAATTTCATCAGAAACTGTCATTGTCAGCCGTAGGCTGATTTTTCCTGCTACTGTGGCCCGATGACTATATTAGGTGTCATTACGACGAGTCCGCCTCAGTCGGATGACTAATCAATCTCAAGAAAAGCAATGGTGAGATTGCCACGCGCCCTTCGTGGCCTCGCAATGACTTTTCGCAATGACTTTTCGTGACCGTCATTGCGAGGAGCGAAGCGACGAAGCAATCTCTTCTTTATGAGATTGTCACGCGCCCTTCGGGCGCTCGCAATGACGAGGAAAGGGGGTGTCATTGCGAGCCGGAGCGAAGCGAAGGCGAAGCAATCTCATTTTTATGAGATTGCCACGGCCACTTCGTGGCCTCGCAATGACTCTTCGCAATGACTCTTCGTGACCGTCATTGCGAGGAGCGAAGCGACGAAGCAATCTCTGAGATTGCCACGCCCGCCTCACGGCGGGCTCGCAATGACGGGTAAAAATCAACTTCGGCGGGCTCGCAATGACGGGGAAGAATCAACTTCGGCGGGCTTGCAATGACGGTTGAAAGGGATTGCCACGCACCCTTCAGGCGCTCGCAATGACTGTATTGGGTGTCATCGTATCATGGACAGCCCCAGGGCCGACCACTATAAGGTTTTTATTGTAGGGCCTCAATTAAGTTTTCCTGCGGGAAAAGGCAATCTGGCTTATCAATATCCCCGTCAGAATCAGTCCTATACAGACGATTTCCGCAGAAGAGGGGCGCTCGCCCAGAAAGAAATAGGCTAGAAGGGCAGCACCTATCGGTTCGCCAATAATATAGAGAGCAACGAGATATGCGGGAAGGTAACGCAGAGTCCAGTTTACGAGGGAATGTCCGATTCCCTGCGGCACTATTCCTATCAAAATAAGCATAAGGAAAGTGTTCCACGGTAGATTCACCAGTGTAGATTTTGTCATAAGACACACCGGAAGAAGCATCGCGGCTGCAAAACCATATACGCAGGTAAGATAGAGGGGAAGGGGAACCGACGACCCGACGGCTCTACCTGCCATGAGATATCCGGCGAGGCTTATAGCGCCCAGAAGAGCCAGCATGTCTCCTGTGAAGGAGTGTTTTTCAGGATTCAGCATGTCACTTCCTGCAAGTCCGGCACTACCCACAACTCCAAGGGCAATACCTATCCAGAGCCATAGAGACAGACCTTCCTTAACGGTGTCCCGAGTCCTTAAAAAACGGGAAAAAAGAGCAACAAATATGGGACTTGTGTTTACAAGACTCACCGAGCTTGCGATGGAGGTATAGGACAGGGATGAAATCCAGAATCCGAAATGCGCCGCAAGACAGGTTCCGCCAATGCACATAAGGGTTTTGTGCTGGCGGAGAAGCACCACATCGCCGGATCGGGTTCTGACAAAGGGAGCGTAAAGGCACGTTGCAATTAGAACTCTGTAAAAGGCTACAGTCATGGGCGGTGCGTCGGTTAGCTTAATAAGAAGAGATGCGCAGGATATAGCACAGATAGCAGTAACTATGGCTAGAGCTATCTTAATTTGCTTCCCGAACATATTGAAGCATCCTCCGAGAGAGTTGCCGATGTCTTGAAGTGCACAATCAAAGCTCGCTCCTGATAACGTGATTAGCGGCTGAGTTCAAGTGCCGGTTGACCAAATCCATGACCAGATCGCACCACTGTTTCACTCAGAACTATTCTTATTGCAATCCAAAAATTTTTTGCCGAATATTAAACCTGCAATTCGGGCGATAACACAACCATTCGGTTAGCATCTTGAAGTCATCAAAACGGAGTGCCCTATGGACAAAGAAGGATATGTTCCTGTTTACACTCTAGCAAACCGTTTCGAAGCCGACATCGTAGCCGACGTGCTGGAGAGAGAAGGTGTTCCTTTCTGGATTCGTTCTTTTGAAGAAACAGCATACGACGGACTGTTTGTAATTCAAAAGGGCTGGGGACAGGTGCTTGTTCCACGATCAGGATTTCATCAGGCAATCAGGCTTATCTATTCAGTGCTGAAGAATAGTTCACAAAAGGGACTTTACGAAGAACCCGATCAGGTCGATCCATCTCTGTGGGAGGAGCTTGCTAACCTGTCCCCTGATGATGTCTGCAGTCGAGCGAAGGTTGCCTTCGATAGAAATACGGGGTTTTATGAAGTCCCCTTTTTATCAACGACGGTTAGGTGCAGCCCCGAGAAGAGGATAATCGAGTTTGCCGATGAGCTTCCTTACGATCGAGTAGATTTCGAACTCGCCCTTGTGATCCTTCATTATTTGATCCATGCTGTTGACGTTGAACCAACGGGAAAATGGGTTGGTGAAAAGGATATTCCCGGAGGAAACGTGTTCTTTTACGGCCCTCATCAGCTTCCGACAAGACCTCTTGAAGAACTCTTCCAGATCGATCTTGAATATTTTGATAAAGCGGCTCAGGTGCTTGGCGGGGTCAGGGAAAATCGAGGCGACAGGGCTTATGTGTTTCAGGTTCTGCCGCGAGTTCCCGTCATGCTTGTATTCTGGAAAGGCGATGAGGAGTTCGAACCTAAATTGAACTTCAGGTTTGACGAAACGATCATTCGACATTTTCCTGTGCTGGATCAGATTTTCGCTCTTTCCTATGTGGTGTATCGCCACATTATGGCCGCAGCGAGGAAATAAGCCGTGAATTTTAAGGAGGCGAACTATCTATTCCCAGAAACAAATTTCTTCTTCTAGCTGTATGCCGAAGGTTTTGAGGACTTCTGCTTTTACATAATCGATAAGCCTGAGAACGTCAGTAGCCGTCGCATTACCGAGATTAACGATCCAGTTGGCGTGAATCGGACTAACCTGTGCATCCCCTATCCGGTAGCCCTTCAAACCACATCGATCAATAAGCCACCCGGCCGGCGGGTAATCTGGCGGAGGATTTTTGAAGATACACCCTGCCGATGGGTAGTTTATGGGCTGGGTGGATTTGCGCCTCATTATAATCATTTTAATACGCTCTGCGACTTTTTCGGGCGAGGTTTTTACAAGCCCGATCCGGGCACCAAGCACAATATGCCCATCCGGTATGCCGGATGAACGATAGCCGGGCGAAAAGTGGTCACGTGACATACAGGATACCTTTCCTGACGGCTCCATTATTTCAATAGACGACACGATATCAGCCATAGCGCCATCTGACGTGCCAGCATTCATGAAGACGGCACCGCCGATTGTTGCAGGAATTCCGGCAAGAAATTCACACCCGCTCCATCCCATTCGTATGCAAAGCCCGAGAAGTTTTCTGACTTTAACCCCGCCGTCCACCGAAATGGTAAGCCGCTTTGCTGTTATACCGCTTCCTGTGCTTATTGAGCTTTCAGAAACCGGCGTAATGGAACTTTTGCAGGATAGCAGACTTATTACAGGATCACGTATCCCTTTATCGCTTACAAGCACGTTGCTTCCGGCTCCAAGGATCTTCCAGGAAATTCCGTGGAGGGAAAACACTCTTACAATCTCTCCTAGAGCTTCCTCACTCAGAGGTTCAAGGAAGAATCTCGCTTTTCCGCCGATCCGGAATGTCGTTTTTAAAGCGAGATCTTCGTTCCTTTTTATGGACACGCTTTCTTTTTTAAAGCCGCTGACTATATCTTCGATAAAAGAATCATGCGTCAAGTCGTTGTATTTTGATTCCATAACCATCTACCCGTTGATGCTCAGGCTGCGGGCCAACCTATTTCCTGGGAGATTGCCACGCCCGCCTTCGGCGTGCTCGCAATGACGGGGAAGAATCAACTTCGGCGTGCTCGCAATGACTCTTCATGGCCGTCATTGCAATGACTCTTTATGGCCGTCATTGCGAGGACTCTTCATGGCCGTCATTGCGAGGAGCGAAGCGACGAAGCAATCTCGTCATTGTCCTTCCCCGTGTCATTGCGAGGAGCGGAGCGACGAAGCAATCTCGTCATTGCTTGTTATGAGATTGCCACGGCCACTTCGTGGCCTCGCAATGACGCTCTGATCGCAATGACGCTCTGATCGTGTCATTGCGAGCCGGAGCGAAGCGAAGGCGAAGCAATCTCTTTGTTGTGGTAAAAAGAGATTGCCACGCCCGCCTTCGGCGGACTCGCAATGACTCTTCATGGCTGTCATTGCGAGGAGCGAAGCGACGAAGCAATCCCTTGTTGTCCTTTCCCGTGTC
>CAZWJX010000104.1:0-8603 GCA_964634695.1 uncultured Syntrophobacterales bacterium | reverse complement strand
TATGAATATATCCCTATACTAAAATCAACACATTTTTTAGCTGTTAAAAACCCCTAACAACGGTTCCACAGATTCACGGAACATCCGCATAGGGATTATAACCATGGGCGTTAATTTCCGCAATGAGCCGGGCGAGCTTATCTATTGGATCCTCTTCAATGCGGTAGTTAAGAAGTTCCGGATGCGAGTCGATGTATGAAGTATCGAAGTTCCTCGCTTTAAAATCCGGTTCGTCAACTATGGCTCTATAGAACGGAATAGTTGTCTTAACCCCGACTATATTGAAACCGTCGAGAGCCCTTCTGAGACGATCTACTGCCTCTTCCCACGTGAATCCATAAACGGTCAGTTTTACGATGAGCGAATCGTAAAAACGCGGTATTTCGTATCCCTGATAGGCCGCTCCATCAAGTCGGATACCGTGACCACCGGGCGATTGATAGACTTCTATCAGCCCCGGCTGTGGTATGAAACCGGCTTGCGGGTCTTCAGCGTTAATTCTGAGTTCGATGGCACAACCTCTGATTGTCACATCTTCCTGTCTTATGGAAAGCCTTTCACCTGCGGCAATACGAAGCTGCTCCCTTACTATATCAAAGCCCGTGACCATTTCCGTGACCGTATGTTCAACCTGAATACGGGTGTTTACTTCGAGAAAATAGTATTGATTTTCTGCGTCAACGAGAAATTCAACAGTGCCCGCATTAACGTAATTGGCTGCTCGTGCCGCTTTTACCGCCGCCTCGCAAACTCGCTCTTCAACAAGGGGTGGGAGCATAGCGGGAGCAATCTCTATGAGCTTCTGATGCCTTCGCTGGATAGAACAGTTTCGAGTTCCCAGATGGATGATGGATCCATAAGCGTCGGCAAGTATCTGCACCTCCACATGGCGGGGTTTTACGAGTCCCTTTTCAAGGTAGATTTCCGGATTTCCGAAGGCAAGTTTTGCCTCAGAACGGGCGATCTTGAGAGACTTGAGAAGTTCCTCTTCAGAATAAACCGCTCTGATTCCACGTCCACCTCCACCGGATACGGCCTTCACCATTACAGGAAAACCATGCTGGCGGGCAAAGTCCAGCGCCTCTCTATCGCCTTCTTCTCCTTCAGGAAGGACACGGCTTGCCGGAATCACAGGAATTCCTACCGACTCCATTATGCTCCTTGCAATCACCTTACTGCTCATATTCCAGATGACGTCAGAAGGGGGGCCAACGAATATTAGACCGGCTTCGCGGCATTTCTTGGGAAATTCAGGATTTTCCGAAAGAAAACCGTAACCGGGATGAATTGCCTCAGCACCAACCTTTTTAGCCACCTGGATTATCTTATCGATGTCTAAATAGTCCTTGCGAGGGCCCGGTCCGATGCACACCGCCTCATCAGCACGCATGATGTGCATGGCGAAACGGTCGGTTTCTTCGTAAATTGCAACCGTCTTAATGCCAAGCTCTTCGGCCGCCCGCATAATCCGGATAGCAATTTCCCCTCTGTTGGCCACAAGCAGCTTTTTAAACATGTGACAACCTCTCAAACGTTGGAGTTTCGGGAGTTCTCCATTGCGGACAGAAGAAATTACCACAAAATTTCTTTGTCTGGCAACGAAAGAAAGAAACTTTGAATCTTTTCTAAGTTTATTCGGGAAAAACTCGCTCTAATTCAGCAAAGCTGTCGTATGTAAGAAGTACATGACGAAGAAAAGCCCCACCACCAGTATGCACAGGGCAAGTAAGGCATCCATTACAAAGGAAGGTTTGTATGTGTCGTCATCAATTTGTTTTTCGATCTTTTTGTATCTTATCAGGGCAAGAACGCCAATCAGAGCTCCAAAGCCAATTAAAACAATTCCAAGAACTGATGATACTGTATAGGAATGGTGCTTCGGAGCAACACCGTTCATTTCTCCTCTGGTCAGAAAACAACTAAATTGCGTAAGAAAAATGGAAAACCTCTCCATAACAAAACCAAAGGCCATTATCGAGATACTCGTTCGTATCCATGCAAGAAATGTTCTTTCATTTGCAAGATGGACACGGCGATTTTTGATTTTTGGCGATTTTTCCTCATCCATGATCCTGAACCCTTTCTATCTCTTCCAGAACTCTGGAACCAGGAGCACCATTACCGTGTATATTTCAAGACGTCCAAGCAACATGCAGAAGGAAAGAATCCATTTAGCGATAGTGGGCAGAAATGCATAATTTTCCGTCGGCCCTACGAGTCCAAAACCGGGACCAATGTTTCCCAGGGTAGCAGCAACGGAACTGAACGCTGTCAGCATATCAACTCCCATGGCCGCCACTGCCCATGAAGCTACCACAAAGACTCCCATGTATAAAACAAAAAATCCCCAGATGCTCGATAGAACGTCCGGAGGAACAACCTTGCCTCCAAGCTTGACCTGAATGACCGAGTGAGGATGTATAATGCGCAAGAGTTCCCGGTAGGCATGTTTTAATAACAGAATAAGTCGCAGACATTTCACCCCGCCGCCCGTAGAACCGGCTGAAGCTCCAAGGAACATACAGAAAAAGAGGATTGCCTGAGTGAGGCCAGGCCACAGCTCATAGTCGGCAGTCGCATAACCCGTAGTGGTAATGATTGATACAACCTGAAAAGAAGCGTATCTGAGGGCGTCGCTGAAGGAAGAGTAAACTTTCCCCCAAAGAGACAGACTGCAGATCACTATGAACACCAGAACCGATCCCAAGAAAACCCTGCACTCTGGATCGTAGAAAAAATTCAACCTCCTCCTGATAATCAACTGGTAATGCAAAGAGAAGTTTATACCGGCTAAAAGCATAAAGAGTATAACTACAAAATCGATGTAGGCACTTCTATAATAACCGATCGAAGCATTTTTTGTTGAAAATCCCCCTGTTGCCAGTGTCCCAAAAGTGTGGCATACGGCGTCGAAAAAGGGCATTCCGCCGAGCATAAGCAAAACTACTTCCACTACTGTGAACAACAGATAAACCTTCCATAGAGCCGAAGCCGTATCTCTGATTCGTGGTTTTAGCTTGTCCGGAATGGGCGACGGAACTTCCGCTTTGTAAAGCTGCATACCTCCAACACCAAGAAAGGGTAGTATAGCAAGGGACAGGACAATTATGCCCATTCCCCCAAGCCAGTGAGTCGTGCTTCTCCACAACAAAATACTTCCGGGCACCGCTTCTATGTCCTTCAGAACAGATGCTCCCGTGGTGGTAAACCCGGACATGGATTCAAAGAAAGCATCGGTAAAAGACGGCAATACTCCCGAAAACACAAAAGGTAACGCACCGGTCGTTGCTGCGCCTAACCAGCCAAAGGTTACAATTGCAGTGCCTTCACGGTGCCCGATTATTCCCGGGGACTCACGCCTGAAAGGAAGTACAAGAACGCACCCTATAATGAAGCATAGCAGAATCGACATTATAATGGGAGTAAGGCCGGAATCTCCCAGAATAACTGCGGCCAGTAGCGAGCCTGACATGGCTCCACCTATACACCACAAAATAATCCCCGTGACTTTGCTGACATATCCCCAGTTCATATCAGAAGGATCTCATCTTAATGGAAAGCTGCTTTTCTATACGCGGAATTGCCTTGCGTTCCACCAGAATAATTACCCTGTCCCCGGGATGAATAACGGTATTTCCGGTAGGGATCACGATATCTTTAGATCGCATTACAGCAAGAACGAGCACTCCCTGAGGAAATTTTATGTTTTTTAGAAGTTCACCCACAATTTCAGAATTTTCCACCGCTTCCACTTCAAGAACCTCTGCCTCCTCGCCCCTCAGTGTCACGGCCGAAAGTATCTTACCCTGCCTGATATATTGAAGGATGCTGTTAATGGCAGAAAGCCTGGGGTTAACCACATGCCCAAGCCCTATGGCGTAAACAATGGGCATGTAAGAAAATTTACTGATTCTTGTTATAACACGCTTTGCTCCAAGACGTTTTGCAAGAAGGGAGCTCAGTATATTTGTTTCTTCATCCCCCGTGAGAGCCAGCACGAGATCCATGCGGGAAATATTTTCTTCTGAAAGAATCTGTTGATCTGTGCCGTCTCCATGAATGACCACAGCTCTATTTAGCACTTCGGAAAGGTAATCGCATCGCTTGCGGTCTTTTTCCAGAATGCGGATGTGAAGATCCCTGTTCTCTAGATGGCGGGCTGTAATAAGTCCGATCTTGCCTCCTCCAATGATCAGGATGTTGCGGGGAGGATCTTCATGGCATCCAAACATCTTCAATACTTTCCTGGCCACTGTTCTTTCACTGACAACGTATATGAAATCCCCCGGTTGCAATACGTCCTGCCCTTTGGGGACGATCAGTTTTTCATTCCTGAAAATAGCACCTACAACAAAACCCAGATCTTTATGCTGCTGACGAAGATCCGCCAGTGACTTATTCTTAACTGGTGAGTTTTCATTGACCCTTAACCCTACAATCCGAATTTTGCCCTCAGCCAGTTCGCTCACATCCTCTGCATCGGGAAACACTATCAGACGTTCAATAGTTGCCGCTACTTCTCTGTCCGGATTGATGATCCTGTCAATTTTAAGATGATATTCCAGAAGACCGGGTTGGAAATGAGTATAGGACTCGTTACGAATTCTGGCAAGCTTCTTAACCTGCGGGGCCAGAACATTGGCAAAAAAGCAGGAAATCAAGTTGATTTCATCACTATCGGTAACGGCCAGAAAGGCATCCGCCTCTTCTATACCTGCCTCTTTTAAAACGTGCGGATCACAGCCAGACCCTTCGATAGCCTGCACATCAAGGTGTTCAGTAATGCGACTGAGAGCCTCCGGATTTTTATCTATAACTGTAACATCCTTGTTTTCCAGCGAAAGCTTCCGAGCTATGTGAGACCCTACTTCACCTGCTCCAACAATGACAAGCTTCAATTCCATCACCTCTGCCAGAAATTTATACTAAAAATCTCTTCTCGTTCCGGTTTTCTTTGTAGCATGATCTTTTACGTGATCACAATAAATTCATAATGGAAGGATTTGCTGAAATAGCAAGAAACGTAGGAACGTAAACCTTTTAAATTATCTCTGGGGAAAAACTCTTACGAACCGTTATTACCTTTATTCAATGCGACAACGGCAGCCCCAAGGGCTCCAACGATTTCGGGATATTCCGGCACAATTACTTTAATACCCAAGGCTTCTTCCAGAAGCAGTCTGACACAGCGGTTTCTTGCCACGCCGCCGGCAAATATCAAGGGCTCTCTTACCCCCACGCGCCTAAGCATAGCCACAGTACGGGAAACAATTGCTTCGTGAAGGGCTCGAGCAATGTCCTCCGCTCGTTCCCCCTGAGCCATCAGAGACGTGGCTTCGGTCTCCGCAAATACTGTGCACATACTGGCAACTCTGAGCCGTCTTGTGGATCTAAGTGCAAATTCGCCAAACTCTTCAATGGGAATCTGTAGCACCGTCGCCATGAACTCGAGAAACTTACCCGTTCCCGCCGCACAGCGGTCGTTCATTTCAAATTTGACCACATCCCCGCGCTCGTTCAGAAGAATCGCTTTGGTGTCCTGCCCACCGATGTCCAGTATTGTCCGCACGCCGGGGTAGATAGCTGCTGCGCCTTTCGCATAGGCTTGAATTTCCGTAACCGCCCTTCTCTCGCCCTTCCACGGAATATGTTCCAGAAAAAGATTTCTTCCGTATCCCGTTGACACGATGGGGTCGCCTTCCGGAACATCTTCAATAATTCGCCGTATCTGCCCTACCGGGTTAAAGGTGGTAGGAAGCATCTTCTTAACCGTTACCGTTCCATCGCTTCCTACCCCGACAAGTTCTATGGATCGTGAGCCTATATCAATTCCCCAGAACATCGCCCTGACCAGACCCTGTCTTACGGAGCGATCATTTCAACAAAGGCCTGAATCCTTGTCTTGAGCTGTTCAATGTCTTCCATTGAATAATCCGTGCCAATGCTGATGAAAGGAATCCCTTCGCGGGAAAGTGCCTTTTCAATCTTGAAGCTTTCAATTTCGTAGGGTTGGCAGAAATTCAGATGGTAGTGGATTACTCCCCTGACGTTCCATTCCTTTGCAGCCTTTATGATGTTGGAAATGCGTTCGTCGTTTGGAGTAAAGCAAGCGCAGTCTATACGAGAATAACGATCTGCCAGAGCCTTTATCAGCCCATCCATCGTTTCTGGAGACTCATCCACCAGATCGCGAGTATTGCGGCTTCCAACGCAGGATTCCTCAAAGACCACAACAGCTCCGGAAGATTCGATCACATAAGGAAGCTTCCAGTTTGGAATTGCCATGGGACAGCCGGAAATCATAACCCTTACTGCATCGGCAGGCACAGCGCTATTGCCGTTCCGGACCCGTTCTTCCAGTTCGTCGCAAAGTTTGTTAATCTGCTGCGTAAACCTCTCAGGATCGTCGTAGAAACTGATCTGGTTCACAAGAAGGGCATCTCGACCTGAAATGGGAGCAGGATGATGGCGTCTGAGGTCGTTCAGCCTCTGAAGAACTCGCCTTCGGGCGTTCAGCATCTTGATTGCCTTCTTGAGCCTTTCCGGTGTTATCTGCACTCCGGTCAGTTCTTCAATTTTTTCCTTAAAACGAAGAATCTCCTTGCGCCACAGGTCAAGATCGCATTCCTGCTTCATCTGGGGGATTTCCATAACGTAGAGGGGGACATAGTCAGAGAAAATCTCATAAGTTTTTTTCTTCCCGTCGCAGGTAGTTTCGCCAACAACAAGATCGCAGGATTCAAAGAAAGGACACAGGCGAGCTAGCTTGAACCCTACAAAGGACTTTATTAGAGAACATAGATTTCTCGGTAGAATCTCTTCCGCCCGTTCTTTACCTGCCTCTGCTCCCGCACATAAGCCGACACAAATAGCATCTGCCGCCCAGACAATTTCTTCCGGGACAAAGATGCAAAAGGTCCCCACTACTTTTCTTCTCTGAGCCTTGGCTTCCTGCAGCTCTTTTACACGAAGTCCATGAATTTCAGAGATCACAAAGTCCAGATATTCCATTCCTTTAAGGCGCCCCTGCTGGCTCAAGTAAATATCGCCGTAGAATTTCCCCAGAACCTCCAGCAAAGCCGAATGGGCGTCCAGATCAAGATTAAGTTTTTCCCACATGGCATCGTAATTATTCGCCATCCTGCTCCCCTCCCGATGAAGTGAATAAAATCCCCTTGCTTCAATACATTTCAAGTCAGCGTAAATAACAATCGGTCTGAAGGGATTTCAAATAGGTTATTACGATGAAGATCCGTTTGAAGGATCAGGACCGTCTATAAATATAATCCAATCACAATGCTGTATGAGACGGCACAGAGGATTGTCTGAAAAGACACCACGGCTGAAGCCAGAACTGGCGAACCTCCAAGCTGTGTCGCCATGACGTAGGTTACCGTCGCCGTTGGAGAAGCCAGTAAAATAAGGAGCGGAAGCATAAAGGCTTCAGGAAGTCCAATCATGCGGGCAATCAAGGCTCCCAGAACGGGCATGGCTATAAGCTTGAGCACGCTGATAGCCATCATTTCCTTCCAGAGGTGGCGAACATCATTGAAGACAAGTCCTGATCCCACAAGGAGTAGAGCCGTGGGAAGTCCCATTTCGGAGAGAATCTTGATGAGCCTCGATAAGAAAGCGGGAAGCTTAAAGCCGTTGATACCCACAACAATACCGAGAAAAACGGAAATTATAATGGGATTGGTTAAGATAGGAACCACCGTCATGCGCAGGGATTCACGGCATAAACACGCCTTGTTATGAAGTGTAAGAACCATAACTCCAAGAATATTCTGAACCAGGATGACAATTGAACTCAGTATAACGACGTTTGAAAACATCCGATCACCCAGCGCATAATAGGCTACGGCGTAGGCCATATAGCCAATATTGCCGTGAATGCTCGAATGAATGAACGTAGCCCGGAAGTTCTTCGGAAGACCTCGAAAAAACAGAATAACAACAAGCAAGCCGAGAAAAACCGTAATGAGAAGGGGAGCTATCACCGAAATGAACAACTGAGGCGAAATGAATTCCTTAATATTCTGACCTGCAACTGCCTTGAAGAGCATTGCAGGTATTGCCACGTAGTAGGTGACTTTGTTAGCAGGGGATGCCCATTCAGGGGTCAGCAAACCCTTCTTTTTCAGGGCAAACCCCATAATGATGACCAGAAAAAGAGGAAAAATCGTGTCGATAAATACTCGAAGCATCTATATCACCGCTTTAGAATCCAAACTGAGCCAGCAGAGCGTCCACTTCATCCTGAGACCTCAGAGCGCCCTCGATCTTTTCGTGAGCCGGGCCATACAGCTCATCTTTCTTTTTGGCTCTCTTTTCTGCCTTGAGCCCGAAGCTCTTTATTATGCCAACCAGACGATCCTGCAGATTTTTCATGATGTCCATAACTTTCATCACGGTCTGTCCACTAAGGTCCTGGAAGTTTTGAGCCGACAGAATAGTGTTAATGTCGTTTTTGTCTGAAGCTCTGGATTCCTCAAGCTTTGCAAGAATCGTCTCAATATCGTTCATGCGTTCTTCAGCACCCTTCCCGATTGGTTTCAGGCGAGAAATGTGATGCCGCAGTCTCTGAATGAGTTCCAAGTCCT
>CAZWJX010000103.1:1944-8708 GCA_964634695.1 uncultured Syntrophobacterales bacterium | reverse complement strand
ATACTGCGAGGGAAACCTCGTGGGAAAGTAGGTCGCCGCCGATCCTTTTTTATTTCCATCTCAGGCGGGCCAGAGATTTTACGATACCAAAACTAATTTCCCGCATATTGGACAACAAAGAACCTGCCTTTATCCCGTATAGCCCGTAAAATTATGGTTCGGCTTCTGCCGATACAACTTCCCGAAGGGCTTTGAGCCACAGGTCGTTTATCTCCGGTGAAGCGATAGCCACTCTGATAAACTTGTCCGATAATCCCCTGAAGTTCGCACAGTTTCTGATAAGAATTCTGTATTTCTTGAGGAATTCGGTCTGAAGGGATGATGCAGAGAGACCTGGCGAACCATCGATCTGGATAAGAACGTAATTTGCAACTGTTTTGAGAAAGCTTATCCCCGGAATTTTCTCCAGAAGCTCAAAGACTCTTTCGCGCTCGTTTCTGAAAAACTCCAGTGTTTTTTCTCTGAAATCTTTTTGATTCAGACAGTAACATCCCGCTTCCTGCGCAAATGTGTTTACAGACCAGGGAGGGATGGAGCGCCTCAATTTCACAATTAAGTCGCGGTGACCTAAAGCGTATCCCAAACGAAGGCCGGGTAAGGCATAGAATTTGGTCAAAGAACGGATCACAATGAGATTTTTAAGAGATCTCGCAAGATCAGCCATAGAGTATTCTTCGCAGAAGTCACAAAATACTTCATCTATGATCCACAGCAGGTCAGATTTTTCGGCGTAGTTTTTCACAAAGTCACGAACATCGGAAGGTAAAGGTATACCTGATGGACTTCCCGGACTGGTCAGAAAGACTGCCTGGGGATGTCCTGCTTCTATCAAGGTTTCCAGTTGATAGACCGTTGGTTGGAAGCCATTTTCCCAGGCAGTGGTAAGAGTCCTTATCATAGCACCTTTGTTTTCAAGTGAGCGGATATATTCGCTAAAAGTCGGGATGACTACCGCTGCTCTTTCGATCTTAAAAGCATAGGGGATCCAGTAGAGGATTTCTGTTGAGCCATTTCCAACCACCACATGGTCGGATGGTATGTCGTGGAATGCTGATATAGTTTCGATCAATCTGAAATTATTAATGTCAGGATAGTGTCTTATTCTGTTGAAATGTTCATAAAGTAGCTCTTTAAGTCCATCAGGGGGACCTAAGGGGTTTATACTGGCACTCAGGTCTATGATTTCTTCGGGTTTGCATCCCAGAAGATTTGAAATTTCGTAGATATTTCCACCATGGTCCCACAAAGTCATCTAACCCGGCTCCTTTCTATCGGAGGGTTATCCCACTATGAATCTTAACCCCATTGCCAGAAATAAGCCCTCTAGTGAACTGACGTAAAGGCTGATAACAGCCAGCTTATAAGAGTTTTCAGACAGCGGGTTTATATCATCGCCTATGACTGGCTTGTTAACAACTTTGCCAAAGTATGAAGTTGGCCCTCCCAGTGAAACTCCCAGCAATCCTGCCATTGCAGCTATGGGAATGCCGGCGTTCGGGCTCGAGAGTAATCGTCCATCACGATGCATGATTTTCAATCCGCGTCTCCAGTCAAAGTCATAGCGCCATTTGTGAAGAATCCATGCCGAAAATACAATAAGAAGGCCAGAAAGCCTTGCTGGGATAAAATTCAGAAGATCATCAAAGCGGGCCGCGATCTTTCCGAAGTATAGATACCGGTCGTTACGATACCCCACCATAGAATCCAGAGTGTTAACAGTTTTGTAGAGGAGACCTAAAATGGGGCCTCCAATACCCAGATAAAAAATCGGAGCGATGACACCATCTGAGATGTTCTCCGAAAGTGTCTCCAGCGTAGACTTTAGGACCTTATCGTGGTCGAGATTTTCCGTGTCCCGGCTGACAAGCCAGGAGAGTTCTCTTCGAGCTTTCTGCAGATCACCTTCTTCCAAGGCTTTAATTACTCGAGCTGTTTCAGTATGAAGACTTCTCGTGGCGATAAGAGTAGAGGCAAACCAGATGTAAAAAATGTCCAACACAGGACGGGGGAGAATAAGAACAATAGCAAAATAACTTCCTAGAGTAACAATCAGAGTTGATATGACAAGCAGGCCGCCTTTTGCAATTAGTATCCGTGGCTTTACTGGCGTCTCATCAACTTGCGGATAAAGTCTCTTCTCAACTCCAGAAATCAACGCTCCAATCCATCGGATGGGATGGGGCATCCATCGAGGGTCTCCGATGATAAGATCAAGCCCGTAAGCTGCTAATAAGTGCCATGCAGAAAATTCTACAGCCATCTTTTCCTTTCTTTACAAGCCTATGATCCTGTAAAGGAGTTCCATATTCACATGTCGCCTGAAATGATCGGCAAGAAGGTTGTACTGTTCTTCTTTCCACGCCGTAAAATCTCTTTCTTTGTCCTTAGTTCGCACCTTTCCGCGAAGTGACGCAACTTTTTGCAAAAACCATTGACGAAATACATCGTTATCGAAAATGCCGTGAATATAGGTTCCCCAGCACCTGCAATGATTGTCCGTCAGGCCATCGAAATGAACAGTATCATCTGACGTGTTACCGCGACGAATGATTTTGAACAGGGGTTTTGCATCGCCATCCACAGAAAAACTCCGTCCCATGTGGATTTCATAACCCTTCATAGGTTTTTCGATACTCGGGAAATCACTCCAGATGGGATGTTCCAGATTGGGGATAGCTTCCACCTGGTATGTGATTTTTTCTCTAAACATTTCCGTAATCATAGGAATAATTCCTATGCCTTTCGTTTCTCTGACGGCACTTTCAACACCGTGTTCATCTCTGACACATTCTCCAAGCATCTGATAACCGCCACAGATTCCGACCAGCATTCTTCCAGTCCTGGCGAAGGCTCTGAGAGCATCGGATAGACCCGTTGAGTGGAGCGTCATTAAGTCCGATATTGTGTTCTTGCTCCCGGGAATGATCACGGAATCGAATAAGAAAACGTCTTCAGGTCTATCGAAGTATCTGAGCTGCACCCCTTCTTCGTGTTCCAGAGCATCAAAGTCTGTGTAGTTCGAAATGTACGGCAGCCTCACAACGCCAATCAATAAGTCCTCGTTACTTACACCCTGTTTGTTCCGAATCTTCTTTGCGAGAGCTACACTATCTTCTTCGTGAATGTGGATATGAGAAAAATAAGGGATCACTCCAAGAACAGGTTTTCCTGTACGACGTTCGAGAATTTCAACACCGGACTGAAATAAACCCGGATCTCCCCGTAATTTGTTGACTATCATTCCCTTTACGAGATCTCTTTCGTCCTGTTCCATAATGTAAATGGAACCGATCAATGAGGCGAATATTCCGCCTCTGTCAATATCACCTACCAGTATACAGGGGGCTCCAACGATCTTAGCCATTGAAAGGTTTACTATGTCATGATCTTTCAGATTAAGCTCTACTGCACTACCTGCCCCTTCAATTACTATAACGTCGTAGGCACTGGCCAGGCGTTCATAGGCTTCGGCGACAACATTAACGAGATTTTTTTTGTAGGCGTAATATTCTCTTGCGGTCATGTTGCCAATTGGACGTCCAAGCACTATCACCTGCGATCCAACTTGAGACGTGGGTTTAAGAAGAATTGGGTTCATGTCAACGTGGGGGTCTATGCCGGCGGCTTCGGCCTGCACGACCTGCGCTCGCCCCATTTCTCCACCATCGGGGGTAACGAAGGAATTCAGGGCCATGTTTTGAGCCTTGAAAGGAGCCACACGGTATCCATCCTGTTTCAGTACTCGACACAGCGCTGCCGCAAGAATGCTCTTACCAACATCCGATCCCGTTCCTATAAACATTATGGATTTTGCTTTTGGCATTGTTTCCTCCGCCTGAGAAAGGCAACGATATTTCCGGGAACATGGGGATTACTTCCCCAATGCTGATGTACATAGCTTGCAATGGAATTTCCAACAGCATATCCTTCCCTTCGGGGGGTATCGCCTTTTCTTCGAGATACTTTATAAATGGTATCAAGCCTGGAAACTTTGTCTTCTTCGCAAATCTCGGAATAGTGAAACTCGTGTCCTCTGATTGTTGTTCCTTCATCCCCCAGCATGGAGCGTTCTGTCAGTTCGACTTCCACATAACCAAGAGCCTTTCGCCTTTTCAGCATTCTTGTTCCAAAGGGCAGAATTCCTGCCATAGGCCATTTCTTTCCGTTCCAATCTTCGATGAACCTTGATAGTGTCATAAGACCGCCGCATTCGGCGTAAATTGGAATCCCATCCTGAAAGCATCTTCCAAGATCTTTTAAGAATTTTTTGTTTGCTGTCAGTTTTTCAATATGCATTTCAGGGTATCCACCCCACAGGATAACGGCATCGCTATCAGGAGGAATCGTTTCTCCTGCAAGAGGAGAAAAGAAAGAAAGTCTGGCTCCGAATGTCCGCAGAAAATCCAGATTGTCCTCATAGTAAAAACAAAAAGCCGCGTCTCTGGCTATGGCAATGTTGACAGGAGCATTACAGCCGGAGTCACTCTGGAGCTCAAAGGAAAAAGGCGAAGATGAGGGCGATGTCCTTACAGTGGTTGTGGAAATAAGCTTTTCAATGTCGATGTGTTTCGAAACGATTTCTGCGGCCCTGTTGATCCATTCTCTATCCAGCGGGCTTTCCTCTACTGTAACCAGTCCAAGGTGACGTTCTGGTAGAGAAATATGATCATCACGGGGAATCCAGCCAAGAATCGGTATATGGGGAAGCGATGACACTAAAGCATCCCTCAGGTACTCAAAATGTCCTTCGCCGGCTACCCTGTTAAGTATTATGCCTCCCCAGTTAACACCCGGGTCAAAGGTTGTAAAACCGTGAACGAGAGCTGCAACACTTCTTGCCATGCTTTTTGCGTCTATAACCAGAATAACGGGAATCCCCAGCCACTTGGCCATCTGTGCCGTGCTTCCATCCTCACTCTTTCCGCCGAAACCGTCATAAATTCCCATTACCCCTTCCACGATCGCCATGTCCGCATCCCGGGATGCCCACGAAAACAGCGATATATTATAGTCCTTCGTAAGCATCCACCCGTCCAGATTGCGGGATACTCTTCCGGTTATTCTGGTATGAAGTCCCGGGTCAATAAAATCAGGCCCTACCTTGTAAGGTTGCACTTTTAAGCCCTTTGCAGTAAAAAACGCCATAAGGGCGAGTGTTACGGTCGTTTTCCCTGATCCACTATGAGTTCCCGCAATGACAAAAGCGTTCATAACAGTTCTTTCTATCTATCAGGTTCCTTATTGATGTGGTGCCGCAGGGGGAATTTACTTAATAAAGAGATATGTTACAAGCGTTATCGGGAGGTTTCTCAATGCTCGTTCGATTAGTAGGTAACGGGATTCAGGAATGGCAGCGAGAATTCTACAGTTCAAAGTCTTTTCTTAGGCGCGTCAAGCGCACTGTCAGGGCTCCCCGGCATCTATTCGAAGTCATCGTGCCTCCTCAATGGAGAAATATTTGCCGTGATGAAATTGCTTCTCTGGGATACGAAATTCTCGAAAACGAAGATGATGGTGATATGGCACTAAGTAAATCAGAAAGCTCACCATCGTCGAAAGTGATTACCCGTGGTAGAATCTGGGATGCTTACAGACTTTGTCTCTGGCTTAGAACGGCAAGCCGTGTAGTCGTTCGTATTTCGTCGTTCAATGCTCGTTCTTTGCAAGTTTTCAGAAAAGCTATGGAATCTGTGCCTTGGGAGGTCTGGTTAAGCCCGCTTTTTGTCATTCGCCTTTATTGCAACGTAGAATATTCTGAATTAAGGCACGAAGGCCTGGTCTCGGATGAAACCGTTAAGGCAATCTGTCGGAGATTTGAAAGCCAGGGACTCAGGTTATCGTCAGAGATTATCAAAGATTCTGAAGAACATCAGGCGGATGAACTTACTTCCCCGAAGATTCGCCTGTGGGTTAATCTGATTCGAAATGTCTGTATGGTAGCTCTTGATCTTACGGGCGCTCATCTTCATGAAAGAGGCTACAGGCTGGAACCGGGCCATGCTCCTATAAGAGAGACTCTTGCAGCGGCGATCCTTAAGTTCATGAAATGGGATCCATCCGGTGAGTCCCTTGTTGATGGTATGACCGGATCCGGAACCATTGCAATTGAGGCAGCTCTCATGGCTCGAAACATAGCGCCGGGGCTGAAAAGATCGTTTTTGTTCGAACAGCTTCCTTTCTTTGATGACGCTCCATGGCGCTACGAAAAGAAGCTTGCCGAATCTTCTATAGAAACTCCATCTTGCCCCATTGTGGCTCTGGACATAGACAGCGAACAGCTTAATCTGGCACGACGTAATGCTTCACGCGCCGGTGTGGAAAGCGACATAAGATGGATCAGGGGTGACTTCTTTTTGAGTACTCCCGGAACGTTAGGGCTCTCAACCGGCGTTCTATTTCTTAATCCTCCTTACGGCAAACGCTTAACGGTTTCGACACACAAGCTTTTCGGTCAAATAAGAGAACATCTAACACGTTATTACAATGGATGGAGAGTGGGGCTGATTGTGCCCGAAAAGAGTCTTGTATCTTTGTTTAGCTCATTTGATCCGTCCCTTTTCAAGCTACCTCATGGCGGATTATGGGTGAATCTTGCTGTGTTCAAAGTATAGGAGTAATGGATCAGGCTGGAATGGCGAAGTGGATGGGGATCCTATTCCCGTGGAGAGAAATTCTTGAGAGGTGAAAAGGCAGGATGGACGGAAAAATAAAGCTAATGCTTTTTAGAATCCCACTGTATGCCAGCACTGTGTCCCATATGTTTT
>CAZWJX010000103.1:0-1934 GCA_964634695.1 uncultured Syntrophobacterales bacterium | reverse complement strand
TTTCCGTCACGGTGACTCAGGCAAGTTTTTTCCTAGCCTTTCCTTATCTTGCCGTTTCCACCGTAAGAGGATCACTCTGGCGGAAACTTCCCCTGCTCCTTCCGATCGGTCTCTGGATTGCGTGGATCATAGTTGGAAGTTTCTTTATTCCAGACCGGAGTCATATATTAAAGCAAGTATTTAGCTGGTGGCGAGTGCTATTTTTCTTCTTTATATATCTGGCTGTACGTTTAGGAGAAAGTCCGGAAAGATTGAGCCTTTTGGCCATTGCATCTTCTGTCGTTATTTCCTTTTACGGTATCTTTCAGTTTTTTGCTCTCGGCACCGAAAGAGCTACGGGAGTTTTCACCAATTCGCTTACTTACTCGAACAATCTCGCCATGACGGCAGTAGCAATTATGACATGGCTGCTCTTTTCGTATAAGTCTTCCAGCAAAGACCGTTTACCTCTGTTACTTGCCCTTAGCGTTATTCTGATGGGAATTGTTGCGGGGTTAAGTCGGATGGTTGTCTACAGTATTTTTTTACTGGGAGCGATCCTGCTGATTCTCCGGTATCGGCTGCGAGCATTTTTGGCAATCACTTTTGCGGTTGTTGTCTTCGTTCTTACCACCTTTAACCACCCCGCATTTGAACGGCTCTATAATCGTGGACAGGGTGTGGTCGTCAGCAACTCGACAAGAGTGGTTTTATGGAAAAGCGCTCTTGCCATGATAAAAGACCACCCTGTGTTTGGGGTCGGGGTGCATATATTTCCCAGGCTAATTGATTCCTACGCCGGAGGGCAGACTCTGGATGCAAAAGGACATGCGCACAATGCTTATCTGCAAGCAGCTCTCGACTACGGCATTCCGGGATTTGTGCTTCTAATCTGGATATTTCTTTCGCTAGCTCTACTTTTGATACGACACTTCAAAAGAACCGGTTCTATATGGGCGCTTGTCGGGTTGTCGGTCCTTTCCATATACCTTCTTGAAGGACTTACGGAGAACAATTTTGGAGATGCTGAGGTTTCCATGTATTTCTGGTCAATTCAGGGGTTAGTAACGGGAGTTCTGGAGAGTCAGGATGAGAAAAGTGTCCATGGGTAAACATCTCCGATATTGCCGATCCGTACCCTGTGTAGGAGTACGCCTCAACTGGAATGATTATAGTCCAGATGTCCAGAATCTTATAAAGACTTCGGACGTTATCTATTATCCATCCCGGCTTTACGAGCAGTTTTTTAAAGCTCTCGGTAAGAAAGTCTTTCCTGAAAACTGCTGTGAGTTCATTGGCAACAAGATAAGACAGACTCTTCTATTTGAATGGCTTTCCATACCTCATCCAAGAACCGGAATTTATTATGGGAAGGGCAGGTTTGCTCGAATAATGAAGGATTTTAAGTTTCCCTTTGTTGCTAAAGACCCTGTTGGAAGTTCTCAGGGGAAGGGGGTTTTTTTGATTTCTTCAGAGGACGATCTCAGAAAGTATCTGGAGCGGTACCGGCCTGCTTACATTCAAGAGTATTTTCCTGTGGAAAAAGATCTTAGAGTCATCATTTTTGCGTCCAGAGCTGTTCACGCTTACTGGCGTACAGGTAGACCGGGAGATTTTCGCCATAACGTTTCCAGAGGTGCGTCTATTTCGTTTGAAAACATACCAGAAGAAGCCCTTAAATTTGCCGAGGATGTGTCAAAACGATGCGGATTTCACGATGTGGGAATGGATATCATAGATTATGAAGGCTCGTTTTACGTTGTGGAAGTAAATATGGTTTACGGGAAAAAAGGGCTTATACAGGCGAACAAACACATGAATACCATTATAGCTGTTGCCGAAACGGAAGGATGGCTTTAGATTAGATTCCGATTACAAACGTTATCTGTAATTTTTTGATCACGGGAGGATACTGAGGAAATGGCTATTAAGCCGTGGCGGATTATATCTACCAG
>CAZWJX010000102.1:0-8922 GCA_964634695.1 uncultured Syntrophobacterales bacterium | reverse complement strand
AAGGCGGCCGTGGTGATTGCTTCGCCTCCGGCTCGCAATGACGAGATTGCTTCGCTTCGCTCGCGATGACATACCGGGTGATTGCTTCGCTTTCGCTTCGCTCCGGCTAGTAATGACACAAAAATTATAATTGGGAACTTAGCGATACAATCAAAAACAATAAACACATTCTCCAGTTACACACTTTTAGAACAGGTTCAATATAAATTCACGCTGTTGGCGAATCATTTGGTGTGGGAAGGTTGTCTATCCTGACCGGTTCTCAGTAGAATATTCTTTTTTTGGACACTTCTGGACATAAATGTGCCTGTCCTTTCTATAGAATTTTGCCGCTTTTTAGGGCAAGGGAGTTCTTATGTTAGTATGAATATTTCTGGTTGTTCATATTGCACGAACAAATTCGATTTTAAAGAGCATTTCCAGGAGTTTACTGATCATGCTGTAATGAACATCAGCGATGAAGCCTTCCCTCTGATAGGGGGTTCTTGCAAAATCTGCATGATAAGTTTCGTTTAGAAAATAACAAACACATCCATCCTCCAGTTGCGCATTTTTCGAATGTGCTCACATATAAATATAATTAACAAGTAACAATCCCTGAACATCGGGTGTGTCCAGCCTTAATGGTGGCAAGTATATTTTGTTCTAGATACTTTTAATTTTTTGAAAAAGGATACGGACTCTTGAGTCGAAAGCACATAATTATAGCGCACTAGTTGTCCGGTTAATAATATGTCCAGGAAGGTGAGCACGGTGTGAACTGGACAAGAAAGCTACAGGAGATGTGGCAATCGAACAGATTGACCCAAGAGTATGCGGCTCGTCTTTTGGGTGTGGGCAGTTTTTCATGGTCCCCGAAGGCTGGATGAATATACTGCTGATGGTACACTCATAGCCATTGAAGAGAATAAAAAGTCGACTTCGGTGGGCGCCTCCGACGAGTTACATGGTGTGCCCCTTCTCTGCACTCCCTATTTATCACCACCAATGAGGAGTAATACCGATGGTATGTAAAAACCTCCACCACTGCCATCGTTACAACGCAAAATCGGATAATCTCTACGTGCTACAAAAATCGGACAATTAATGTGTTGCTAATACAACGCTACCTTGGAACTTGTCTTTTGTTTATTTGCAAGCAATAATATAATTGTATTCCCATAAAGTAAAATAAAAGAGAAGGAGGGTAGGTATGCTTCTTAAAAGTTACAGAAAAAATATCTTCCGTCCCGAATGTAATGCCCGTTTCCAGTCCCTTCATTGTATAGCTTATCTGGATCAGGATATTGGCGAAGTTATACCTTATCTTAATGCTGAGCTTGGGGGTGACCAGTTTACCAGAGAACCACCTTCGGTTACCTTCAAACACCACGGTAAGCTCATTACCGTTCATCCAAGGGAAATTGCTGTAAACGCTTTAAAAGATGAAGAAGAAGCTACAAAGGTACTGGAATGGCTTAAAGACCTGATCAATAGCGTCTGGGAGCGACGTCACGAGATCGAACCCAAATTCGAAGGGAAGAGAAAGCCCAGCATTGTGGAAATTATAAAGCATCTTCCTAAGACCAATTGCAAAAAGTGTGGTTTGCCCACCTGTATGGTTTTCGCCGTTCAGCTTGCTGATGGAGCGAGGACTATAGATCAATGTCCGGAGCTTTCACCTGCTCAAAAGGCCGCTCTTGAGAAATATCTTGAACCCTTTGCGAGGTATTTCGAATAATGAAAAAGAAAATTTTATTCCTCTGCACCGGCAACTCATGTAGAAGCCAGATGGCAGAAGGTTGGACTAGGTTTTTTCATAGCGACTGGCTAGAAGCTTATTCCGCCGGAGTC
The DNA here is from genome assembly GCA_964634695.1 of uncultured Syntrophobacterales bacterium. Lineage (GTDB taxonomy): Bacteria > Desulfobacterota > Syntrophobacteria > Syntrophobacterales > Thermodesulforhabdaceae > JAOACS01. The sequence goes on along the minus strand of CAZWJX010000102.1, from coordinate 7,089 downwards.
AATCCACATGGGATAGATCCACGTGCCGTAAAAGTTATGCAGGAAGCCGGCGTCGATATTTCCAGCCAGCGTTCCAAATCAATTGATGAAGTCGAAGCTATCGAATTTGACTATGTAATCACGCTTTGCGACAGTGCGAAGAAGTCCTGTCCTGTTTTCCCGGCGAAAACTCTCTATGCTCACGTTCCGTTCGATGACCCACCGATTCTTGCCATGTCAGCAAAAAGCGAAGAGGAAGCTCTTTCTCATTATCGTCGGGTGCGAGACGAAATAAAAGAGTTCGTCAAAAATATTCGTGACTTTCTGGAATCCAGAAAACAGGAGGGTTGAAAACTAAACGGCACGAAGTAGTGAGCTCTATTTTCTGATAAGAGCAATTGTCGCATCAATATCTTCCTGAATTTTCTTGAGTCGTTCAACAATGGATTTTCGTGCCTCGTTTGAAAGTGCAGGAAGAGAACGCATAATTCCATGTTCCATCTCGAAGAATTTTTTGCCGATTTCGTAAAGATAGTTTTCGCACAGGTCTTCAGGGACTATTTCGACTTTTACGGGCTCTATTATGAGAGTCTCTCCCATCCGGGGAATGTATGTCCAGAGACCGAGCTGCTCCCGGATCAGAGTTGCAAGAGCCTCACTTGCCGTTTTCTCGCCATGGATCACGAAGACTTTCATTTCCTTCTTCTTGAAGTTACTTACCCATTCAAGAAGTTCCTGTTGACCTGCATGAGATGAAAAACCGCCTATCGTGAAAACCTTTGCCCGCACGGCAACGTCTTCGCCCATGACTCTGATTTTCTTTGCTCCATCTACGATCTGCCGACCAAGGCTACCTTCAGCCTGAAATCCCACAATGACCAGTGAACAGCCCTGTCGCCATATGTTGTGCTTTATGTGATGTAAAATACGCCCGGCGGTGCACATACCATTTCCGGCGATGATTATAGCTGGACCGTCCATTGAATTTATTCTCCTTGAATCCTCTACGGTCTGGCTGAACTGGAGCTGAGGAAACAGGAATGGATTTTCTCCACGGTTGACAATCGCCATGGCATCTTCGTCGAAAAATTCCTGCATCTGGCTGAATATTTTCGTTGCCTGTATAGCAAGGGGGCTGTCAAGAAAAACGGGTATATCAGGGATGAGCTTATTGCGGAAAAACTCTCCGAGAACGTAAAGAATTTCCTGAGTTCTTTCGACGGCAAAAGCCGGAATGAGGACCTTTTCTCCGTGGCTATAGCTGTACAGAATAGCTTCCCTGAGTTCGTTTTTGCTTTCTTCAAGGGTTTTGTGATTGCGATTACCGTAAGTTGATTCGATAAAGAGAGCATCGGCTTCGAAAATATCTTCCGGGTCTTTTACTATCAGTTGATCCACTCTCCCGATATCGCCGGAAAAGACAATCTTTTGTTCTACACCATCTTCTCTAGCCCATATTTCAAGAATCGATGCTCCTAGAATATGGCCAGCATTGAGGAAAGAAACCTTAATATCTGCACTTAGCGTGATTTCTTTGTTTTGTTCAACGGGTTGAAAGAGAGGGAATGAATCTGTAGCGTCAGATTCAGTATAAAGAGGCTTGACCGGTGGTAATCCTCGCCGCAAGTTCTTCCGTGTTTTGAGTTCCGCATGAGATTCCTGAATGTGAGCAGCATCCAGGAGCAAAATCTTAGTCAATTCAACAGTTGGTTTCGTGGCATAAATCTTTCCTCGAAAACCGTCTTTTACGAGCTTTGGAATCCTGCCGCTGTGATCTATGTGGGCGTGCGTTAAAAAGATGGCCGTAGTCTCCGATGGATTGAAAGCCCAGGGTTCCCAGTTGAGTTCTTCGGTGCGTTTCCCGCCCTGAAAGAGCCCACAGTCCACAAGATATTTGTTCCGGCCAATTTCGACAAGATGGCAGGATCCGGTAACCTGTTGTGCTGCACCGAGAGTAGTAACTTTCACTTTAATGTCTCCTTATAGGTCAGGGGTTTTCAAAGCTCTTATCCGCCAATTGCCGACATGGGACGGGTTATGCATTTCCTCAGCACTTCGGTATCAAGCGCTCGATGTTTTGGCTTCTTTTTCAAAGCATCCACGAGGATTCTGGCTATTTCTCCGTCCGATGCCGAACTTCTCAGAAATCCGCTCACGTCGATTTCTTCCGTAGCAAAAAGACAGGTTCGAAGCTTTCCTTCCGGGGTCAGCCTGAGTCTATTGCAGGAATCGCAACTATGATGGCTCATCGGGCTTATAATGCCGATCTTACCAACTGCTCCGCGAAAGCGCATATATTTCGCCGGCCCGTTGTTGTTAAGACTTATCGTGGGTTCCAGTTCCCCGACTTCGGCAAGCCGGTTGATTATCTCATCTGCTGAAATAAACTTATCTTCCCACTCTCTGTCACCAAAGGGCATAAATTCTATGAATCTTACATGAACAGGTTCTTTCAGGGTGAGTCGCGCGAGGTCTTCTACTTCATCATCGTTTATCCCTTTCATTACCACAGTGTTCAGCTTCACAGGTCTGAAACCAACCTGCATCGCTTTTTCAATGCCTTTCATGACATCACCAAAGGCATCGGTTCTTGTAATCATGCTAAACCTGTCTGCTCTCAGTGTGTCCAGACTTATGTTGATGCGCCTTATGCCTGCATTGAACAGATCGGCGGCATAATCTGCAAGGAGAACTCCGTTTGTGGTCATGGTCACTTCACCGGGAGTGACAACGTCGACGAGTCGATGAACGAAGGAAATTATGCCCTTTCTTACAAGCGGTTCTCCCCCCGTTATGCGAATTTTCGAGATGCCAAGAGAACGAACAATACGGACAAGTCTCAAAAGTTCTTCGTAAGAAAGAATATCCTCATGGGCAAGCTTCGGTATTCCTTCAGGCGGCATGCAATATATACAGCGCAGATTGCATCGATCCGTGACGGCAAGCCTGAGGTAATCTACTGTTCTTCCGTAGGCGTCAACGTTGGGAGCTTGTTTAACCTGATGGTTTGGAGCGCATATTGAGGTCATCTGGGACTCCTTTTTTAATGACGCATAACCCATCACAAAGATTGATTGGGATTTAACCTTTCTTCAGGTTTTGCTATAAGGAGAAAACTTGTCGAGCGCAATAATAAATTGATTCAACCAACAGGGAGGATCTCGTTATGGCAGATAGAGGACTGGGGATTACAGTTACCGAGCATCTTCTCAGGGAACAGAGGGAGACGCCTTATGCAACCGGTGCTTTTACACAACTTCTGAACGAACTCATTGTGGCGGCAAAGATTATCCATCGGGAGGTGAGCAAGGCAGGGCTTGTTGATATTTACGGGTCTACGGGATCAGAAAATGTTTATGGCGAAGAAGTTCAAAAGCTTGATGAGTTCGCCAATAGAACCATCATCCGAAGAGTTATTCACACAGGTCATATAGCCGCCATTGCTTCGGAAGAGGACGCCGACATTATTGAAGTGCCTTCCCAGTATCCTACGGGACAGTACATTCTGCTTATTGATCCGCTGGACGGTTCGTCTAACATAGACGTTAACGCAAGCATAGGAACCATTTTTTCCATCCGTCGTAGGATAAAGGATAGCGGGCATGTAACTCTCGATGAAGTTCTTAGAAAGGGATCGGAGCAGCTTGCAGCAGGGTATTTTATTTATGGTTCCAGCACAATGCTTGTTTACACAACGGGTAAAGGTGTTCATGGTTTTACATTGAATCCGGCTTTAGGGGAGTTTCTCCTGAGCCATCGAAATATTAAGATTCCAAAGAAAGGGAAGATATACAGCGTGAACGAAGGTAACTATCACTACTGGAGCGAGCCGGTCAGGCGATATGTTGACTCTCTTAAAGAACCGGATCCCTCAAAGGGAAAGCCTTACACTTCCCGATATATTGGCACTCTTGTTGGGGATTTTCATAGAAACTTACTGAAGGGCGGAATATTTATGTATCCTGCGGACACGAGGGATCCCAAGAAGCCAAGAGGGAAACTCCGTCTTCTTTTCGAGGCAGCTCCACTTGCCATGATTGTTGAACAGGCTGGAGGCGCAGCAAGTGATGGAAAAAGACGTATACTGGACATTGAACCCGAGACTCTCCATGATCGAGTGCCGCTTTATATCGGGAGTGCCGACGACGTAGCCGAAGCTGAGCGATTTCTTAACGGCGATGGGAGCGAAGCATGATCATTCTCGGTATTGAATCTTCCTGCGATGAAACTGCGGCGGCTGTTGTAGAAAATGGACGCATAATCAGGTCTCAGGTTGTAGCGAGCCAGATAAATGTTCACAGCCCTTACGGTGGCGTAGTTCCCGAACTTGCATCGCGAAAGCATGTTGAAGCCATAATTCCTGTGATAGATCAGGCCATGCACGATTCGGGCTGTTCCGTTGACGATATTGACGCCATAGGTGTGACCTGCGGGCCGGGGCTTGTGGGATCGCTTCTTGTCGGCGTTGCGGCCGCAAAGGCAATTGCCTACGCGTGGAATAAGCCGCTTATTCCCGTTAATCATCTGGAAGGCCATCTCTGGGCGGCTTTTATCGATTCCGGTCCTCCTTGTGAGCCTTACGTGTGTCTTGTGGTTTCCGGAGGGCATACGGCTATTTATTTCGTTCGTCCCGGAGAAGCACCTGAACTACTTGGAACCACTCTCGACGATGCGGCAGGAGAAGCCTTTGATAAGGTCGCTAAACTTCTCGGACTTGGGTATCCGGGAGGTGTTGTGATTGACAGGCTATCCGAAAATGGTAATCCCAACGCCTTTTCTTTCCCCAGATCCTTCCTTGGCAGAGATTCCCTCGACTTTAGCTTCAGCGGCATCAAAACTGCCGTTGTTAATTTCGTTAAAAAGTTCGGAAGCCCTCTTGATAGTTCCAAGGATGTCTTGCCGTACCGGGTGGAAGATGTTGTGGCCAGCTTTCAGGAAGCTGTTGTTGACGTTTTGCTCGAGAAGGTAACCCTTGCTGCTGAAACCAGAGGAGTGAAAAACATAGCGGTAGTTGGGGGAGTAGCGGCAAATCGCAGGCTTAGAGAACGTTTCAAGGAGAGAGCCATGGAACGCGGATGGGATCTGCGACTTCCTGCTCTTTCCCTCTGCACCGATAATGCAGTTATGATTGCGGCGGCGGCTTATGAAGTCTGGAAACGCGAAGGATTTTCTCGAGATTTGTTCTCGATAGATGCCACGTCGAGGTGGTACTGACAGATGTTTATAACCCCACGGGAATATCTGGACCGGTTTGGGCGACGGGCGTGCAAGAGTCTGGGGCAACACTTTCTGATTCAGCCCCGGACGGCTCGTCGCATAGTGGAAGCCGTTGAAATCGAACCGGGAAACATCGTGGTGGAAATAGGGCCGGGACTTGGATCTCTAACGAAATACCTTATCGAATATCCCTGTTGTCTTCATCTTGTGGAACTGGACAGAACGCTGGCCGAAGCGTTGCAAAACGTTATGCCACAGGGGAAGGCCTCTATAACCTGGCATATTAAAGATATCCTTGATGTTAACTGGCATGATTTTATTATGAACTCACCGGTCGAACCTGCCTGTAAAAGTTCTCTAAAGATCGTTGGAAATATTCCCTACGGCATAAGTTCGCCTTTGCTATTTCATCTTATAAAATCTCACGAAATCATAGAACGTGCCGTTTTTATGGTTCAACGAGAAGTGGGACTTCGATGGACGGCCGAACCATCAAGTAAAGATTACGGCATTCCCACGGTGATTCTCAAAAACTGCGCAGAAACGGAAAAGCTCTTCGCCGTCGGGCACGGACAGTTTGTTCCACCACCCAGAGTTGAATCGCTGGTGGTCAGGATAAAGTTTTTTGATTCTCCCGGATGGGCTCCTCTGTCTTACGAATTGTTCCACGGCGTTGTATCAGAACTTTTTCGGCAGAGAAGAAAGACGATATTGAACGGACTGAAGAGTTTTCTATCGAAAAATCCCGGCATCAGGTATCCTGAAAGGTTCCTGACCACTTGCCTTGAGAAAACCGGTATTTCAGCTTCAGCAAGGCCTGAAGAGCTATCCCCGGAAGACTTCGTAAAACTTGCTAAGTGCCTTTCCGGAATAGACGCCCCTGAGTAATTCCCTTCTCGGTCATATATCTGACAATTGCTTGAATATTCTGCTGCTTTTCGAGAGCCCATAAGGGAGAAACGAGTTCTTCCGGATGTGGATCTCCTGTAAGTCTCTGAATAACTACATGTGGAGGCAAATGAGCAAGAAACTGACTTACAATGTGCACATACTCTTCTCTGGATAGAGGTTTGTAGCGTCCTTCGAGATACCATTTTTCGAGCACCGTTCCCCGGACTACGTAAAGGAGATGGATCTTAACTGCCTGAATATCGCACCTTGCAAGAAAACGAGCCGTCTCGATCATTTCTTTTTCTGATTCCCCTGGAAGCCCGATGATAACGTGAACGCATACGGGAATACCACGTTTTCTGGTTTCTTCTACGGCTTTTAAAAAGGCTTCCACGGTGTGTCCACGATTTATCAGACGAAGAGTCTCATCATGAGCAGACTGGAGCCCATATTCAATCGATATATACCAGTTGCGAGAAAGCAGCTCCAGGTAATCGAGGATGTCGGGAGTGACGCAGTCCGGTCGGGTTCCTATGGTGAGTCCTACCACATCCTCGACAGACAGCGCTTCTTCGTACAAAGACTTTAATCTCTCGAGCGGAGCATAAGTGTTGGAAAAAGACTGGAAGTAAGCAAGGAACTTTTCTGCTTTGAAGCGCTTACGGAGATAGGGCTTAGCCTCTTCCAGCTGCTCACGGATGGTTTTTCCCAGAGCCCACTGTCCTGTTCCTGAGCCTCTGGCGTTACAATAGATGCATCCGCCGGTTCCTTTGGTTCCGTCGCGGTTAGGACAGGTCATGCCGGCGTCCACAGTGATTTTGTGGACCCGGCAGCCGAAAATTTCTAGGAGATAGGACTTATAGTCTCGGTACAGAAATTCGCCCATTACCGACCTTCTTCCAATAAAGCCTTTTTCATCACTATGTCATTGGGAGGCCACGTCACTTTTTCCGTCATCGTATATCGCACTCGTATAGTATATCATATTCGTGTATCATACTT
>CAZWJX010000101.1:0-8925 GCA_964634695.1 uncultured Syntrophobacterales bacterium | reverse complement strand
TCTCGTGTGCACTGCGTTCAACGCGGACTTTGATGGCGACCAGATGGCGGTCCATATTCCCCTTTCTGTAGAAGCTCAGACTGAAGCTCGAGTCCTCATGATGTCAAGCAACAACATTCTGAGCCCTGCCCATGGCGATCCTATAATTGTTCCAACTCAGGACATTGTTTTAGGGCTCTACTACATGACCAGAGAAAGACCTTTCGCTCAAGGTGAAGGGCAAATTTTCTATGGTCCGGACGAGGTGAGACGGGCCTACGATGCCGGTGCCGTAAGTCTTCATGCCAGAATTCAGGTTAGAATGGGCGACAAATTTGTCCAAACAACCGTTGGAAGGGTCCTTCTTTCAGAACTTCTACCTCCGGGTCTCGACTTTGAGCTCGTAAACAAAGTAATGAACAAAAAAACAATCGCAAAACTGATTGACGAATGCTATCGCAAAGCCGGCATGAAGGCCACGGTTATACTTGCCGACCGTCTGAAAGATCTTGGCTATGAAATGGCAACCAAGAGCGGCATATCCATAGCCATTAAGGACATGATAATACCCAAAAAGAAGCCCGAAATCCTGAAGAAAGCTTTTGAAGAAGTAAAGGAAATTGAACGGCAGTATAACGAAGGTCTCATCACAGAAGGCGAAAAGTACAACAAGGTTGTAGATACATGGGCAAAGGCTACCGAAGATGTAGCATCGGAAATGATGAAAGAAATCGCCACGGAGACGGTAGTAGGACCGGAAGGGCAAGTTGAACAGATGCAGTCCTTCAACCCGATCTACATGATGGCCGATTCGGGAGCTCGAGGCAGCAAAGAGCAGATGAGACAGCTCGCCGGTATGCGAGGGCTCATGGCCAAGCCATCAGGAGAAATCATAGAAACACCCATTACGGCTAATTTCCGCGAAGGGCTCACCGTCCTCCAGTACTTCATCTCGACTCACGGAGCCCGTAAAGGTTTGGCCGACACCGCTCTCAAGACGGCAAACTCCGGTTACCTCACTCGCCGTCTTATCGATGTTGCACAGGATGTGGTTATTTCAGAAGAAGACTGTGGCACCCTTGATGGAATTGAGGAAACGGCTCTCCTTGAAGCCGGTGAAATTATACAGCAACTTGGAGAACGTATAATCGGGCGGATTGCCCACGAAGATATTGTTGATCCTGTCACCGGTGAAGTGCTGGTCAAGGCCGGAGAAGAAATCGACGAAGCCGCAGTTGCAAAAATTGAGGAAGCCGGTATTGAGCGAGTTCCTATAAGGTCGCCTCTCACCTGTAAGAGTCCGCGGGGAATTTGTGTAAAATGCTACGGTCGAGACCTGGCACGGGGTAGGCTTGTAGAAATAGGAGAGGCCGTCGGCATTATAGCTGCTCAGTCCATTGGAGAACCGGGAACTCAGCTCACAATGAGAACATTCCATATTGGCGGCGCCGTCAGCAAGCGAGTTGAGCAGACCTCTATTGCCAATAAATACCCGGGAGTCGTTAAATTCGTCAATCTGCATACCGTTGTTAACCGTAACGGTGAACTCATAGCAATAAATCGAAATGGGGAGCTGGTCATAGAAAGCGCAACCACAGGCCGTGAAAGAGAACGTTACCGTATTGTTTACGGTGCCAAGATCAAGGTGAAAGAGGGCGACTTTGTTGAAGCCGAAACATCCCTTGCGGAATGGGACCCCTTTAATACGCCAATTCTCACGGAGGTAGAAGGCATAGTAAAGTTCGGAGATCTCATCGAAGGGCAGACACTGCAAGAAAAAATAGACCCCGTTACAGGGAAAGCCAGCAAGTTCGTGTCAGAATATAAGGAGACGGACCTCAGACCCAGAGTGTCAATAAAAGATCCTAAAGACTCTAAGGGCACCATTGCTCGATACTATCTCCCCGTGGGATCAATTCTAATGGTAAACGAAGGAGACCACGTCTACCCCGGTGACGTGCTGGCAAAAATCCCAAGAGAAACGACCAAGACAAAAGACATTACGGGAGGTTTGCCCAGAGTTGCCGAGCTTTTCGAAGTGAGAAAACCGAAAGAGCATGCTATCATTTCGGAAATTGATGGAACTGTTCATTTCGGAAAGGACACAAAAGGCAGGAGAAGAATCATTATAGAGCCTGAAGTTGGAGAACCCCGCGAATACCTGATACCAAAAGGAAAACACATCATAGTGCATGAAGGAGATTATGTCCGGGCGGGTGAACCTTTGATGGAAGGTTCACCGGATCCTCACGATATTCTGAGAGTTCTCGGTGAAAAAGCCCTCGCCAAATATTTGCTTGATGAAATTCAGAGAGTCTATCGTCTTCAGGGCGTCCGTATAAACGATAAACATATAGAAGTAATTGTGCGTCAGATGATCAAACGTGTTAAGATCACTAATCCCGGTGACTCTGACTTCCTGCCCGGCGAACAGGTTGAACGCCACATTTTTGAACAAACGAACGAAAAACTCATCGCTCAAGGTAAGACACCGGCTGAAGCAGAACCACTGCTACTGGGTATTACGAAAGCATCGCTCAGCACCGACAGTTTCATTTCGGCCGCATCTTTCCAGGAAACAACAAAAGTTCTAACCGAAGCTGCAGCAGCCGGTAAGGTGGATAGATTGCGCGGACTGAAGGAAAACGTCATACTGGGTCGGTTAATTCCTGCCGGAACAGGGCTGCCAAAGTATAGAGCTATAAGAAGAGAGTAGCCAGTAGCTAGCTAAGTTATTGGATGATAAGCGGATGAGGCGAATAGTTCACATAAGCTATTCGCCTCTCTCCCATCCGTTACCTAACCTGTCATCTACTACCATGGAGGTTATGAATTATGAGAAAAGATGTTAGACCCGACAATGTTAAGAAGCGTTTCCCGTCCAGTATAGTTCCTCTGGTCAACGGAAAAGCTCTCATTCAGGCAGCCAGAAAAAATAAAGCTATGATAATGGCAACAAATATAAGGTGTCGCCTTCCGGTAGAAGGAATAATTAGGGCCTCAATGGCCACAAAAGCGCCGGTCATGTACGAAATCGCTAAGTCCGAACTCGGTTACACCGAATTCACCCCGGCAACTTTTGTAGAATTCATCATCCGAGAGAATGAAAGACTTGGAAATACAGAGGTTCCCTTCGCCATCCACGGAGACCATATAACGGTCAAAAATCCGGGCGAAAAGGATTCCGTAAGAGAGCTTATCAGGGAAGAGATGGAGGCAGGTTTTACGTCCTTTGCCATCGATGCATCCCATATGGAAAATGAACTTAATCTGGAAGCCACATCAGAACTTGCAAAACCCATTGTGGAAGCGGGCTTCTGTCTGGAAGTGGAACTGGGAGAAATAGGCGCAAAGAGCGGCAGTGCCGAAGGGTTCACGAGACCCGACGAAGCGGAATGGTTCATACGAGAACTGGTAAATCGCGGTATACATCCAGATCTTCTTGCCATAAATAACGGTTCAATACACGGAACCTACTTTGGCACGGCAAAAGAAGGCATTCAGCTGGATCTTACGCTGGAAATATGGAAAGCAATCCAGCCATGGTCGGTAGATATTGCACAGCACGGAATTACAGGCACATCTCTTGAGAAAATTTCTTCCTTCATAAATTACGGGATCCGCAAGGGAAATGTGGGAACGTTCTGGCAAAACATCTCTTTTGGGTTTGCCATGAACGAGAACGGCAACGCCATTACCACTGAAGAAAAAGGCTACATAAAAAGACCTTATCGCGGCATTCCGGATGAGCTCTGGGAAGAGATCTGGACATGGGCCAAGGAAACAGGCAACGTTGGTGGAAACATAAAGAAAGCCAACAAAGTTTTTGCTGCAAAGTTAAACGCTATAGGAATTGAATACAAGGAACGAATCACATGGCAGGCTTATGAAGAAGCAGTAAAACTTTTTGAAGCAACCCGCTCTATAGGGCTCGCCGACGAAGTCTGGTCTATTCTAAGCTAGAAAACCGAAAATAAAAAATGAAGGGGGCTGTCAGATGAACCTGACCGCCCCCTTCACTCTATCGTAAGGAATATTCGCAAACCTTACTCCGACGAAGAACTCTTAGAAGAAGAATCACTATCACCAGACGAAGAAGACCTGCTAGACTTAGATGACGAATGACTTTGAGACTTATTAGCGTAATCTGTCACATACCAACCTGTTCCCTTAAGGTGAAAGGTGCTGAGAGAGATAAGTTTTCTGAGAGAACCTCCACAGGAAGGACAAATGGTTAGCGGAGCATCGGAAAATTTCTGCATCGCTTCGGTAATCTTGCCACAACTTGTGCATTCATACTCGTAAATAGGCATATTTGAAACCTCCCCTCGATCTTTATTTGAAGCACCAGCGATTTAAGGTTCGAGTAATGGCATTATTCTGTGTCTACGTCAACCCTGTTTTTTAACAGTTATATATTAAGACAGCCCCTTATTTTTGACAACCCACCGAGGAGCCTGCCCCATTGTGTTTCTCTTTAGATTGCCACGCGCCCTTCGGGCGCTCGCAATGACACACGCATTCGTCATTGCGAACGAAGCGAAGCAATCTCATAAGAAACAACGATGAGATTGCCACGCCCGCCTTGCGGCGGGCTCGCAATGACGGGGGAAGGGGATTGCCACGGCCACTTCGTGGTCTCGCAATGACGGAGGAAGGGGCGTCATTGCGAGCCGGAGGCGAAGCGAAGGCGAAGTAACCATCTCTACTGTGTCATTGCGAGGAGCGAAGCAACGAAGCAATCTCGTCATCACTTTTTATGAGATTGCCACGCGCCCTTCGGGCGCTCGCAATGACACTACTCTTTTTTTCGAACATGCTCACCCACCGAGTCATAGTCAGGCTTGTGGGTGGAAACGCATGGATACCTACCGTCCGGTGCCTGCTTTCATAGGCATGCAATCACGCCCAGCACAACAACAAATAACCATAACTAAAAGTCAAAATTTGATACAAAACTCTACCCGCAACAGACAGAAATTTTGTTACTCCGCTACTTTCACCGGTTCAGAACCTCTAACAGTTATCACCTTGTAGGAACGCTCCACAATTCCATAAGGGCTGATCTGTTTCACTCCTGTCACGCTCCCCGATGGGGCAAATCCCGACTGAACAACTCGCAAAAGTCCCATTCTGCTCTTTTCGGCACGGCTTCTGATTTGAAGCACTATGTTCGTTGCATCATATCCCGCGGCTTCCAGCAGCTGCGGGATAGATTTATACATCGCCTGGAACCTTGATTTGAAAACCGACGAAACTTCGTCAGTTGATTGAATGAAATAGGGGGTTACGTAGTAGGCTCCATCCAGATAACCTCCTGACAAACTGGCAAATCTTGGATTGTCCCAGAGATGTGATCCAAGAAAGGTAACACCCACCACGTTTTCCTGAAATAGCTGAGGCACAAGAAGGGAAACGGTCTTTAAATCATCCGGCAAAAAAAGAGCCTGAAATGGTAGTTTATCTGCCAGAGTTTTTCCCTCTTCTTTCTTCCTGCCGATTAGATTTTCTATTGCCGCCTTGAACTTGGTACTTCCGGCGGGATAGCCAGCCTGGGCTATCACCTGCCCTCCTCTGGACTGAACAGACTGCAGAAAAGCATCTCGGGCCTGTTGTCCGAAGGATTCGTCAGGATACAGGATAGCAAAGCTTTTGTAACCAAGATTGTTTATCGAATAATCTACAAGCCGCTCTGTAATGGCTCTAACATCGGGAAGGAACTTTATAATATACGACCCATAGGGCGGCATTCCTCCGGAACTGTCGGGCGGGACGAGAGACAAAACGAGAAGTGGCAAAGGTTGGGCGCTCCCTTCAAGAGCTTCAACCCCCTGACGGCTCATGGGGCCTATGATAGCAATAACTTTGTCCTCATTAACAAGCTTTTCAAAGGCCTTAACCGTGGCCTGTGCTTCGGGTTGAGTATCCTGGACAACCAGTTCCACGGTATCTTCGGGATAATGTTCATTCCACAAAGCTACCGCAAGAGAGGCACCTCTAAAAACCTGGTAACCATATCCACTGGCACTTCCACTAAGGGGAACCATGAGCCCGATCTTCTTGGGATTGCCGGGATCTGCGGTTGCAACGTTCAGCGGCTCCGGTCGGAGAGCCGGCCTCTGTTGCTCAGGTATAATCTGAGTCTGCACTCCGCTAAGGCTTTGTATAGCCAGAGCAAGATAATGACCACTTCCAAGGCCTTCCACCGCTCTTCTAAGCAATTCCTGCCCTTCCGGTACTCGTCCTGCATCAAGGAGATGTTTTCCAAGACTTGCCTGAATAAAGGCTCGCAGCTCGGGAGATAGTTCCCGTTCGCCGGCAACAATCTGAAGCTGTTCTCTGCTCAAGACCTTCGCAAGAAAAGTAATATCCTCCGATGCCACATCGGGTCGCCTCACTCCTGGAGATGCCACGAATGCATTCAGATATTTGACACCCTTTCTGACATTTCCATCCATCACTGCGGCGACACCTAGGATAAAATTCCTCTTTCCGTCGTCAGAGATTCTTTTTGATACGTCTAATGCCTCTTTAACACGACGCTCCAACAAAAAGGCTTTCGCAAGTTCGTCATAAGCCTGTCCTATCGCCGGCCACTGAGGATAATTATTCACAAGATAAAGGTAATATACGGTAGCATCATGCCAGCGTCCCAACCGATACATGATTCTTCCGAGGCGATACAATGCCTCTGGTGCGGTCTCACTACCAGGGTAAGAGGTTGCAATGCGATAATAAAGACGGGCTGCTTCGTCTAAATTCCCCGCCTTTTCGAACTGCTCTGCCTGTCCCATCATGTTCAAAACGTCCTGAACAGACTGACCATACGGAGGCAAAGTTGGTCTCGCTGGAGGATAGCTATAAACCGGCTCCATGGTTTTGGCACAGGAAAAGCAGACAAACCCTGAAATGAGCATGATTATCCAGAAAAAAAACTTTGCTCTACCTGAATGCCCTGACATTCGTTCGGCTCCTGTTGAAGTTAATAACCTTTGCCAAAACTTCGCTAAAAAATTTGCTCAATCTTTACACTATTACCACGATCATCGGGAACAAATCTATAGATACGATCGGCATGGTCACGAAAGAAATCCAGATCATGATGGCTTATCACCAGAACCTGATAGGAAAGCTTCTCGGCTATACGGTGGATGATGTTCATAAAGCGAGGAACAAGATCGGGTCTGAGCCAGCAATCCTGTTCATCGAGAACAATGAATCGTCTGTGGTTCTTTTCGTCAAGCTGGGAAAGGGCAATCAAGCGGAGTCCAACGGAAAGAATGTTGCATACCGATCCACCCTGTCCTCTCAGTATATCCTCCCTATGCCCATCTCTTTCGATGTAGAACCGTATCCAGAATTTACCTCGCTTTACTTCCACGTCGGATTTAACTTTAATATCCTGTCCGAGGACATCCTGAAGAGCATAGGTTAAATTTTCTTCAATTTCCTGGAGAGTTTTCAAAAAAATGTCTCGTGAAAGCTGCTCCAGTCGAGCAGCTATTCTGGGATGAAGTTCAAGAAATTCGTTAATTTCCTTAAGTTCTCGTTCCAGATCTTCGAGTCTGTTTTGCCACCTTTCACGCTCGTTCTTAAGAATATCGAACTGTCTGCGAAGATCCACCGCCAAGGAAAATGCTTCACCGCTGTCGCTCATGATTTAACCTCGCTTGACAACTCAGCCAGGCCTTTCTTAATGTGTTCAATATGCTGCCTGTATTCGGCAACCTTTCTCTCGTTTTCTGCCCTCCACTCTTCCAGGAGTTTTTTAAGCTCGTTGACATCGTTGGTGCCATATTCTTTAAGCGCCTTTTCTTTTAGCTCTTTTAACTGGTCTTCTCGACTTTTCAGTTGAGTAGCCGTTTCTATCCGCTTCTTATCCAGTCTGGCGTATTCAGCCTTGAGCGCTTCCAGCTCCTTTATAATCTCTTCATCACTTTTCTTCATCCGCCATTACCTCCTGATAGAGTTTCCATATTTCAACATCAACCGGATCGTCAAAATTAAGGTTCATCTTAAGAAACTGTCTCAGACCAACACCTTCTGCCGTTCTTCTAAGCGCCAGATTTTCAAGCCCTCTAATAAACCGGGATTCTCCATCAAGAATCTCCTCATCACCGATACTCTGGTTAGAAAAAGGGTAGAAAACATCGTCGAAGCTTCTGTGAGGCACAACGACGGACTCAAAACACGGTTGACCGTTTTGAAAGCTAAACACCGTGACAGACGGTTTCAAATCCATCACGGACGGCGTTCGTATTATCCTCACAAGACTTCCCGGATTAAGCCAGAGAGTATTGCCTGCCCTAACCGGTGGTCTGGGTCTATGAAGATGTCCATTGACAACCACATTCACGCCTGGAATAGACCTAAGGTTGAAGGCTTTTCCCCTGAATTGATGGTCAGGAACATCATCGAATTCATCGAAAAGAAGATTATGATGGCTGATCCAGATGACAAAGTCTGAATCGCCGGGATCGACTTTTTCAGGAAGAGGTGTCCAGTCCGGAGAAGCTCCTATCATAACTTTTTTGCCGTTTACCTGAATCGTATCCACCAAGCCGTAGCTTTTAATAAGACGAATAGCGTCGGCGGCTTCAAGCACGGCTATTGACACATCGGGTGTGAAACGGGCTTCGTGCTTATCGTGGTTTCCAAGAAGTGCCCATGGAACAACGGGCTTGAAGATACGTATTAGCTCAACTAGCAGGGCGTTAGGATTATTTCGGGGGACATGGAAAAGATCGCCGAGGATTATGGGTAGCAGTCTATTTTCGACTGCAAAATTTATCGAGAATTCCAGCTTTTCCAGAACCGTATGAACGTATTCGTCACGTCTGTGACCGGGAGCAAAGGATGCTACATGAGGATCTCCAATAAAAAGGATACCATCGTAGCTCTTGTAATATTCCCGTTGCATAAAACCCGGTTATTACTCCTTCACGG
>CAZWJX010000100.1:7986-8992 GCA_964634695.1 uncultured Syntrophobacterales bacterium | reverse complement strand
CTTCTATGAGAATTGGTTCGAAAGCCTGTATCCCGAGACGGTGAAGGGTAGGGGCGCGATTAAGGAAGACAGGGAATTCCTGCACAATTTCTTCCAGTACATCCCATACTTCAGGCGCTTCCTTTTCGACCAATTTTTTTGCCATCTGAACGGTTGAAACGATCCCCTTTTCTTCAAGCTTACCGAGAATAAACGGCTTAAAAAGTTCAAGAGCCATTCTTTTAGGCAGTCCACACTGATGAAGCCTCAGGTTTGGCCCGATAACGATCACCGTCCGTCCAGAGTAATCTACTCGCTTCCCTAACAGGTTCTGACGGAAGCGCCCCTGTTTGCCTTTGAGCATGTCGCTGAGGGACTTCAACGGTCGTTTGTTACTTCCCAAAACGACCTTACCGCGACGTCCGTTATCGAACAGCACATCCGCTGCTTCCTGGAGCATACGTTTTTCGTTACGGACGATAATATCGGGAGCTCCCAGTTCTTGTAGTCTTTTGAGCCGATTGTTACGATTAATGAGCCGGCGGTAGAGGTCGTTGAGATCGCTGGTGGCAAATCGTCCACCGTCCAGAGGAACAAGAGGTCTAAGGTCAGGAGGCAGGACGGGAATCACTTCAAGGACCATCCATTCAGGCCTGTTGCCTGAATTTCTAAAGGTGTCCACAATGCGGAGCCGCTTCCCCAGCTTTTTCTTCTTTGCGTCCGAAGAGGTATTTTCTATCTCAAAGCGAAGTTCTTCAACGATGGCGTCCAGATCCAGGTTACTAAGAAGTTCCCTGATAGCTTCAGCGCCTATACCTGCTTTGAATTCCGGTCCCAGTTCTTCGGAAAGTTTTCGATATTGCTCGTCTGTAATGAGTTCACCCACTTTTACTTTGTGAAAGTCAGGGGGCACGGAAATAACGATATAGGAATCAAAATATAGAACTCTTTCCAGGTCCCTCAGCGTGAGGTCGAGAAGGTTTCCTATCTTACTGGGCATGCTTCTGAGAAACCAGATATGAGCAAC
>CAZWJX010000100.1:0-7976 GCA_964634695.1 uncultured Syntrophobacterales bacterium | reverse complement strand
GGAGAGGCAAGTTCTATATGTCCCATGCGCTCTCGTCTTACCGTGGACTGAATAACTTCAACTCCACATTTCTCACAAACCACTCCACGGTGCTTCATCCGCTTGTATTTTCCGCATAGACATTCCCAGTTCTTAACGGGTCCGAATATGCGCGCACAGAAAAGCCCGTCCTTTTCAGGCTTAAAGGTTCTGTAGTTAATCGTTTCAGGCTTTTTGACCTCTCCAAAGGACCACTGCCGGATGATTTCCGGTGAAGCTATGGAAATCTTCACGGCGTTGAAATTAAAGGTATCTTTTTTCAAAATGCTGCTAATATATGAATCTTTCAAAGCTTTGCCTCCTTTTGTATTTATGCTCTACTTGTTTTCTTCCTCTTCATCCACTTCATCAAGTGGTCTGAAGTCCAGAGCAAGCGCCTGAAGTTCTTTAGTCATAACTTTGAAAGACTCGGGTATGCCGGCTTCCAGGGTATTGTCGCCTTTTACGATTTTTGCGTACATACGGGTTCTTCCTTGGATGTCGTCGGATTTAACTGTGAGGAATTCCTGAAGAGCATAGGCAGCTCCGTACGCTTCCATAGCCCAGACTTCCATTTCTCCAAGTCTCTGACCACCGAATTGAGCTTTTCCGCCAAGAGGCTGTTGTGTGACAAGAGAATAGGGACCAATGGAGCGAGCATGAATTTTATCGTCCACAAGATGGTGGAGTTTCAGCATATACATAATGCCGACAGTCACAGGGGTGTCGAAGGGTTCACCCGTTCTTCCGTCATAAAGAGTCACCTGTCCGGATTCCGGAAGACCGGCTTCTCTAAGAAACTGCCTGATTTCTTCTTCGCTTGCTCCGTCGAAAACCGGCGTAGCCACAGGAAGTCCTGCGGCAAATCGTGGAGCCATTGCTCTTAATTCTTCGTCTGAAGCGTTTTTGAATAGCGTGTCAAACTCCAGTTCTGAATAGATTCTTCTTAACTTCTGTTCGATGGTTTCTCTCTCTTTGAAGCTTTCAAGAAGCTTTCCAATCTGTTCACCAAGTCCTTTTGCTGCCCAGCCAAGGTGAGTCTCAAGAATTTGCCCCACGTTCATACGTGATGGAACGCCCAGAGGATTCAAAACAATGTCAACAGGTGTGCCGTCTTCAAAATAGGGCATGTCTTCTATCGGAATAACCCTTGAGACGACGCCTTTGTTTCCATGACGTCCTGCCATCTTGTCTCCCACCTGGAGTTTTCTCTTGGTCGCCACGTATACCTTGACCATTTTCAACACCCCTGGAGGGAGATCATCACCGCTTCTGATTTTTTCTATCTTCTTCTCGAACAGATTTCTAACCTGACTGATGTGGTTCTGATAAGTTTCATAAATCTGCTCAATGTCTCGAGTAAGACCCGGATCTTCAGCGACAACGATTTTCGGCCACATAACTGGAGGCATCTCGAGGAGAATCTCTTCCGTTATAAGATCACCTTTTTTGACATAGGTGTTTTTACCATCCTTTAATGTGGATGCCGAAGTTTTGCCTTCCAGAAGCTTTGCAATCTTTCTCGCTGCCATACGACGAATGATTTCAGACTCATCACGCATATCCTTCTGGAGCTTGGCAATTTGGGCATCTTCTATCTTCTGCATTCTTTGGTCTTTTTCTATGCCACGTCTGGAGAAGACCTGAGCATCGATAACTATGCCTTCCACGCCAGGGGGAACACGAAGGGAACTGTCTTTAACATCGCTTGCCTTCTCGCCGAAGATGGCCCTCAGGAGACGTTCTTCTGGAGTAAGCTGAGTTTCACCCTTTGGTGTGACTTTTCCGACAAGAATATCATTAGGCTTCACATACGCACCTATTCTGATAATTCCACTTTCATCGAGATTTTTCAGAAGTTCCTCACTCACATTGGGAATGTCTCTTGTGATTTCTTCTCTTCCAAGTTTTGTATCTCGGGCAAAGACCTCGAATTCCTCAATGTGAATCGACGTGAAAACGTCATCCCGCACAATTCGCTCGCTTATGAGGATCGAGTCTTCGAAATTGTATCCACCCCAGCTCATGAAGGCTACCAGCACGTTTCGCCCCAGAGCGAGTTCTCCATGATCGGTAGAAGGGCCATCGGCGATTATTTGTCCTTTTTTAACCTTCATTCCGGGTCTTACAAGCGGTTTCTGGTTGAAGCATGTGTTCTGATTTGATCGCTGGAACTTAATGAGATCGTAAATATCAACTATGCTGGAGTCCTCCGTGTCATCGGTGGATCGAACCACTATTCTTGTTGCGTCGACGTATTCTACTACACCGTCCCTTTTTGCTATCGTTGTTATACCGCTGTCGCGAGCAACAATACGTTCAATACCGGTTCCCACTAGAGGAGCTTCTGTTCTGATTAGAGGTACTGCCTGACGCTGCATGTTAGAACCCATGAGCGCTCGGTTTGCATCATCGTGTTCCAGGAAGGGAATCAAAGCAGACGAAACGCTGACGATCTGGTTCGGTGAAACGTCCATATATTTGACTTCGTCGCGAGACACCAGAACGTATTCACCGCTTTTTCGTGCCGTTAACTTTTCATCTATGAGATAGCCATCTTTGTCTATTGGAGCGTTCGCTTGAGCGATAGGATAGTCTTTTTCATCCATTGCCGTGAGATATACGACCTCGTCGGTAACTCTACCATTTTCCACTTTTCTGTAAGGAGTTTCGATGAAGCCGTATTTGTTAACTCGTGCGTAAGTTGATAAGGACACAATAAGGCCAATATTTGGCCCTTCTGGAGTCTCGATAGGGCAGATGCGACCATAATGAGTCGGATGAACATCACGCACTTCGAATCCCGCTCGCTCCCGGGTGAGTCCACCAGGACCGAGGGCGCTTAGACGTCTCTTGTGCGTGACTTCCGAAAGTGGATTGGTTTGATCCATAAACTGAGAAAGCTGACTGGTGCCGAAAAATTCCTTAACCACCGCCATTACCGGTTTGGAATTAACAAGGTCATGGGGCATCAAAGTTTCAACTTCCTGAACAATCATGCGTTCCTTGATTGCCCGTTCCATCCGAACAAGCCCGATCCGGTATTGATTTTCAAGAAGTTCGCCAACCGATCTTACCCGCCGGTTACCGAGGTTGTCGATGTCGTCAACGGGCCCCTGAGACTCCTTCAGTTCCATAAGCTTTTTAACGGCTTCGAGGATGTCTTCCGGGCGAAGTGTACGCTGAGAAAGAGGTACATCAAGATTAAGCTGAGCGTTGACTTTCAGGCGGCCGACTTCCGACAGGTCGTATGTGTCCGGATTAAAAAAGAGATTGTTGAAGAACTCCTCCGCTGCTTCAGGCGTGTATGGATTTCCCGGTCTCATTCTCCGGTATATTTCCGCAATGGCATCAGTTCGGGAGACAACACCTTTGTCCTGAAGCAGGGTATTTCGGAAAGAAGGACTTTGCATATGTAGAATTTCTATGTCGTGAATTCCTCTTTTAAGAAGTTCCGCTATGATTTCGGGGGTTATTTCATCGTTACACTCTGCTATGATTTCCCCCGTGCTGAAGTCGATTATGTCGTGGCTGAGAACGGCACCGTTGAGTTCATCTGTTGACATGGGCAGGGACTTAATTCCGGCTTCCTGAAGTTTCTTGATGAGCTGTTTTCCTAATTTTCGTCCTTTTTTAGCGAGCACTTCATCAGTTTGGGGATGAACAATATCTTCCGGAGCTTTCAATCCCACGCAGGTATCCGGATCGAGTATTCTTTCTGCTCTGGTTTCGTCTATGATTCTAATTTTCTGGCTTTTATAAAACGTGTTGAGAAGCTCCTCTACATTGTAGCCTAGAGCTTTCAACAGAATAGTCACGGGGAAGCGTTTTCTCCGGTCAATCTTTACGTATAATACGTCCTTGTGATCGAATTCAAAGTCAAGCCAAGAGCCTCTTAATGGAATAATTCTTGCCGAATATAGAATCTTACCGCTGGAATGAGTTTTTCCCTTGTCGTGGTCGAAAAATATACCCGGCGATCGCTGAAGCTGACTGACGATAACCCTTTCTGTTCCATTTATGATAAACGTGCCGGTCTCGGTCATTAAAGGGATTGTACCAAAATAGATTTCCTGCTGCTTTATTTCTCGAACTTCTCTGGAAGCTTTATCTTTATCGACGTCGAAAATAACCAGATTAACCAGTATCTTTATAGGCACTTCGTAAGTCATGCCGCGAGCAAGACATTCTCTGACGTCGTATTTCACTTCACCAAAAGAATAGGAGACAAATTCTAATCGAGCCGTTTTAGCATAATCTTCTATCGGAAAAACCGACTCAAAGACTTCCTGTAGGCCTTTCTTCTCGCGCTTTTCTATTGGTACTCCATACTGCAGGAATTGACGATAGCTTTCTCGCTGCATTTCGAGCAGGTAGGGAATATCGGCTACTTTTTTTATTTTTCCAAAATTCTTTCTTATACTGTATTCCTGAGCTAAAGCCGTCGCCATAGTTTCTCCTAAGTCACCCTCAAGGTATTTTTTTGTTTTTTCTAACTCACCTAAGCACAAAAGTGAAATCGGAAATCGGTCCTGCGGAACCGATTTCCGATACTATTTCTCCAGTCGTTAAAGTGTTGCCCAATTACTTAATTTCGACGGTAGCTCCAGCTTCTCTAAGTTTCTTTGCAATTTCTTCAGCTTCCTGTTTGGGGATTCCTTCCTTAACGTTAGAGGGTAGATTTTCAACCAGGTCTTTTGCTTCCTTAAGTCCGAGATTAGTAATGGCGCGAATTTCTTTAATGACCTGGATCTTCTTATCACCAACGCCGGTCAGCACAACCGTGAATTCGGTCTTTTCTTCTTCAGCAGGTGCAGCGGCTCCGGGTGCGGGAGCTCCAGCCACAGGCATTGCAGCCATAGCTACCGGAGCGGCAGCGCTTACTCCAAAACGCTCCTCAAGTTCCTTAATAAGCTGACTCAGTTCCAGAACGGTCATATTTTCGATAAACTGAATTACATCTTCTTTGGTGATTTCTGCCATTTTGCTTTTCCTCCTTCTTTACGCTTCGCCTTGTTGTTCTTCCTTTTTCTGCTTGAGAGCCGCCAGTACTCCAACAAAGTTTCTCGGAACGCCACTCAATACCGTTACCAGGCCTGTGGGAACGGCGGCAAGAACGCCGAGCAGCCGGGCCAACAGTTCCTGTCGCGTCGGCAGGTCGGCAAGAGCCATTATTTCTTCTGGGGTTAGAAATTTCCCTCCCAGGGCTCCACCTTTGATTTTGAGCTTATCGGTGGTTTTTGTAATCTTTTTCAGAACTCTTGCCGGAACTGTGGGGTCGTCGTAACCGATAGCGATGGCACAGTTTTCACGTAGATAGGGTTCCAGAACCGACGCACTCGTATCACGACAGGCCATCCGCATCAGAGTGTTTTTCACCACTTTGTATTCGATTTTTTCCGCGGCAAGAGCGTCCCGCAAAGACATCATCTCTGCTACAGTGAGTCCCTTGAAGTCAGTGAGTACTGTTACGGTAGCTTTAGTTAGCTTCTCGTGCAGCTCTTCCAGTATCTTTGCCTTTTGGCTTCTTTTTAGACTCAAACGCCTCTACCCTCCTTTCGCTTCTGCCGGCGTGCTTTTCGTTCCCTTTGCAACAAGGCGTTTATGCACCCTGCCGGATCGGTCAGCTTCATGCGTCTCGGTGGGCTCCGCCTTGCGGATTTAAACACCCTCGCTTCCCATCAAGCTGGCGAGAGCGTACCAACTGTCTTAGAACGATGAAAGCACCGAACGGCAGTTTAGTATTGGCACACAAAACGTGCGCGCTTTTTATGTAAAACCTTTATCCCCTAAGCCATAATTGTCTTAAGAGATAAGGGATCTACCTTAATACCCGGTCCCATAGTTGTGGAGATAGCAACCCCTCTTATGTATGTTCCTTTCGACGTTGCCGGCTTGAGTCTGATCAGTGTATCCATAAAGGCCGAGATGTTTTCGAGGAGCTTTTCTGGACCAAAGGATACTTTGCCCATAGGGGCGTGCACAATACCGGTTTTTTCCACTTTGAAATCCAGCTTTCCGGCTTTGATTTCCTTGACCACTTTTGCTACGTCGAAAGTTACTGTACCGAGCTTTGCATTTGGCATTAGTCCTCGGGGACCGAGAATTTTACCTATCTTACCTACGGCTCCCATCATATCGGGGGTTGCCACGGCTTTATCAAATTCAAGCCAGCCTTCCTTCTGGATTTTTTCAATGTATTCTTCTGCTCCTGCGTAATCGGCACCTGCTTCGAGAGCCTCCTTCACCTTTTCGCCTTTGGCAAATACCAGCACACGAACTTCTTTTCCGAGCCCGTTGGGGAGAACGACCGTTCCCCGAACCATCTGGTCGGCGTGCCGTGGATCAACTCCCAGCTTGACGGCTATATCAAGCGTTTCGTCAAAGCGCGCATAGGCGCATTCAATAGCGAGCTTTACGGCTTCTTCAAAGGTGTATTTTTTAAAAGGATCCACTTTTGCACGCGCATTAAGATATTTCTTACCTCGCTTTGCCATCGTTCAACGCCCTTCCTTCATCTGGATTCAATCAACAATCTCCAGTCCCATGCTTTTTGCCGTTCCTTCAATAGTTTTTATCGCCGCTTCAAGGGTCCTGGCATTCAAGTCGGGAAGTTTTAGCTTTGCTATTTCTTCGATCTGAGCTCTTGTCACCGTTCCCACTTTCACTCTACCTGGTTCGTGGGATCCCTTAGCGATTTGAGCAGCTTTCTTCAGCAGAACTGGGGCAGGTGGAGTTTTGGTTATAAATGTAAAGGACTTATCGGAATATACGGTAATCACTACGGGAATGATCATCCCTTCCTGCCCCTGGGTCTTGGCGTTGAAGGCCTTACAGAATTCCATTATGTTGACGCCGTGTTGGCCCAGAGCCGGACCAATAGGCGGAGAGGGGTTTGCCTGCCCCGCTGGAACCTGAAGCTTAATATTTGCAATTACTTTCTTAGCCATAATGTATATCTCCTTCTACAAGCTACAAGCGAGTTACCTGTGTAAAGTAAAGTTCTACAGGTGTTGGACGTCCGAAAATGCTCACAAGTACTCGCACTTTGCCTTTTTCCAGCAATACTTCATCCACGACGCCGTGGAAATTAGCAAAGGGACCTTCCTCAACTCGAACCTGGTCGCCCTTTTCAAACCAGTATTTGGGACGGGGTTTCTGAGTTCCCTCTTCCATTTGTTTTTTAATGCGTTCCACTTCTTCTTCTGGAATTGGAACAGGTTTGTCCTTGCTGCCGATTAACCCCGTCACTTTCGGAGTTGTCCTGACAAGATGCCATGTTTCATCATTGAGTACCATTTGAACGATGATGTAGCCAGGATAAAATTTTCGTGAAGATGATCTCTTTTTGCCCTTCACAACCTCGATAATCTTTTCCGTGGGCACGAGAATCTCCCCAAATAGATGTTCTAGACCGGCAGCCTTTGCTCTTTCTTTTATGGCAACGCTTACCTTTTGTTCAAAGCCCGAGTAGGTATGCACTATATACCACTTTTTTTCTGCTGCTCCACCGGTCACGGTTTATCTCTCCGCCTTAAAATCCATTTATCCCAACAGCCACCGCATAATGTGACTGAATATCGAGTCTACGAGCCCAAGGTAAATACCGAAAATCATCACCACAATTATTACTATGGCTGTTGTTCCTATCGTTTGTTTACGAGATGGCCACACCACCTTTTTAAGTTCGTAAACCACTTCGCGCAGGTAGTTCCTAAAGGAGCTTGCCCACGAACCAAATCGCTGCGGTAAGCCTTCACTCTGTTTCCCGAGTCGTTTCGTTCCCATAGATACCCACTGCTTCCCAAGTTTTAAAGACACAAAGAGAGAGAACAGGCAGTTTCTCCCGTTCTCTCTACTTTGATTTTTCTTCTATTTGGTTTCTTTGTGTTCCGTATGTTTTCTACACGACGGACAATATTTCCTGAAGGACAACTTGTCCGGGGTTGTCTTCTTAT
>CAZWJX010000099.1:0-9042 GCA_964634695.1 uncultured Syntrophobacterales bacterium | reverse complement strand
AGATGAGATTGCCACGCGCCCTTCGGGCGCTCGCAATGACACACTCATTCGTCATCGCAAGCCGGAGCGAAGCAACCACCCTACTGTGTCATTGCGAGGAGCGAAGCGACGAAGCAATCTCGTCGTTACAAGATGAGATTGCCACGCGCCCTTCGGGCGCTCGCAATGACACACTCATTCGTCATTGCGAGCGAAGCTAAGCAATCACCACGACTACTTCGTGGCCTCGCAATGACTTTCCTTAACCTGTCCAAGCCTACATGAAATACACCTGTTATTATCCATTAAATCAGTTTTTTCGAACGGGCTCAATCGTCACTCACGAGGCTGCCATAAGGTCAGCCATTGGCGGACGGTGATTTCACTTATTCGACAGGAAAAGTCCTTCCCTGATTTTTGCAGCGAGGGATTCCATCCTTTCCGGCAAATAACGTTCGTTTATTTTATTTACAGGCATAACGCCTATCATGGAATTCAAGAGCCACATAGCCCGTGCCCTGCCGAGATCCTCTGCTCGCAGCTCCTTGAAGGCAACAGATTCGTTCATCTCCTGTAGCAGTCTGGACACAATCTTTTCTGTAATTCCGTCAAGTTTCCAGTAACTTACAGGAAACACCCAGACGCCATCAATAAGCACGGCAAGGCTTGCCGTCGACGCTTCGACTATTCTTCCTTCGCAGTCCTCAAAAATGGCCTCCTGAAAGCCCTTTTTTCGAGCTTCTTCTTTTAACCACAGGTAAAAAAGATAGTTGAGAGTTTTGTGTCTCCCGAGGGGTGGAGAATAATGTCCGGCAATAAGTTCGACAGCCCAGCCTCGTCTATATGCATCTTCGGAAGGGGGCTGGTAAGACGTGACGGTAAAAAGCACCGTCGGGCTTGAGCTTGAAAAGCCTTGACCGAAGTCAACATCAACGGCAGGAAGACCGATGAGAGAATTCTCGCCCCTTGTCACGATGATTTTTAATCTGGTCACGTTACCCATGGCAGGATTTGCTTTAAGCAAATCGTGAATTATACGCCTCACTCGTTCTTCTTCGAAAAAATCCGCAGTGCTACCGAAATTGAGGAGCTTAAGGCTTCTCTTGAAACGCTCAAGATGCTCGGAAAGCCATAAAGGTTTTCCATCCTGAATTCGTATGGTTTCAAACACTCCGTCTCCATAGATAAAACCTCTATCAAGAGGGCTGATCCTTACGGCTTCTATCGGGGTTAGAGCTCCATTCCACCAAACTATCATCGGTTACTCCTCGGCAGACCCAAAGTCATCATTAATCGTCTAATACTTTATCCTCGAGCCCTTTCAACGATAAGAGCAAACAGGTATTATCGGGAGAATTTTATGAAAAGGAACAGTCAGAAGTAAAAGCCATAGCCTTTGTCAGCCCTCGGGTAAGCGCTCATTTTTTGTTTTGCATTGGGCTGTATCTTATGCTAAGGATGTTGGCCGATTTTGCTTGATTGGCGAAATATGGAGAATCCAATTGTGAAGGAGATGATATGTTATGGGTCAGCAATGTCATTTCTGCGGAAAGAAACCTGTTACCGGTAACAACGTAAGCCACGCAAATAACAGAACTCGCAGGCGGTGGCTTCCAAATCTTCAGTCCGTCAAGCACATGACGCCCGATGGTCAGATTCTACGGGTGAGAGTTTGTTCTAGATGTCTCAGATCAGGTCTTGTTGTTAAGCCCGTCAAGGCGGCGAAGTGATATGGCAGGAGGGGCGAAATTTATACGCCCCGCCCGCTTTTTACCACCAGACCGTTACAAAACCTTCGAAAATACTTCCTTACATATCTGCCCGAGATTTCCCAGATTCTTAACAACAGTGATTCCCGCAGCTTCCATAGCGGCTATTTTTGCCTGAGCCGTGCCGCTTGAGCCGCTTATTATAGCTCCGGCATGCCCCATGCGTCGTCCCGGCGGTGCTGTAAGCCCGGCAACGAAGCCTACAACCGGCTTTGTCACGTAGTTCCTCACAAATTCAGAAGCTTCCTCTTCGGCTGAACCACCAATTTCTCCGACCATTACAATTCCTTTGGTCTCGGGATCGTCCTGGAAAGCCTTCAGGCAATCGATAAAGCTGGTGCCGTTAATAGGGTCGCCACCGATTCCTATGCAGGTGCTCTGCCCCAGTCCCTGAAGTGTAAGCTGATGCACAACCTCATACGTTAAAGTTCCCGAACGGGAAACCACTCCGATATGTCCCGGCTTGTGAATATGCCCCGGCATGATGCCAACCTTTGCCTGTCCCGGCGTGATTATTCCGGGACAATTTGGACCGATGAGCCGGGATGAAGAGCTTTTGAGCGCTCCTTTTACCTTCATCATATCCAGAACGGGAATGCCTTCCGTTATGGCAACAATGAGCGGCACTCCGGCGTCAATGGATTCCAGAATTGCATCGGCAGCAAAAGCCGGTGGAACAAAAACAAGTGAACAATTCGCCCCTGTTGCTTTAACGGCTTCTTTTACCGTGTTAAACACGGGAACATCGTCCATATATTGACCGCCCTTCCCGGGAGTAACTCCTGCCACAACTTTGGTTCCATAGGCTATGCACTGTCTTGCGTGAAACTGCCCTTCCCTTCCCGTAATACCCTGAACAAGCACTCTAGTTTGTGCGTCAACCCATATACTCATCGTCTTTCTCCCCCTACGGTATTATTCGGTATCAGGACTTTGCTATAGCAGCGATTTTCTGAGCCGCATCGTTAAGGTCTGTGGCAACTATAAAATTAAGGCCCGACTGTTGAAGAATTTCACGCCCTTTCTCCACATTGGTTCCTTCCATTCGGATGACGACCGGCACTCTGATTTCAACTTTCTTTGCCGCTTCGACGATTCCCTGAGCGAGCACATCGCAACGAAGTATCCCGCCGAAGATATTGATAAGAACCGCCTTAACATTCGGATCGCTAAGTATGATGCGAAAGCCGTTTTCCACCATTTCTGCGCTGGCTCCGCCTCCCACGTCGAGGAAGTTTGCCGGCTCTGCTCCTGCAAGCTTAATCAAATCCATTGTTGCCATGGCAAGGCCGGCACCGTTCACCATGTTGCCGACGTTGCCGTCCATCTTGATATAGTTAAGATTGTATTTCGAAGCCTCCACTTCGAAGGGATCTTCTTCGTCAAGATCCCTGTAAGCCAGCACGTCTTTGTGCCTGAAGAGCCCATTGTCGTCGAAGTTAATTTTAGCGTCCAGCGCAATAAGTCTCTGATCTGAAGTGATCACAAGGGGATTTATTTCCACAAGGGAACAATCGTAATCAACAAAGAGCCGATAGAGGTTATTCACCATGGAAGTAAAGGCCCTGGAAATCTCGGCCGAAAGGCCCAGGCCGTAAACCAGCTGACGGGTGTGAAAGGGCTGAAGTCCAAGAAGGGGATCCACGTGAACGGTAATGATCTTTTCCGGCTCCTTCGCCGCAACCTCTTCTATGTCCATACCGCCGGCAAGGCTTGCCATAATGGCTATAGTTCCCGTGCGTCGATCGGGAAGCATCCCGAGGTAGAGCTCCTGAGCAATGGGAAGCCCTTCTTCCACAAGAATCTTTCGAACAATCTTGCCTTCAGGGCCTGTCTGATGTGTTACAAGCCGCATTCCGATAAGTTCTCCGGCGTAGCGGCGAACTTCATCTTCCGAACGGGCGAGCTTGACTCCCCCGCCCTTTCCCCGTCCTCCGGCGTGGATTTGGGCTTTGAGAACCACAGGGTAGCTTCCAAGCGTGCGGGCAACATTCAACGCTTCATCGACCGTAAAAGCCACTCCCCCACGCGGAATAGTGACGCCATACTTCGAAAATAATTCCTTCGCCTGATACTCATGAATTTTCATAATGACACGCTCCTATCGTTGAAAACCATTACTCCACACAGCTTTCCGCCTGTTCATCACACTGATAACCCTGGTCAATCAGTGAGTTTAATAATATTGAAAACGGTTTAATCGGTCAAATCGAATTTCTATTTCAGGTTTAAGTCCCTTCCACAAAGTCCCTGAGCGAAGGCTCGAGCGTTCAGACCAAGCACATCGTGGTTATAACCACCTTCAAGGACGGCAAAAGTTCCGGCTCCCAGTTCTTTTGCTCTTGCAAAAACCATCTTGCCCATTTCGTAGTAATCCTCAGTCGTGAGCAGTCCGCCCCAGTCCTGAACGTGGTTATCGAATCCGGCCGATACGGCTATGATGTCCGGTGTTACCTTCCAGAGCTGTGTTCTCACCGATTCCAGATAGGCTTCTCTTGTTGAGGCCTCAGGATTATGGATTGTGACGTAACCTCTTGAACCGAGAATGTTTACAGTGCCGTCACCGTAGTGAAGATCAAAGTCGAGAACGTGAGCCGAGCGGATTTTCCCGTGGTGTTTAAGATATTCTATAGCGACCGCCATGTTGTTGAAAAAACAAAATCCCCATGAACTGTCAGAGGAAGCATGATGACCCGGCGGCCTGATCACGGCAAAGGCGGGTTCTGTTAAGCCTATTTCCGCTGCCTGTATGGCTCCACCTGCGGCAAGGGCTGCAATCGAATACAAACCGTGCCGGGTGACGTGCTCTATATGATCCTTTGTGTGAACTCTTTCAATGTCATCCCAACCGGCGGGTAACGGTTCTACGAATTCATAGCCGTCCTTTTTCAGCTCTTCAAGGATTGGTTCGAGGCGTCCCGGCGCCGCTGCCGGATCACGCGTGTAAGGTTTGAGAAAATCCGGATGGGTTATAATTTTCATCCTTTCTTCCTCCTGCACTCTGTTTGCCCGTATTTTAAACGCAAGACAGCCTTTTTGAATGAACATTATGACGAAAAAAGCTGGGTCGGCAATGATTTTGTGGGAACAATTAGGAAAGTGGGCAGGGCAGCCGCCATGGATGCCTCTGCCCGGAGGGAGGTTACGCTACGATTGTAGCTCAGGGAGGTTTTTGTAGTATTCAAGACACTCAGGATTTACAAGAGCTTCTATGTTCGTCACAGGACGACCATGGATGATGTTTGTTACAGCGCTTTCGACCTTTTTCATGTTTCTCGTGTAAGGAATGTCCGGCACCTCGATAATCTTTGCAGGCACATGCCTTGGAGAGGCATTCTTCCTGAGAGTTGTCCTGATCTTTTCTTTGATTTCTTCGGTCAGCTTATAACCCTCTTTCATCTTCACAAAGAGGATGATTCTCTGGTCGTTCTGCCAGTTCTGACCTATTGCAAGGCTGTCGGCTATTTCGGGAATGTTTTCCACCTGGTTGTATATTTCGGCAGTTCCGATGCGAACACCCGATGGTTTCAACACCGAATCGGATCGTCCGAGGAAGGTAATTCCACCCGTATCGGAATGGAAAATAACATAATCGCCGTGCCGCCATACATTTTTGCCGGGGAAGAATTCGAAGTAAGCTCCACGATATTTGGAACCATCAGGGTCGTTCCAGAAATAGAGCGGCATTGAAGGGGCGGCAGCTTCGCAAACCAGTTCCCCTTCACGGTCCCAGATGGGGTTGCCGTTCTCGTCGTAGGCTTTGACTTTCATGCCAAGAGCCGGCCCCTGAAGTTCTCCGGCATAGACGGGCTGGATGGGACTTCCAATAGCAAAACAACCGTTGATGTCCGTCCCGCCTGAAATAGAGTTGAAATGGAGATCCTGTTTTATGTCGGAATAAACGTATTCAAAACCGTCGGCAGAAAGAGGTGAGCCGGTCTGGGAAATTTGCTTTAGAGCGGAAAGATCGCATTTCTTTCCGGGGCTTATCCCTTCTTTGCGAAGAGCATTTATGTAGCTTGCACTAAGCCCGAAAATTGTTATTTTCTCACGCTCGGCCATATTCCACATGGCATAGGGATCGGGATAGAGTGGATTACCGTCATAAAGCACCATTGTTGAGCCGGCAGCAAGCGAACTCATAAGCCAGTTCCACATCATCCAGCTACAGGTTGTTATGTAAAAAATCGTATCATCCCTCTTAAGATCGGAATGTATAATGAGTTCTTTCAGATGATTGATCAGCACACCGCCGGCGCTCTGAACCATGCACTTGGGCTTTCCTGTCGTCCCGGAAGAAAACATGATGTAGACCGGATGGTCAAAGGGAAGCTGTTCAAATACAGGATCGGCATCTTCGTTCCCTATGAATTCTTCAAAACGAACAGCCTTTGGCATCTGAGAAATATCTATGGGATTTCCGGCGTAAGAGGCTATGACGACCTTTTCAAGGGACGGAATTCTGCTGACCAGTTTCAGGGCATTTGAAAAGGTATCAAACTGCTTTCCTTTGTAGAAATAACCGTCAACGGTTATAAGAACCTTTGGCTCCACCTGTCCGAAACGGTCGTAGACTGCTTCAGGACCCATATCGGCGGCGCAGGATGACCATATCGCTCCCACGCTTGTGGCTCCGAGCATGAATGCCAGAGTTTCAATCATATTGGGCATGTATGCCACCACTCTATCTCCCGGCTTTACGCCCATTTCCCTCAGAGCCCGGGAAATCTTGCCTACCAGTTTGTAAAGCTCTCTATAAGTAATGGTTCTGCGCTGTTGAGTTTCTCCCACAAAAACAACCGCCGTTCGATCATCACGGTATCGCAAAAGATTTTCTGCAAAATTGAGCCTGGCCCCCTGAAACCATTTTGCTCCGGGCATTTTATAAGGATCATCCACCACTTCATCATAGGGCTTACTGGCAATAATTCCGCAAAATTCCCAGACACTTGCCCAGAAGTCTGCAATATTGTTCACCGACCATTCATACAGTTCCTTATAAGAACTAAAGGATTGCCGGGCGTATTTTTCTTTCAAAAAATTCATGTATGCCGTGATGTTTGCCTGTTTAATGCGTTCCTCTGATGGCACCCAAAGCGGTTTCTTCATTGTTCCCTCCTAGTCTTACCATTTATTTACAACGTTGTTCCTAAATAACGGCGCTTGCCCGTTTTGCTTTTTTACATCATAACACCCATAAAGTTTCAGTTTGTCAAATATTTTTTGAACGTGTCCGAAAAAACTGATTTAATAGACGACAACAGGTGTATTTCCTGTAGAGCTTAGACTGGTAAAAGAAAGTCATTGTGAGGCCACAAAGTGGCCGTGGTACTCTCATCTTGTAACGACGAGATTGCTTCGTCGCTTCGCTCCTCGCAATGACGCGGGGGAGGGACAATGAGAGATTGCTTCGCTTCGCTCGCAATGACGAATGTGTGTGTCATTGCGAGCATCCAGAGGGCGCGTGGTACTCTCATCTTGTAACGACGAGATTGCTTCGTCGCTTCGCTCCTCGCAATGACGCTGGAGAAGGACAATGAGAGACTGCTTCGCTTCGCTCCGGCTCGTAATGACACAAAAAGTACAAAAATAACAACCACATTCTTCAGTTACGCAATTTTCAAATAGGTTCAATTTTTTGAACATGGCACTAAAACACTTAAAATTATCTGTCGCCCGGTTTAGTGCGAAGATCAAATTGAGAATAATATTTATCTGGTTACGATCGCTGTGCTATGCTTCTGTTGTGGAAGTTACAGCAGAGCGAATATCCCTTCTAATCAATGGCGGGAGATTGGATGATCTTATCATTCAAAGATCGCTATGATCGAAAGCGCATACCGATAGATGAGATAAAGGCGGGAATGAAGATAGAAATTCCCCTGCCGTGGTTTCGTCATCCTTTCTGGCGATCCAGATTTACGATAAAAAGCGAGGAACAGATCAAAAAGATAAAAGCTCTCGGCATTCCTTTTGTCTTTGTTCTGGAACCGAAAACTTCAAAAAATTTCGAAAGTATCGCGAAAAACAATGCTAAGGAAACGGAGGAGGCCGGGATAAACCAAGTTATAGGTATTTCAATTGATGATCGAAGCGAAGTTATTGAAACGTCAGGAGATAAAACGGCAAAACATCCCGAAGAACATTTATCTCTTGCCAAACTTCATCACTTAAAATCGCAAAAATGCATGAAGGCCTATGAACAAACTCTGATCGAAGTAAAAACGCTGCTAAATGGTATTCTTTTCTTTTCAAAAGAATCCTTAGAGGACGCCGAAAAAATGATGAAAAATGTGGTGGATAAATTGATAAATGATACTTCCACTATGCTTTTCCTTATAAACGTAAAACAAAAAAAGGAGGAAGTATTCCATCATGCTCTGAATGTCTGCATGTTAAGCCTTCTTCTTGCTAGAGCCTGCGATATTTCTGCCGAAGATATGATTACTATTGGACTGGGTGCACTTTTCCACGACATTGGAAAACTCAAAATACCCAAATCTCTTCTTTTGAAAACTGCCCCTCTTACAAAGCCTGAACGCGCCTTTTTACAACTGCATCCACAATTTGGTCTCGACATAGTGTCCAACATAGAATCATTTCCCGCTGAACCCAAACGAATTATAGGGGAGCATCATGAGACGCTTGACGGCAAAGGTTATCCAAAAGGCCTAAAGGGCAACCAGATCGGCATAACAACAAGAATTGTCAGCATTGTGAATACATACGACAATCTCTGTAATCCCATGATAATCGAAAAGGCTATGACGCCTTATCACGCGTTAGCTTTCATGTATAAAAAGATGAAGGACAAGCTAGACGTAAAATTCATGGAAGTTTTCATAAAACTTCTGGGCATATACCCACCTGGAACCATTGTTAAACTTTCCAACGGTGCCATAGGTATAGTTATTGCGAAATCAGCAATTCATCCTCACAAACCTTCGGTTCTAATCTACGACCCTGAAACACCCCCTTCCAGAGCCCCCATAATCTCACTGGAAGAAAATCCTTCCCTTAGAATAGAGAAGACACTTCATCCATCAAGCCTTTCGCAAGAAGTTTTATACTACCTGAACCCACCGCTCAGAATATCCTACATGCCGGATTTTTTGAGTGATAAAAAATAGGAGACTTTTTTCCAATTCTGTTGATTTTGTGACTATCGGTGATATAAACCCGATTCGACGAGGAGCGAAAGAGGGTTTTTTAACAGCTAAAAAATGTGTTGACTTTACTATATACTCACTATGAAGTTGAGCGAATGGGCGATACATAAGGGAATATCATACAT
>CAZWJX010000098.1:2922-9088 GCA_964634695.1 uncultured Syntrophobacterales bacterium | reverse complement strand
ATCGCGTAAACCATATCTCGTCCAAACAACACAAGAACGAGAATGTCTCTGTTAGATTCCATAGCCTTCTTAATAGCTTCACGATAGACTTCATGTTGAGCGCCCAAAGGAACCAGTATATCTGGAGCCTCCTGAGATCCGGTAAATTTCTTCATGGAATCTCTGGTGGTCCAACCCCAGGTGTAATCGGCCGTAATGTAAAAATATTTAGCTTTAGGAAACTGTTGATTCAGATATTTGCCCAGAGCCTTTGCCGCCATCCAGGTATTGTAGGTTTCCCGGAAAGTGTAACGATGAGCGTCCTTCCCTGTGACATCATTTGAGTATGCTAGGGTTACAAAGAACAATCGCTTCCTTGATTGACAGAGTCTGCTAACTGCTACGGCAACACCACTGGATGATCCCCCCGTTATCATATCGGCGCCTTCATCTATGAATTTCTTTACATTTTCAACCGAAACTTCCGGGTCACTTTTACTGTCGGCATAAAGGTAGCGAATTTTCTTTCCGAGAATACCTCCTGCGGCGTTAACTTCCTCCTGAGCCAGTTTATATGCCTGAAGTTGATCCTTTCCCTGCAAAGCGTAAGGGCCTGTGAGTGGAATATTAAGTCCTATTATGACTTCCTGATCCGTCACTGCATAAGATGGAGAAATCACAAAAAAGGCAATATAGACAATAAATACCAGCACCAGCACACAAAGCATCCCGTTTTTACTTGCTACATACCGCTTCATGCTTATCATCTCCTCTTTTTGGTTCCCCAAGGTGTTTAGTCTTGAATTGTTTTTCACCATAAGACAATAAGTACATGATGGCAATAGAGAAATTGAGTTGAACCTACCCTGAAATTCTTCAATTTTGAGTAGGAGTTAGACCATGGCGGAAGATCTTAGGAAGATGTACAGAACGATTGTTTCGGATAATTTCCCGGAGACGCTCAGCATACATTTTGGTGAGCAAAAACTCATTTACAGAAAGAAACTGTGGAAAATTCCGCAGGACGATGGTTCTGTGGTGGAGCAAGGCTTACGGTATGGAGAAAATCCAGGTCAAGAGGCAGCCCTTTACGAACTTGTTGGTGGAAACTTACTTCTAGGTAACTGTCAGTACATTGAACCGGGTAGAGGGCTTGTAAGTGCTATAACGGAAGAAGATCTTCTCCAGACAGGAAAACACCCTGGGAAAATTAATCTTACCGATGTAGACAACGGCTTGAACATCTTGAAGTTTTTGATGGATAAACCCACAGCAGTCATTCTCAAACACAACAATCCCTGCGGCGTTGCGTCTTCTCACAGCATCCTCGAAGCTTTTCGTCGCGCTTACAGAGCCGACAGAATTGCGGCTTTTGGAGGTTGTCTGGTAGTTAATCGTCCCATTGATCGTGAAACAGCCGAGGCCATTTATCCATGCTATCTTGAAGTAATAGCGGCGCCCGAGTATGAAGAAGGTGCCATAGATATTCTCAAAAAGCGGAAAGACCTCAGACTTATTCGCATCGCTCGCATTGACAGGCTTTCTGAATATAGAACGCTTCGCTATGTAGATTTTAAATCCCTTATAGATGGTGGTCTGATCGTTCAGCAATCTCCTTTGTGTTTAATAAGATCTGCTGAGGATCTAAAGCTGGCTGAAACAGTCCACAATGGCAAGGTATATCGTATCAACCGTAAGCCTACAGATGACGAAATTCGTGATATGCTTTTTGGATGGTTTGTAGAACAGGGAGTCACATCCAATTCGGTTATCTACGTAAAAGACGAATGCACAGTGGGGATCGGCACAGGTGAACAGGATAGGGTCGGTGTTGCTGAGATTGCCGTCTATAAGGCTTATCAAAAGTTTGCCGATCTCCTCTGTTTCGATCGCTATGGTATTTCTTACAAGGAGTTGGAGCTTGCCATTGAAAAAGGCAAAAAGGATAGAGCTCTCAAGGACGAAATTGACGAGGAAACCAGACGTCACAAAGGCGGTCTCATAGGGGCCACAATGGTTTCGGACGGTTTCTTCCCGTTCCGAGATGGCGTTGACGTCGGCATAAGACAGGGAATCAGAGCTGTCATACAACCCGGTGGGTCCGTTCGAGACTGGGAAGTTATTGAAGCGTGTAATGAAGCAGGAGTTACCATGGTGTTTACGGGGCAGAGAGCCTTTAAGCATTAGGATATGAGATTGCCACGGCCGCCTTGCGGCGGCCTCGGAGTGACTTTCCTTTGCGTCATTGCGAGCCGGAGCGAAGCGAAGGCGAAGCAATCTCTCATTGTTATTTTCCGTGTCATTGCGAGGAGCGAAACGACGAAGCAATCTCGTCATTGCTTTCATGAGATTGCCACGCCCGTCTTTCGGCAGCCTCGCAATGGCAATAAAAAAAAAAAGCCCCGGGAGATCGCATCTACGGTGATTTTCATAGGGCAAGCCGCCAACGAGCCCTTTGAGTATAGTCGGGCAATTTTTTGATATGAATCCCTAGCTTCTTGACAAAGGGCTGGATAGTGATAAGAAGCCTGTGGAAATTGCTCTTTTAGATTTCTCTTAATTGTCTGAGCGGAAAGGAGCAAATAGCATGGAAGGATGGGTTTTCCTGTTCCCGGGGCAAGGTTCCCAATATGTGGGAATGGGGAGAAGTTTCTACGAATCCTACAGTGAGGTGGAAAAGATTTTTGACGAAGCAAGTAATGTTACGGGAGTTGATGTTGCCCGACTCTGCTTTGAAGGTCCTGAAGAAGAATTGGTCCTCACCAAAAACGTTCAGCTTGCAATAACCGTGGTCAACGTTGCCTGTCTCAAGGTGCTGGAACTCCACGGCATTCATCCGGTGGCATCGGCAGGACACAGCCTGGGCGAATACAGCGCTCTCTATGCAGCCGGTGTCATGGATTTGCCTACTCTCTTCAAGCTTGTTTACCACAGAGGTCGTTTGATGCATGAGGCAGCCGAAGAATTCAAGGGCGGCATGCTCGCTCTCATGCACGCAACAGATGAACAAATAAAACATATCTGTGATGTGTGCGATGTTGAAGTTGCAAATATAAATTCACCAGAACAGGTTATTGTTACTGGGACAAAGGAAGCTATCAATAAGGCGGCGGAAGAAAGCCGTAAAATAGGTATAAAAAGAACAGTTACCCTGAATGTAAGCGGTCCCTGGCATAGTCGCTGGATGAAAGGTGCTTCTGAAAAATTCGCAGACATTCTAAAAGAGTGTTCTTTTAATCAGCCTGTCTTTCCTGTGGTAATGAACATAGATGCTCGAGTGCTCCAGAATGGAGATGATCTTGCGGAAAAGCTTAAGAATCAAGTTATATCACCCGTATTGTGGAAACAATCCATCGAACACCTGATCTCACTGGGATACACAAGATTTTTAGAAGTCGGACCAAAGCAGGTCTTGAGCGGCCTTGTAAGAAAAATCAACAAGACTGTTCAAATCGGACATGTTGAAGATTCAGCATCGCTCGCTTCTTTTCTTAAAGCAAATAATAGCTTCAGCTCCTGAAGGAGGAAGGAAAACTTATGTTCAGAAAGATTTTTATACTGGGGGTTGCAGTTTTAACCATTTTGGTAATATCGGTCTCTGAAGCAGCCCAGACTGGCTCAAACGATTCGCCAACTCTCGTAATTAAGTCGATGATAAAAGAGGTCTTTGATATTCTAAACAGAAGTTGTTCCCAGGGACATTCCATTAGAGCCCACAGGAATGAACTTTTCGACGTAGCTTCCAGATATGTTGACCTAGATGAGGTGGCTCCTAGAGTGGTGGGGCCTTCATGGAGAGAGCAGTCCAGAGAGGCTCAAGAAGAATTCAAGAAGCTCTTTAGAGAAATGGTTTTTATGAATTATTCAGACAGACTTGAACGTTTCGCTTGCGAAGAAGAGAGGGTGTCCTACGAAGGGGAAGAAGTTCAGGGAAATATTGCCAGAGTGAGAACTAGAATTGAATCGCCCAGACAGGGAGAAGCCGTGATAGAATACAGGCTAAAGAAAAAACCTACCGGCTGGAAGATATATGATGTCGTTGTTGAGGGTATTAGCATGGTTCAGAATTATCGAAGCCAGTTTTCCGAGATCCTGCAAAAACAGAGCTTCGCTCAGATGCTTGATATCTTGAGAAACAAGGTAGGAACTCCCTGATAATTTGATAATCTCCAGAAGTGACAGCGGTGAGCACCGTAAAAGTTGATGAAAAAACGAGAAAGAATGTAGAAGGCCATCGCAGAAGGCTTAAAGAACGTTTCATCACAAGCGGGCTCGATTCTTTTCAGGATCACGAGGTTCTTGAACTGCTTCTTACTTTTGCTATCCCTCGAAAAGACGTAAAGCCTATAGCAAAAGAATTGCTTTCCCATTTTGGTTCACTTTCTTCCGTGTTTGAAGCTCCCAGAGAAAACCTCATGCGGATAAACGGAATAGGGCTTCAGGCTTCCATACTAATAACGCTAATTCCCCAAATTTTAGAAAGATACGGTCTGGATCGTCAGAGGGACAGAAAAGTTCTTTCCAGAGCATACGACGTCTGGGAATACATAAAACCAAGGGTGGATAAAACTTTTGAAAGCCTGTGGATGATCGCTCTAGACAGTCGTAATCGAGTGCTCGCTACCGAGATGATTCAAAAGGGAACGGTCAACAGAACGATAGTAATTCCAAGGCTTGTTGTAGAAGCTGCAATAAAACATAAAGCAACCGCCGTCATCCTGGTTCATAATCACCCAAGCGGTTCAACGACTCCATCACAGGCCGATCATCAAATTACTGAGCTAATGAAACGAACTCTTGAGACGCTGGATATAAGACTTCTAGATCATCTAATCGTCACCAGTTCTGCCTACTACTCTTTTGCCGAATCGGGAGTTTTGTAAAAATGCCGGGTCTGGCAATAGATATGCAAAACGTGTTTTTTATAAGACAGGGGAAAGAGATCCTGAGAGATTTTTCCTGGCAAGTAGAAGAGGGCATTAACTGGGTGCTGATGGGACCAAACGGATCCGGCAAGACAACGATCCTGAAACTTCTTGCCGGGTATATCTGGCCCACAAAAGGGAGTGTTTCGGTTCTGGGGCACAGATTTGGTGAGGTTGACCTGAGAAGGTTAAGGCAGCAAATCGGTTGGGTGGGATCCTTTCTTCAGGAACACATAGCTTTTGAACAAACGCCCAGAGATATTATTCTGAGCGGTAGAATGGGATCATTATGGCTTTACGAAAAGCCCGATCGCTCAGCCCTGGATCTCGCAGAAAAAATGGCCGATCTCGTTGGCTGTGCCGGTCTTATGGAAACCCCTTATGGACTTCTTTCTCAGGGCGAAAAACAGCGAATTTTGCTTGCTCGAGCCCTTATAGCTCGTCCCCGTCTGCTTCTTCTGGATGAACCCTGCGCCGGCCTTGATATTGTGGCTAGAGAACACTTTCTCCGTGTTCTCTCACTCCTTCCATCAAAACTCTCAGCCCCTG
Source organism: uncultured Syntrophobacterales bacterium (assembly GCA_964634695.1). Lineage (GTDB taxonomy): Bacteria > Desulfobacterota > Syntrophobacteria > Syntrophobacterales > Thermodesulforhabdaceae > JAOACS01. Next base: position 3,635 of record CAZWJX010000098.1, on the reverse strand, counting down.
TTACCATCATTCTTGTGACTCATCATCTTGAGGAGATAACGTCGCTCTTTTCCCACGTCCTGCTTTTGAAAGAAGGTATGTCAATAGCTCAGGGAACTGTATCAGAAGTTCTACAGGACGTTAAGCTAACTGAATTGTTTGGTGTGCCAATACAGAATTTTTCTTTCAATGGCCGGTATTACGCTCACATCCGGTGGGATGGCGACGAAGGAGAAGTTGTTCTATGAATATGAAAAAGTCCTCTACCCCTATTGATGGACTTCTTGTACTGGAACCAAGAGTTTTCGAAGATAACAGAGGTTTCTTTTACGAGAGCTATAACGAAGAAACTTTTCGCCATCTGGGAATAAATGATAGATTCGTTCAGGACAACCATTCCGGATCCCGGAAGGGAGTCATAAGAGGGCTTCATTATCAGATCTGTCATCCTCAGGCCAAGCTGGTGAGAGTGCTTGTAGGAGAAATCTTTGATGTAGCTGTGGATATTCGCAGGTCTTCACCAACATTTGGGAAATGGTTTGGCATAAATCTTTCGGCAGAAAACAAGAAACAGCTTTACATTCCCGCAGGTTTTGCCCACGGCTTCCTCGTGTTATCGGACTGGGCCGAAGTTCTGTATAAGACTTCGGATTTTTACGCTCCTGAATGCGACCGTGTCATTGTCTGGAACGATCCCACCATAGGTATCCAGTGGCCTCTTGACGGTCTGGAGC
>CAZWJX010000098.1:0-2912 GCA_964634695.1 uncultured Syntrophobacterales bacterium | reverse complement strand
CCTGTCCGAAAAGGATGCCCGGGGAGTAAGGCTTGAACAGGCCGACCTGTTCTAAAACATCAGGAGCTTTTATGAGCAGACGAATCATAATAACCGGCGGATTGGGACAGCTTGGTTGGGAACTTCAACGCACAAAGCCTGCACACTGGGAGGCATGGATTACCGATGTGGACGAAATGGATATTACCGACCGTGAATCGGTATCTAAAGCTTTTCAGAGCTTCAAGCCGGAGCTTGTGATTAATGCGGCCGCATATACTGCCGTTGACAGAGCAGAGGACGAGAAAGAGCTTGCCTACAAAGTTAACAGGGACGGAGTAGAAAATATTGTCCTGGAAGCAAAAAACATCGGATGCCGGGTTATACATATCTCAACGGACTTTGTTTTCGACGGCAATTCGGGTCTTCCCTATCGTCCCGATGACAGACCTAACCCTTTGAGTGTTTACGGAAGCAGCAAACTTGCCGGAGAAAATGTCATAAGAGAGCTGTATCCGGACGGATCTGTAATTGTCAGAACAGCATGGCTTTATTCGGCTCACGGTAATAATTTTGTAAAGACAATGTTAAGACTCTTTCAGGAAAGATCGGTAGTACAGGTAGTAAGCGATCAGATCGGAACTCCTACCTGGGCTTTTAATCTCGCAAGGTTTTTATGGTTTCTGGCCGATTGCCCGACCGATTTATTGAGCGATCTGTGTTATCATTTCACCGACGCCGGCGTTGCCAGTTGGTATGACTTTGCTGTGGCAATAGAAGAAGAAACCCGCCCCTGGCGAGATCATCCCGTAGAAATCATGCCGATTAAGTCGGCCGACTATCCAACCAGGGCTATTCGTCCTCATTTTAGCTTGCTCGACAAAGAGTCCACATGGAAACTATGGGGCGAAAAACCTCAGCACTGGAGAAAGGCCTTGCGAGCCATGCTTAAGGAATACCGGGATTATAACGTATGATAACATACCGATCGATTTCGAGTTTTTCTTTGGCAATAGGAGTTAGTAAGCTGACAACAGCTAGTTAGTTAACTAAGAGGGGTGGTACAGCGTACTTACTGTGCCCCTACAAAAATAAGCCTGCGTCTTTATGTAAAAAACGCTGTTCTAAGTGCTTGGTTACACAGTAAGGAATGGCTCATGATAGTGTTCTTACTTCTTATCGCATTCCTCGTTTCATGGGCACTGGTATTTGTTACCACGCCCTTGCTGGTGAGGTTTGCGGAAAAAGTTCGGCTTTTTGATGTACCTTCCAACCGTAAAGTGCATCAGGTTCCGACTCCAAGACTTGGCGGACTTGCTCTGTTTTCTGCCTTTTTCGTACCCTTCGTGATTTTTTATTTTTTGTTCTGCTTCTATCTTCACCTACCCCTTACATATCTTTTCCACAAACCGGACTGGCTGGGAGTATTCATCGGAGCAACGCTAATCTTCCTTACGGGTTTTTTTGACGATATCAGGGGGGTTCCATCATGGCTTAAGTTTGCTTGCCAGAACGTAAGTGCCCTCGCAATAATATTTGGAGGATTAGGGCTCGAAAAGATTTTTGTCCCGCCGTTTGGCATTATTTCTCTTACTCCGGCCGTTTCTACCCTGATTACAGTCTTATGGTGCCTTGTGATTATAAACGGATTCAATCTTATTGACGGTATGGATGGGCTTGCTGCCGGGACAGCCTTCATCTGTGCCTTTTTTCTGCTTATTGTGGCCTTCCTGACCAATCACTATTACATGACTCTTCCAATAGTAATGCTTGCAGGAGCTACCATCGGGTTTTTGCATTACAATTTCAATCCAGCTCGTATTTTCATGGGAGATTCGGGAAGCTATTTTCTGGGCTATGCCCTGGCAGCAATTGCTCTGAAGATTTCCCGTGACGATACTTCCGGTGTTCATGCAATTGTTCCCGTTGCTGTAATTTTCATCATTCCGGCTATGGACGTTATCGTTGCAACCTTAAGACGTATTGCCAGAAAAGAACACATTTTTGAACCCGATTGCGAACATATTCATCACTGTATACTGAATAAGGGCTTCAGTCAGCGTCGGACGGTGTTTCTGTTGTACGGTGTCAATTTTGTCGCCGGCGTTCTGGGCATTTCATTCTTTTACCTGCCTCCTGTAGTATTCTGGCTGGTTCTGCTTATGATTGTTGTATCTATCGTGGCATTTGTTTCCAGATTTGGATATTTCAACTGGCTAAACAGATTAAAGATAGTCGTAACGTTAAAAAACAAACTTAACGATACCCGTTTTCACATGAGTCTGCTTAAAGATTTTTGGAGTCTGGAAAATGCTTCGGGCTTGCAGGAGATGAGAAAAAAGCTGGCAACTATACTTGCAAGGCTTAACATCGATCATGCGCGGCTTATCGTTTTTTCGCCCCCTCTGGTGGAGAAATCTCCCGTAAGAGAAATTCTCTACTCCAACAAACCGCAATCCCTGTTGACTAAACCATCTGTTCCCCTTCAGTTAAATATACCCCTCATTAGGGAAAAAACCGTTTACGGCTATCTTTTTGTGGAAAAAAATGTGATGGAAACAAACCTTCCCCAGAAACTTTTCTTAACGCTACTTGAAAGAACGGCCAAAGCTGTTCTCTCTTACATATCAAAGAGCCGTCATTTTGCGAACGATTATATTGAAACTGACGGTTCTCCCAGAACTTCAAACGAATCTCGCAAGCAAACTTACGTGCTTATAGCAAAAGTCCCATCTCCTCTGGAAAAACCTCACTGAACACATAGAGCGCTTCAGGATGAGGTTGTCGGACAATTTTAGGCTTATGTTTGTTACCTGTGAGCCTGTTCTAAAATTGCGTAACTGGATACTTCTGTGTCATCGTATAGACAGAAGGATGCGGGGACATGTTTTCACGACCCTTCTGGCCTATCATCTTCTGTGCGTGATCCAGAA
>CAZWJX010000097.1:0-9233 GCA_964634695.1 uncultured Syntrophobacterales bacterium | reverse complement strand
TATCTGTCAAAAACTGAGACGCTTAAAGGAAAAACCATTTTTATCCTCGAAGATGATCAGTTCTTGCTGAAAACAATCCAAACATCACTTCAGTTACACGGTGCAAGTGTTGTTGAATCATTAAGTCTGGATGAAGCAAGATTAAGATGGTGGCAATATTCAAATACTATAGATCTTGCCATACTGGACGTAGTTCTTCCGGAAGGTAGCTCATCAAGTATATTCCAGCTCATGAGAGCCGACAGAAAGGATTTACCTGTTCTTTTCATTTCAGGCTATGACAAGTCTATAGTTACTAAAGAACTAACAGAAATGAGAGTCTTATTTCTCCAGAAACCATTCAGCATCCATCAACTGGTTAGTGCAATAGTTGAACTCCTGTCTCCTGAAAATTCCGAGCCGGGGGAAGAGCCGTGAGCCGTTATACGAATGTTGCCGGACCGGTTATTGCCGCAGGAGTCTTGTTCTGTCTGGTAGCACTCGCATCCTTTCCATGTCTGGCAGGTCGTGAACAACCAAAAATTCCGGGTGGGATAGGTGGCATCATGCTTGGAGACAAAATCGACAAACACAGAGAAGGGATGCTTCAACAAACCGGCTTCGTAGATCCCGAAGAGCCTTACCTTACTCACTATGAACTGAACCCACCTCCAGGTTATAAAGCCGTCACAGTATCTACAGGAAACTGCCTGAATAAGGGAAAAATTCTTCGCATTAAGATGAAATACGCGAGAGAAGATAACGATTTCTTCAAAATGCTTAAAAATTCAATAGAAAAACTTTATAATGCAACCCCGACTTACGGCGGCGATCCTTTCCATATTTATGAACTATGGAAGTGGCGCTTCGAAACTGATAGTGGAACCGTTGTTATTCTGAGTCTTCAGAGATATATGGGAAATGACGAAGAACACCCGCACGGAAATGTAATTAAGCTGAGCCTTTTCTCAGAAATCGTGAAGGAGCGACTGTGCTACCAGAAGCAACACAAGGCAGAAAGACCTCCTGAATCACATTCTGCTCACTACAAAATCGAATACTTTATTCCGGTTCCGCTGAATATAAATCCGGGGATAAAATAACATAATAACAGAGCCGGGGGCAGAAACAATTCCTTAACAAAAACCATAAATGAGGAGGGAGTCATGACCATTGGTAAAAAGATTAGCTTTGGATTCGTAGCAGTTATTGCAGGCTTAATTGTTCTGTCAGCAGGTGTATATCTCAGTATAGGAAACATTCTTACAAAGGCCCAGAACATTATAGCTCTGAAAAAATGGCCGCAGTATCTTACAGAGATAAAACTCTCTGAACTCCAGTGGATAAATGCCGTTGCAGAATACGCAGGTAACCCAAAAGAGAAAAAACTTACGGCAAATACCGACCCTGCCAAATCGGCAACAGGAAAGTTTCTCTCAGGGCCTGAACGATCAGAATTTGAAAAGACCTTTCCCGGTTCGGCAGATGCTTTGAAAAATCTCGATGAAGCCAACAGAAAGCTTTATGAAGCTGTGCAAAAGATGGCAGCCATTCAGCGGATCGAACATACAGGTGTAAGAACTTATCTCCAGCAGACGGTGCTCAGAGATCATCAACGGTTTTTAGAAGACATCAGTGTCCAGGTAAAACGGGAAATTGGTGGCCTCATGAATTACCAGCTTCTTACACGCTCAGTCGTTCAGGCTGCCATTACCATGGTTAAAGCAGTGGCCGATGACAGTTCTTTAGGAACGGTAGCGCAGCGTCAGGAAATCGCCAAGAAATTGGTCAAGGGACTGCGCTACGGCCCCGAAGGCAAAGATTATATCTGGATTAACGACCTCCATCCTACAATGGTTATGCATCCCTACAAGCCGGAACTGGACGGGAAAGATCTCAGTAATTTTACCGATAAGAAGGGGAAAAAATTATTCGTGGAATTCGCGAAGGTTTGCAAAAACAAAGGGGCCGGTTTTGTCATGTATTACTGGCCTAAATACTCAGAACAGGATGTCGTGCCTAAAATTTCTTACGTTCAGCTCTTCGAACCCTGGGGATGGGTTCTTGGAACAGGCGTCTACCTTGACGAACGAAACGAAGCCTTGATGAAAAGAGCGGAACAATTCGAAAAGGGTGAGCCCTTTAAGCTCAACACTCAGCTCAAAGAATGGAAAGCCTATATGACACCGGAAATGGACGCCTGGGCTCAGGATCTTCCCGTTCTTGCAAAAGCTCTGCCTGAACTCGAAAAAGCTAACGAAAACATGAGAAATGCCGCTAAGAGAATAGAAGAAGCCATCAACAAACTGGCTGTAGATGACGCACTGAATGAAATTGAAAATGTCCTCCGCCCCAACCTGCAAAAGCTGGAAGCCCATATAAAAGAAGTGGTTGAGGAAGAAACGAAATATCGCACTCAAAATGAAGCCGTTGCACAAATCTTCAAAAACGAAGTTCTTCCGGCTTACAAAAAATGTATGAGCGCTTTAGAAGATGTGGAAAAGCTGGTAGGGAAAGTTGTGGTTTCCGAAACTGTTCTTGCTGATATGGTTGCAAAGACGAGAGCTTTCATAGCCATCCTGTCGCTCATAATCATCGTTGTGGCAATCGTGATAGCTTTCCTTCTCGTAAGACACACCACGAAATCTCTTACAGCCATTGCTCAGAGCATGGGAGAAGCGGTGGATCAGGTAGCTACTGCCGCCAGCGAAGTTTCTTCGACAAGCCAGTCCCTTGCTGAAGGTGCATCACAGCAGGCGGCATCTCTTGAGGAAACAGCATCGGCTCTAGAACAAATGTCCTCAATGGCCACACAGAACTCCAATAACGCATCAGAAGCGAATCGTATGGTTCAGGAAACGGCAAGGGCCGTAAATGATGCTATAGAAGCCATGAGAAAGCTGGTCACATCCATAAAAGACATCGATAAAGCCAGCGAAGAAACAGAGAAAATCATAAAGACCATAGACGAAATCGCTTTCCAGACGAACCTTCTGGCTCTCAATGCCGCAGTTGAGGCCGCAAGAGCGGGAGAGGCAGGGGCCGGCTTCGCTGTCGTCGCCGATGAAGTGAGAGCGCTTGCAATGAGAGCCGCCGAAGCGGCAAAGAATACGGCTATTCTTATCGAAAATACCCGCAAGAGGGTTCAGGAAGGTTCTTCCTACGTAACTCTTGCTGAAGAAACCTTCAAAATAGTGGGCGACAGATCCACCAAGGTTACAGAGCTCATAGGTGAAATTGCAGCGGCCTCCAGCGAACAGGCTGAAGGTGTGGCACAGATAAACAAAGCTATTTCTGAAATGGATAAAGTCGTTCAACAGACGGCAGCAAATGCTGAAGAAACGGCTGCGGCTTCGGAGGAACTGAACGCTCAGTCCCAGCAACTGAAAGCCAATGTAAGGGACCTGCTGCGCTTTATTACCGGTCAGGATATTGTGCGGATAGAAAGAGTTGAAACACCCACCAGGGCTCTGAAACGCCCCCCGGCTACTATCGCTAAGAAAGCCATCAAAGCCAAACCATCTGCTTCGCAACCTCCGGCAAAACCTGAAGCAAAACCGAAAAGAGAAGTATCGCCGGAAGAAGTAATTCCGCTGGAAGATGACTTCAAAGACTTCTAGAATTCTCCTGTGGGCACGCATCGCGTGCCCACTTTAAAAATACTAAAGGGAACGATGGGCGGGCCCGGCAAATTACGAGTAGAAAAACTTTAACGGATCGCCCTGTGGATTATACTTGAATGCCATAGTAGAAAGCAAAGATTGAAGATCCGGTGATAGTCCCGTGAACTTGACGCCGCAACCCTTAGGAACCGCAGGATCACCGCCACCGAAAGGATTAGTCCAGACGACTTCACCTTTTACCTCAACCGGCGTAGGAACATCTGGAAAATGAATCTTGAGCCTGACTTTTTCTCCCAGCATAGGAGGTTTTTCCATCAGTATCAAAATACCGTTAGGACCGAAATTGGTCGAAGTGCCGGGATAAAGCTCGTCTTCAACATACACCGCGATCTGAAGAGGCTTCATCTGTGCCATAAAGATTACCTTAACTCTGCCTTAAAATTATCCAGAACTTTCTTAACAATCGATTCGTGAATCCGGTTAACCTCTTCATCTGTAAGGCTTCTTTCAGAAGATCTGTAGGTCAGACGATAACCTACGCTCTTTCTTCCTTCGCCTATTTGAGAACTTCTGAATATATCGAAAACTTCCACGCTCTCAAGAAGCGGCTCCTCAATTGCCTTTATGAAATCAAGCCCTTCCTGCACATGGAAAGCCTCATCAACAACAATAGCTATGTCTCTTACCACCGATGGATATTTAGGCAGAGGACGAAACTTAGGAGTGGAACCCCTCAGAGCAAACAATCTCTCAAAGTCCATTTCGAGGAGCCATACCGGCTTCTCTATATCAAAGCCTTCCGCCACTCGAACATCGAGACGCCCCACCCTTCCCACGTGTTCACCAGCAACAATAATATCTGCCGAACAGGAAGCATCCATATAAGGTGTCCTCGATCTATCCAGAGGCTCAAACCTTACGTTGTCAATCCTGAAGAAGCCAAGCACAGCATCGGCGATACCTTTGATGTCAGAATAATCAACCTCGGCATCGCTATAAAGAACGCTCGGATGACGTCTCCCCACAAGAGCCACCACCAGATTGAAGTCTTCCTTCGGAAGAATCTCTCCTTCCCGGGGAATAAAAACCTTGCTCAGTTCAAAAAGTCTCAATTGATCGTTCTTCCGGTTCAGGTTAAAAGCCACGGTCTGAAGCATCGAAGGCACAAGAGATGTTCGCATGACGGACTGATCTTCGCTGAGGGGATTGAGAATTTTTACTGTCTGGAGCTTTTCATGACCTTCAGGAAATCCCAGCTTTGAAATACTATCAGGCGATATAAACGAATAGGTGATAATTTCTCGAAGACCGATCCCTCTCAGGAACTCTTTCAGATCATTTCTCACTCGGAGATGCTCGTTCGGCTCAATGTCAACCATAAGGGCGTGAGGCTTTTCCACAGGAATTTTATCGTAGCCGTAAATGCGGGCGATTTCTTCTGCGAGATCGGCTTCTCTGGTCACATCCTGGCGGAAGGATGGAGGTGTCACGTCAAGATCACCATCCTCTCGTTCGGTTACATCCATTTCGAGGCGTCTCAGGATTGAGGCCATTTCGCCTGATGTAATATTAGTTCCGAGATATGAATTGGCCCGGTTTACTCGAAGCCGTATGGTCTTTCTTTCATAGGGTCGCGGATAAACATCAATCCTGCCTTTAGCAATCTGACCGCCTGCAAGTTCCTGCATCAGTTGAGCAGCCCTATCAAGGGCTTTTACCACGCCTTCAGGATCCACACCTCGTTCAAAGCGGTAACTGGACTCTGTGGAAAGCCTCAGTTTTTTGCTGGTTCGGCGAGTGGCGATGGGATCAAACCAGGCGCTTTCTATGAGAACTCTCGTGGTCGTCGAATCAATTCCCGACAATTCGCCTCCCATAATGCCGGCGACGGCCACGGGTTCTCGCCCGTCGCAGATCATCAGGGTATCATCGAACAGAATTCTTTCCTGCCCATCCAGTGTAAGAAACCTATCGCCTTCTTTAGCGCATTTTACGACTATACGATGTTCGGCAAGTCTATCGTAATCGAAGGCATGGAGAGGCTGCCCCATTTCCAGCATGACGTAGTTTGTAACATCGACAATGTTGTTTATAGCCCGAACACCTGCAGATTCCAGCCGTTCCTTCATCCAGTCAGGGGATTCTTTTATTTCCACGCCAAAGATAACACGTGCCGTGTATCTCGGGCATTTCACAGGATCTTCGATATCAACACGAGCAACAGAATCAACGGGTGGTCCATCTTCCACAAAACTTATCTCGGGATAACGAACGGGTCTGTTATAAATGGCTGCCAGTTCACGAGCTATACCAATAATTGACAGGCAATCACCACGGTTCGGCGTAATGGAGACATCAAGTATGAAGTCGTCAATACCCAGAGCTTCGTCCAGAGGAATACCGAGCGAGGTTGATTCGGGAAGAATCCAGAGCCCGGAGGCATCTTCGGTAAGGGCCAGTTCTTTGCCGGAGCAGAGCATACCGCAGGAACGTTCGCCACGGATCACGGCTTCCTCAACCTTCATACCGCTCGGGAGTTCAGCGCCGGGAAGAGCCAGTGGCACCACAATGCCTTCTCTAACATTGGGAGCTCCGCACACCACCTGCCAGACGTTCTTTCCGTCGGTCACATCGCAGAGGACAAGGCGATCTGCCTTCGGGTGTCTTCGGACTCCGGTAATTCTTACCGCCACCACCTTACGAAGATGTGGATGGCGCGGCTCTACTGCTTCCACCTCAAGCCCCGCCATTGTGAGCTTATCGGCAACCTCTACTGCATCGGCATCAATATCAATGTAGGACTTAAGCCATTTAAAGCTAAATCGCATTCCTGTCTCTCCGGTGAAACAATACTAGTTGTAATGGCAACCCTTGTGGTTGTCCCATTTTAATCAATCGTGGGGGCACCCTTCGGGCGCTCGCAATGACTGATTCGGTAGAGATTGCCACGGCCGCCTGCGGCGGCCTCGCAATGACACCCATTAACCGTCATTGCAATGACACCCATTAACCGTCATTGCGAGGAGCGAAGCGACGAAGCAATCTCTCATTGTCCTTCCCCGTGTCATTGCGAACGAAGCGAAGCAATCTCTCATTGTCCTTCCCTGGGTCATTGCGAACGAAGTGAAGCAATCTCACCGTTGTATTAAAAGAGAGATTGCCACGCCTGTCTTCGACAGGCTCGCAATGACTGATTCGGTAGAGATTGCCACGCGCCCTTCGGGCGCTCGCAATGACGGAAGGGGAAGAGGCCTCGCAATGACGTAAATGAGGACATGGTCTCGCCATGACATTAAAAAACCGGTCCCCCAATGACATGGGCTGATCAACACTAAGAAAACTGCCTCAAAAATCTTACGTCATTTTCAAAGAACAGCCTGAGATCATCTATTGACCACTTAAGCATGGCAATGCGTTCTATTCCCATACCGAAAGCAAAACCGGTGACTTCTTCCGGATCGTAACCGACTTTCTCAAACACAGCGGGGTCAACCATTCCAGAACCTAAAATTTCCAGCCATCCTGTATAAGAACAGACCCGACAGCCTGAGCCGCCGCACATAACGCACTGGATATCAACTTCGGCACTTGGTTCCGTAAAGGGGAAAAAGCTGGGACGGAATCGGAGTCCCACATGGGGGCCAAACATCCGATGGACAAACATGGTCAAAACGGCTTTCAGGTGGGCGAAAGATATATCCTTCCCTACCATCAGCCCTTCAACCTGATGAAACATGGGGGTATGGGTCATATCGGAATCACAGCGGTAGGTTTTTCCCGGTGCTATGATCTGGATCGGCGGACGCCGTTTTTCCATAACTCGAGCCTGAATGGGGGACGTGTGAGTGCGAAGAACCACGTCTTCAGATATGTAGAAAGTGTCTTGCATATCTCGAGCCGGATGATCTCTGGGTATGTTCAGGGCTTCAAAGTTATAATAGTCAAGCTCTACTTCAGGGCCTTCGACCACTTCAAACCCCATCTGAGTAAAAATTTCCACGATCTCCTGCGTGACTATGGTTACAGGATGAAGGCTTCCGATTATGGGGGTTCTACCCGGTATCGTAACGTCAACCATTTCCCGGGACTCAAGCAGGGCTTCTCTGGCTCTTTCCATGGCCTGGCTAATAGCCTGCTCCAGCCGGTCACGGGCTTCATTGAGGACACGCCCGATTTCCCTACGCATTTCCGGGCTTACCTTGCCAAGCTGCTTAAAAAGATTTGTTATAAGCCCTTTCCGGCCAAGGTATTTTACTCTCACAGCATCGACAGCCTTGAGATCGTTACCGGCTCTGTCAAGTTCAGACAAAGCTTCCCGGACAGCCTTCTCTATTTCCCTCTCATCCGGCACGATAATCTCATCCCGCTCCTGACCCATCATGACCCCCCGCATTATTCCTTCTGATCAAAAAGCACGGACACAATTAGCTCTGAGCAAGTGCTTCCTTTGCTATGTCGGCAAACCGGGCAAAGGCTGCCGGATCGCTGTAAGCCAGGCCTGCAAGCACCTTTCTGTCAACTTTAACCTGCGCTTTTTTGAGTCCGTTGATCAATTTTGAATAGGTCAGACCGTTCAATCGAGCGGCGGCATTTATGCGCTGGATCCAGAGCTTGCGAAAGTCTCTTTTTTTCTGCTTGCGACCTCTGTAGGCATACTTCAGAGCTCGATCAACTGCTTCTGAAGCTTGCTTCAAAAGCTTTCCACGAGCTCCTCTGTAGCCTTTGGCCATTTTTATGATTTCTTTTCTCCGAGCTCTCGACTTTACAGCTTTCTTAACTCTTGTCATCTTTCATGCTCCCTTTTCCTGAAAAGGATCTCCTAGCTCCCGTATGGAAGAATTCTCTTAATGGCAGTGACACTAACAGGATTTACAACCGTTTTTTTTCTGAGATTTCTTTTTCTTTTACGGGGCTTTCCGGTCAAAAGGTGACTCTTGTATCCTTTGGCCCTCATAATTTTTCCGGTGCCGGTGAATTTGAACCGCTTGGCCGCACCTCGATGAGTCTTCATCTTCGGCATCTGAGCGTCTCCTTTCTACCCTAGCTCAAACAAATACCCACTAAAGCAAGCGGGTAATCTATGAATCTTCAGGCTGGATGTCAAGTTAAACTAAGCCTATCCCTTCGGGTGCTTGCAATGACTCTTTTTTGTGTCATTACGAGCATTTTTATACCGTCATTGCGAGGAGCAAAGCAATCTCTCATTGTCTCCTTCCCCGTGTCATTGCGAGCCCCTCTCCCTTGTGTCATTGCGAGCGAAGCGAAGCAATCCCTGAGATTGCCACGGCCGCCTGCGGCGGCCTCGCAATGACACCCACACTCGTCATTGCGAGCGAAGCGAAGCAATCTCATCGTTGTATTAAAAAAGAGATTGCCACGCCTGTCTTCGACAGGCTCGCAATGACTGGTTTGATAGAGATTGCCACGGCCACTTCGTGGCCTCGCAATGACACCCACACTCGTCATTGCGAGCGAAGCGAAGCAATCTCATCGTTGTATTAAAAAAGAGATTGCCACGCCTGTCTTCGACAGGCTCGCAATGACTGGTTTGATAGAGATTGCCACGGCCACTTCGTGGCCTCGCAATGACACCCACACTCGTCATTGCGAGCGAAGCGAAGCAATCTCATC
>CAZWJX010000096.1:0-9262 GCA_964634695.1 uncultured Syntrophobacterales bacterium | reverse complement strand
GATTGGGACTCGGCGGCGTTGCTCAAGGTGATGTGGGATGCATGGAACGACGTGTTCAAGCACACCCTTGGGTTCGCTGAACGAAGTCTCGTGTCCGAACTGCGGGAGTGGCGAAACAAGTGGGCCCACGAGCAACCTTTCTCCGGCGACGATGCCGACCGTGCGCTGGATTCGGCGGAACGATTGCTTCTGGCCGTTTCAGCACCCCAGGCTGAAGACGTTCGCAAGCTCAAGCTCGAACTGCGCCGGCGTGTTTATGACGAGCAGGTCCGCAACGAAAAACGACGGCTGGGCGGCTCGCTCATCGAGGTTTCGGCCAGTACGGCCCTTAAGCCCTGGCGTGAGGTAGTGAGTCCGCACCCGGATGTGGCAAGTGGCCGATACCAGCAGGCCGAGTTCGCCGCCGACCTTTGGCAGGTGTACATCGGCGAGGGAGCCGATGAGTACAGGCACCCGGTGGAGTTCTTCCGAAGAACATACCTGACGGAGAGCCTCAAGCGTCTGCTTGTTAGCGCGATCGAACGGCTGTCGGGAAAGGGCGGCGATCCAGTCGTCCAGCTCCAGACCAACTTCGGCGGGGGCAAGACCCACTCAATGCTCGCCCTCTATCACCTATTCTCAGGACGATCGCCGGCAGAACTCCCCGGTATCGAGTCGGTGCTGAAGGAGGCCGGGGTCACGACTCTGCCGGAGGTTCGGCGGGTCGTTCTCGTGGGAAACCGTCTCTCACCCGGTAACCCGCTAAAGAAGCGTGACGGCACGGTTGTTCGCACGCTCTGGGGAGAACTTGCCTGGCAGCTGGGGTATGCCGCCGGCGGCGAGGAAGAGGCCAAGCGAGCCTACGGATATATCGCTGCGGACGATGAACACGCCACGAGCCCCGGCGACCGCCTCCGGGAACTTTTCAATAAATACGGCCCCTGCCTGATCCTGATTGACGAATGGGTGGCCTACGCTCGACAGCTTCATGACGAGGCAGACCTTCCGGGAGGATCCTTTGAGACGCAGTTCACCTTCGCCCAGGCTCTCACCGAGTCGGCTCGGGCGGCGCGTAACTGTCTGGTGGTTGTGAGCCTTCCAGCCTCGGAAGGTCCGGGTTCGCCTCACTCGCAGGCAGAGGATGTGGAGGTGGGTGGCCTGCGTGGGCGTGAAGCGCTTGAGCGGTTGCGCAACGTCATCGGTCGGATGGAATCGTCATGGCGGCCGGCATCGGCCGAAGAGGGCTTTGAGATCGTCCGGAGGCGGCTTTTTGAGCCTTTCACCGATCCTGAGCAGTTCAAGGCCCGCGACGTGGTGGCTCGCGCTTTCGCCGACCTCTACCGGACTCAACGAGAAGAATTTCCGCGCGAATGCAGCGAGGCAGATTACGAAGAACGTATCAGGGCAGCCTATCCCATCCATCCTGAGGTCTTCGATCGACTCTACACCGACTGGTCTACGCTGCTCAAGTTCCAGCGAACCCGTGGAGTGCTCCGCCTCATGGCGGCTGTCATTCATTGTCTGTGGGCGAAGGGAGACAGAAGCCCCCTCATTTTGCCTTCCAGCATCCCCATTGACGATCCCCGTGTGCAGTTCGAACTGACCCGCTATCTCTCCGAAAACTGGGTGCCGGTAATCGAGAAGGACGTGGACGGCCCTGGCTCGCTGCCCGCACGACTCGACGGCGAGGTTCCGAACCTCGGGAAGTACTCGGCCTGCCGTCGGGTGGCACGCACGATATACCTTGGTTCAGCGCCGGTCGCTACCGCCGCCAATAAAGGGCTCGATGACCGACGAGTGAAGCTCGGCTGTGTCATGCCGGGTGAGCCGCCAGCAATCTTTGGGGACGCCCTGCGGCGCCTGGCCGGATCGGCGACGTATCTCTACCAGGACGGCACGCGCTACTGGTATTCCACCCAGCCCACGGTCACAAAACTGGCAGAGGACAGGGCCGAGCAGCTCAGGCGCGAGCCGGACAAGGTTTTGCAAGAGATCGAGAGGCGAATCCGGCAGGACGTGCGTCAGATGGGTGACTTCAAGGGGGTGCATGTCTTTCCTCAGTCCCCTGCCGAGGTGCCTGATGACACAGATGTGCGCCTTGTGGTGTTGAGTCCCTTCGTAACGCATGCGAAGGGCGATGAGGAAAGTTCGGCGCTTACCGCTGCCAGAGAGATTCTCAACTCCCGCGGCAAGGTCGCGCGTCTCTACCGGAACACGCTGATATTCCTTGCAGCGGACCGAGCGCGGCTCCAGGACCTCGAGGATGCGGTTCGCTACTATCTGGCCTGGGACTCGATCCTTGTGGACAGAGAGGCGTTGAATCTCGATCCACAGCAGACCCGGCAGGCCGAAGCTCAGAAGCAGGCGGCGGATAAGACGGTCGAAGTGCGGCTGCCTGAGACCTACCAGTGGCTGCTGGTTCCTGTTCAGGTAAACCGGGAGAGCGGGAAGCCCGACCCTACGGCCGATGTGACATGGCAGGAGATTCGGCTGCAGGGCGCCGATCCGCTGGCAGTGAGGGCGAGCAAAAAGCTTCGCAACGAAGAACTGCTTCTGCCCGCCTTTGCCGGAACACGCCTTCGAATGGAGCTGGACGGTGTGCCACTGTGGCGGGGCGACCACGTCGAGATCCGCCAGCTTGTCGAAGACTTCGCCCGCTACATCTATTTGCCGCGTCTCAAGGATCCTACCGTTTTGATCGGCGCCGTTCGTGACGGGGTAGAGCTCAGGACATGGGAACACGACACCTTCGCTTATGCCGACAGCTTTGACGAGGCCGCGGGGCGATACCGTGGGCTGCGGGCCGGCCCAGGGGTCACCCTCTCCGGGGAGAGGTCGCAGGGGCTTCTGGTAAAGCCCGAGGTGGCCCGCCGCCAGATCGATGCCGAATCAAGTCGTGAGAGTAAGGCGGAGAAACCCCATGGAGATTTCCCCAAAAATGGAGAAAGGAGAGGCCCTACCTCGCCCGTCGGTGGAACTGAGAAGGAGTCGGAGGGCGATGTCACACCGCGGCGCTTCCACGGCAGTGTGTGCCTTGATTCTCTGCGTGTTGGCGCCGATGCCGGAAGGGTTGCAGAAGAAGTCATTGCCCACCTCGCCGGCCTGCCCGGAGCCCGCGTTCAGGTGACGCTGGAGATTGAGGTGACGGTGCCGGGAGGGGTACCGGAGCATATTGTGCGGATAGTGACCGAAAACTGTCGTACGTTAAAATTCACCAATCATGGCTTCGAGCGGGAATAGCCGATCCCCGGTGAACCATTCTGGTGGAGGCTCGTGGCTTTTTACTTTCTTCCAAAGTACGGCAGCACCAAGGACTTTTTCGGCTTCTTCGCGAACATCCCGTTTCAGCCAGTTTCTCTTTCCACTGCAAAACACTACCCCGCGTTTGTCACAACAAAGGTAGGGGCACGGCACCGCCGTGCCCCTACTTCTCTTCCCGTAACGAAATTATAGTGTAGAATTTTCGACCTGCATCCAGTAATTTCAATGGCTTACAAAATGCCTTGACAAACTCAGGCTACGTATGACACCACCCATTCTCGGGCAATCGTGACTCCCTGAACAATGAGACCTTTTGCCAGGTAATACTCCACAAGCTTGAGCTGTTTTTTCAGATTATCGAGGTTTAGTTCATCAGCTTCTGGAAATGCAAGGAGTTCGAATTCATGCTTTACCTGCTCGGCTATAAGGGCAAATGGCGGCAGTGTTTCATTAATTGTGTTGGGCAGGTTGACATGGGTACAAAAAGAGACCTGCCTCTCCACAGGCGTTTTATTATACAAGCAAAACCATCTGCTATTCCCTTCAGTAGGAAATAGCCTCATTTCTCCTTGCGATCCGATGCTTACATAACGTCCCGAACCGACGGATCAACCTGCGAAGAGAACTGTTTGAAATTGTTCTGAAAAAGTTTCCTCAATTTAGCTACCTGTTCTTCATACTTTCTCTTGTCCTGCCATGTTTCATAAGGCTTCAGAAGTTCTTGGGGAACGTCAGGACATTCCTTTGGTATAAGCAGTCCAAAATAGGGTTCTTTTTCAAAGGGGACATCATCAAGAAGGCCGTTCAGAGCCGCCGTTACCATACTTCGGGTGTACTGGATGGGGATGCGCTCGCCAACTCCATAGGGGCCTCTGATCCACCCTGTGTTGATGAGCCAGCAGTTGGGTTTAAAACGGTTGATTCGCTCGCGAAGCAATTCGGCATATCTCAGGGGTGAAAGAATCATGAACGGAGCGCCAAAGCAAGTGCTGAAGGTTGCCACGGGTTCAACAATCCCCGCTTCAGTTCCGGCTACCTTGGCCGTATAGCCGGATAGAAAATGATAGACGGCCTGTTCTACCGTGAGGCGTGCTATAGGCGGGAGAACTCCAAAAGCGTCGCAGGTCAACATCACCACATCGGTCGGGTGATCGGCACGCCCCTCTTCCAGCGCGTTGTCTATGTAGTGTATCGGGAAAGCGGCCCTGGTATTTTCCGTTATGGAAGCATCATCCAGATCGAGCATTCGGGTCTCGTCGTCATAGATTACATTTTCCAGAATGGTTCCGAACATGCGGGTGCACTTATAGATTTGAGGCTCTGCCGTCGGAGAGAGGTGAATTACCTTCGCGTAACATCCGCCTTCAAAGTTAAAAATTCCGTGATCGGTCCAGCCGTGTTCATCGTCGCCCACAAGTGATCTGTTGGGGTCTGCCGACAGACTGGTTTTTCCAGTTCCCGAAAGGCCGAAAAATATGGCAGTCCTGCCGTTGCGGCCCACGTTCGCCGAACAGTGCATTGGAAACACGTTCCTCTGAGGCATGAGATAATTCATGATGGTGAAGATGGATTTTTTGATTTCCCCACCGTATCCCGTACCGCCTATGATTACGAGCCGACGAGCAAGATGAATCAGTATAAACGCTTCCGATAAGGTGCCATCAATTTCGGGATCTGCCTCGAAGTTTGGAGCGGCTACAACGACGAATTCCGGCTTGAAATCCTCCGGTTCAACCCGTTCTGTCATACGCAGAAAAATGTTGTAAGCGAAGAGACTTTGCCAGGCGTGTTCCGTTATCACCCTGAGAGGAACCCGGTATCGTTTGTCTGCTCCCACGTAACAGTCCTGGACGAAAACGGATCGGCGCTCGAAATAGGCCAGAATTCTGTGGAAAAGATGCTCGAATTTATCCGGATCAAAAGGCTTGTTGATGTCTACCCACCATATCTGACTTTCCGATGATGGCTCCTTCACGATAAAGCGATCTCTGGGAGTGCGGCCGGTGTATTTCCCCGTTCGCACGACCAGCGGGCCCATGTGAGCTATGATTCCTTCGGAACGTCTTATGGCGTGTTCGTAAAGCCTGGGTACACAAAGGTTACGATATACTGATTCGACATTTCTGAAACCATGCTGAACCAAGATGTTCCGGGTCTTGACACACGAATCCATTTTCTTCCCCTTGAACGTTTTTTGCCTTGTTAACCTTGTGGACAATTAGCTTCGCTGCATTCATAAGATTCCGGGTTACGCATTCCGGATCCCGGATAAACTTTTTGATTATTGCCATAGCCCAGCAATTTATACAAAAATTGTTTCGTCGCTTCGATCCTCGCGATGATGAGATTGCTTCGCCCTCACTTCGTTCGGGCTCGCAATGACACAAGTGAAAATGGCTCGTGATGACACAGGGGATTCCTCGCCAGACTTTACGCTCCTTTCCGGAAATAGACTTTGTGTCTCCAACAGTTGGTCCCATTTCGAAATTACGGAAAGGTTCTTACCCCTAGCTCAACCAATTTGACAAAAAACAAGAACTGCTGTCAAACTGAATTCGGTAGAGTTTTTTGTTCTGCTCAGAATTTTTGGCAAAAATGAGGTCCTATGACACATGTCAAGAATTAAAAAAATATGGGAATACCGTGATCTGCTGATAGTTTTTGCATGGCGTGAATTCGTCATTCGATACAGACAGTCTATAATCGGCATATTGTGGGCTGTGATACAGCCTCTTAGCATGATGCTACTTTTCACCTTTGTTTTTTCGATAATTCTCGATGTTAGAATTTCTGACAAACCTTATCCTTTGTTTTTTTACCTCGGGGCTCTACCTTGGACATTCTTCTCCTCTTCATTACACTACGCAATACCGAGCCTGACAAATCACTACGGACTTATAACCAAGATTTATTTCCCTCGCGAAATCCTGCCCATGTCCTATATTGCTGTGGCTCTGGTGGATTTCCTTATAGCTACCCTATGTTTAGCGTTACTTTTGGTTGTTTATCGAGTTCATCTCACATGGAACGCTCTATGGTTTATTCCGCTCACCCTCATCCTGATCATATTTACAATTGCAGTCGCGGTCTTTCTTTCCGGACTCAATGTTTACTACCGGGATGTCAAAGCCGCAACGGGGTTTCTTGTTCAAATCTGGTTTTTCGCTTCTCCTGTGATGTATTCCATTGATCAAGTTGATTTTAAGTTAAAACTAATTCTTTTCCTGAACCCTCTGACCTTCATTATAGAAAACATGAGACGGTGTGTTCTGGAGGGGCGAGCCGTAATCTGGTGGCAGTTTTTGGTAATGACTGGACTGATACTTCTATTCTTTGCCCTGTGTTACCGATTCTTTGAAAGCATAGAGAGGTCCTTCGCAGATGTTATCTGAACGCGATGTTGTCGTAGAATTTCGTGATGTGTGGAAAAAATATTCGATGGAAGATGTTTTACATAGATCTCTTCGGGAAGACATTATGCGCATCTTCTGTCGAGACGGGAAACAACTCAAAAAGGGCGAATTCTGGGCGCTCAGAGGAATTTCCTTCAAATTATTCAAAGGGGAGTGTGTGGCTCTCTATGGTCCAAACGGTGCCGGTAAGTCCACCATTCTAAAATTGATTGCATCCGTAACCGATCCCACCAGCGGATCAGTTAACGTTGCAGGAAAAGTGGCGCCGCTCATTGAAATAGGTGCAGGATTTCACCCCGATCTTACGGGAAGGGAAAACATCTTGGTAAACGGCATCATAATCGGGTTCAGGTTGAAAGAAATAAAAAATAAGATTCAGGACATTATTGCTTTCTCGGAACTTGGACCTTTTATAGATGTACCGGTAAAAAAGTATTCTTCGGGAATGTATCTCAAGCTAGCAATATCAATTGCGGTTCACAGCAACGCCAGCATATTGCTAATTGATGAGATTCTAGGCGTTGCAGACCAGGAGTTCCGTAAGAAATGCCTATTAGCTCTTAGAAACCTGATCAAAGAGGGTAAAACCGTGATCATGGTTTCTCACGACATGAATATTCTGGAAGAAATATCACACAGAATCCTGTACATAGAAAAAGGTGAAATAACGCTTGAGAAACGTATCAGACGTCTAGATTGATAAGCCTGTTCGAAAATTGAGTAACTGTGTACTTTTATGTCGTTGCGAGCCGGAGCGAAGTAATCAACCAGTGTGTCATTGCGAGGAGCGAAGCGACGAAGCAATCTCTCGTTATCTTCCCCCTTGTCATTGCGAGCGAAGCGAAGCAATCTCGCCATTGCTTTTTATGAGATTGCCACGCGCCCTTCGGGCGCTCGCAATGACTTTCCTTTACCCTACCCGTCCAAGCTATACGTGTGTTGTCATCCAATAAGTCAGTTTCTTCGAACAGGCTCTAGACTGATTGACTAATTGAGCTTGTTTGGTTACACTCTCTCACGTTTTTGACAATTTGAATTAACAAAAACGCCACACAGGAGGGAATAATGGCCAGACATAAAAAAATTGAACGCAGAAGGGAAATTGAACGCAGGCGAAGACGTAGAGAAAAAAGGCTTAAAGCGAGAGCCAAAGCTTTGTTAAAGGAACTGCAGGCTCAAAGCGGTTCGTAAGAATGACCAGTCCTGTGTAATGGCTGTAAATAAGGTCTTCAATGGGAATCAAATCGGGTTCGATGCAACTTACGTTCTTTTTTGTCCCTGATCCGGTTACAGAAGATTTCTGGGGATATGTGGCAGATCACATCCAGAAGGGAATTTTCAGACCCTGCGAACCGGACAGCATATCTTCCTGCGGTTTCGTATCATGGGAAGATATTTTCGATACATCCTTTTCGGAAGGTTTTCAAAAGGCAAACTACATAGCCTTTCAATTCAGAATCGACACCAAAAAAGTCCCGCCGATGATAATAAAACAGCGGCTTAGAGAAGCCATATCGGCATACAGCAAAGAGAAGGGACATCTTCCATCAAAGAAAACCTGTTCCATGCTGAAAGAATCTATCGAGGAAGAACTCATTAAAGCCACTATCCCCTGCCCTTCGGGATGCGAGGTTATCTGGAACCCTGTGGAAAAGGAACTAATTCTCGGAACGACAAGCACAAAGTTTATCGAAAAATTCCTGGAACATTTCGAACGAACCTTTCGACTTCATCCCGTCCCTCTGTATCATCTTCAACTTGCCCTCCACATGGAAGAACTGCCGGCCAGAATAAAAGATAACCTCTCGAATCTAATTTCCCCCTCTTCTCATCGAGCCTTTGAAGAGGGGCGATTTCTTGGCTATGAATTTCTAACATGGTTGTGGTTCAGAACCGAACAGCAAGAGTCACCCATCGGCGGTGTGTATCTGGGTGACCGAATGGTTCTGAGCCGCCCGGACGACGGCAGAGAAAAAATCATATGCACCACACAAAATCACAGGCTCCGAGAAGCCCACACGGCTCTTCTCGAGGGGAAAATGCTCGAGGAAGCCCAGTGGATATTTCAAAAAGGAGATAGAGAATATTACACCACGCTAGATGTTTCTCTATGGACAATGAGAAACGTAAAAACCCCTTCCCAGCCGGCGGCGTCAAAAGATGATGACCCCGAAGGGCGTTTTCTCGAACGGATGTTTTTCATAGAAGAACTGAGAAACTCCTTGAAAGCTCTGTATCGGGAGTTTCTCACGGTAAGATTTGATTCAAGATGGACCACAGACGTTATTCCGGCTTTAGAAGAATGGAAACGAGCCGGTGCTTCATCGGCCTGAATTTTCATGAAAACGTCGATGAACCTGTTAGAAAAGCGCTTAACGGGATAATGTGTTTATTGTGTCATTGCGAGGAGCAAAGCGACGAAGCAATCTCTCGTTATCTTCCCCCTTGTCATTGCGAGCGAAGCGAAGCAATCTCTTGAGATTGCCACGGCCACTTCGTGGCCTCGCAATGACACCTCCTGTTTTCGTCATTGCCAGCCGGGGCGAAGCGAAGGCGAAGCAATCTCGTCATTGCGATGGCTTTTTCCTGTCATTGCGAGCGAAGCGAAG
>CAZWJX010000095.1:0-9445 GCA_964634695.1 uncultured Syntrophobacterales bacterium | reverse complement strand
TATATAAACATATTCTGATACTGATGCCAATACAATTTTCAGCAGTTGAAAACCCGTTAATTGCGAACCGGAACGAAGCGAGGGCGAAGCAATCACCCTAGTGTGTCATTGCGAGGAGCGAAGCGACGAGGCAATCTAGCCAGTGTGTCATTGCGAGCGAAGGCGAAATAATCTCGTCATTGCGAACGAAGTGAAGCAATCACCACGACCACTTCGTGGCCTCGCAATGACGGAGGAAGGGGCGTCATCGCGAGGCCGAGCGTAAGCGAGGGCGAAGCAATCTAGCCCGAGTTTGTCACAACAAAGGTAGGGGCACGGCACCGCCGTGCCCCTACTTCTCTTCCCGTAACGAAATTATAGTGTAGAATTTTCGACCTGCATCCAGTAATTTCAATGGCTTACAAAATGCCTTGACAAACTCAAGCTAGCTATTGCGAGCGAAGTGAAGAGATCACAACGGCCGCCTTGCGGCAGCTCCGCAATGGCTTTCCTTTACTCGTCCAAGCTCTACATGAAATAACCTGTTGTCATCCATTACAGTTTTTTCGAACGGGCTCATGGGATACGAAACGATTTGTGCAGATGTCCTTAAAGGCGATTTTTTATGAAAATGCGTTCAATCAGCGTCCTGGACGTTTGTTAATCATCACTAAGAATGATGCACTGACTAAGACAGAAGAAAGATCGCCTGTTGCCATAGCTCTATAACTTTTGCTTTAATATCACAAAAACATCGGCTACCTTAGTTATCTGAAGGCTAGGAGGGAAGTAGGTTTGCAACCAACAGGCGAAGGTGGCTAGGGCTCTACATATAACAGGGGCAAAGAAGGAATAAGCAATCTATGAAACTAGGGCTTAGAGGACGAATTCTCGGGCTGGTATTAGGGCTTCTGGCGATCAATATAGTCGGCGCTGCCATGACCCTCATTTATGCCAACACGGTCTATCGAATTTATTCAAATACCTTTGCTACCTCCGGAAATTTGCTAATACTTGCAGAAAAGCTTGAAACATCTCTTGTTATGCAAAAGGGTTACACGACTTACTTCTTCCTTAGCGGTGACGAACATTGGCTCGAAAAACTGGAAAAGTTCCACAACGACTTTGTTGTAGCTCTTCAGGAAGCTATGAAATCACCAATAGATGCTGAAGCTTCTAAACTTCTCTCCCAGATCAGGGATGCCTACCAACAATTTGTTGAGAATCGGCTTCGGGTTATTCAAATGTATCGAGAGGGAAGAATTAATGAGGCTGTAGGAATGCACTGGAATGTAAGAGATCAATTCCATGTTATCTATAATTTTGCTGAAGAGTTTAAACGACTTTACGAGAAGAAAATGCTGGAGGCAGAAAAGTCATACAAAGCAGAGACTAGATATCTTACTTTTCTCGCCGTAGTATCCATGCCTTTTTCTCTTGTTATTGCTTTGATTCTGGGATGGGTGATTATTAAACAGGTCTTAAACCCGGTTCGATTTCTGGCTCATATGCTTGCTAAGGCCGATGCTTTGCAAGATGAATTTAATCCCTCCCCCGATGAAGTTGCGGAATTGAGGCGAAGAGTGGAGCGGCTTCTGGAAGTTGTTGATACGGCTGAAAGCGCCCTTAAAGAAAGCCGGGAGCATCTGATTCAGTCGGAAAAGATGGCCTTGGTTGGTCGTCTTGCTGCCGGAGTCGCTCACAGCGTGTTGAATCCGCTTACATCTGTTAAGATGCGCCTTTTTTCTCTGGAGAGAAGCCTTCAATTGACTCCAACTCAGCGGGAAGATCTGGAAGTGGTTTCGGAAGAAATAAGACATATTGAAACTATCCTGCGAAACTTTTTAGAATTTTCGAGACCTCCAAAACCCGTTTTTCAGTCCGTCAGTCCTTCAGATGTGGTTGATATGGCAATACAGCTTCTCAAACATCGGCTTGAGTCTTATAATGTACGGGTTATGCTCAACCGCAAAGAAAGGTTATCTAACGTGAGGGCAGACCCTGATCAACTGAAAGAAGTTTTTGTTAACATCATACTGAATGCCTGTGAGGCCATGGGTGAAGGTGGAACAATTGAGATTGAAGAGACCGAAGGAGTGCTGAAACCCGAAGGACGATTTGCAGTCATCAAAATCAAAGACACAGGCCCCGGTATTCCTCATGATATTGCCGATAAGATTTTTGAACCTTTCTTTACAACAAAAGACGACGGATCCGGGCTTGGTCTGAGCATCGCCAAACGCATCATTGAAGATCACGGTGGGTGGATTCATTATACATCTCAAGAAGGTCAGGGAACCACGTTTGTTATAGCCATTCCCTGCGAGGAGACGGGAAAATGGCTGAGATCCTGATAGTAGATGATGATCCTCAACTCAGAAAGAGTTTTGAACGCATTCTTGCCTCCATAGGGCACGAAGTCAAAACGGCTTCATCTGCCGAAACAGGGCTGAGCATTGTCAGAGAGAAAGTTCCCGATCTTGTTATCATGGATGTCAGACTTCCCGGCATGAATGGGCTCGAAGCCTTTGAAGAGATCAAGAAAATCGAGCCAAGACTTCCTGTAATAATAATGACCGCCTACGGCACCACTGAAACGGCTATCGAAGCCACGAAGCGGGGTGCTTTCGACTATATTCTTAAGCCTTTCGATATACCCGTAATGCTCGAATTAATAGAGCAGGCGCTGAAAGCCGGTAAATTCATGCGATCCAGAGTGGCTCTTAATGCCGAGCCTGAGAAAGATTATTCTTCCGATGCGCTTATTGGCAGAAGTCCTGCGATGCAGGAAATTTTTAAGGCCATAGGTAGAGTAGCCCCAACGGATGCGACGGTTCTCATTCGAGGCGAATCCGGCACAGGAAAGGAACTCGTTGCTCGAGCAATCTACCAGCACAGCACCCGTTCCGATAAACCTTTCCTTGTCATAAACTGCGTCGCCATTCCTGAGACACTTCTTGAAAGCGAGCTTTTCGGCTACGAAAAGGGAGCTTTCACGGGCGCTCACAGTCGCCGCATCGGAAAGATTGAGCAAGCCAACGGGGGAACGATTTTCCTCGATGAAATAGGCGATATGCCTCTTTCTATACAGGCAAAGTTATTAAGGCTTCTTCAGGAAAAGAGTCTTGAAAGACTCGGGGGCAGGCAGCCAATTCCTGTGGATGTAAGAATAATAGCGGCAACAAATCGTGATCTGGAATCGGCCGTTGCCGAAGGACGATTCAGATCCGATCTTTACTATCGCCTCAAAGTGGTAACACTACACCTTCCTCCCCTGCGTGAGCGTCGTGAAGATATCGGCCTTCTTGCCGATTACTTTCTTGCTCGTTACTCTGCGGAGATGGGCATACCAAATCCGGGCTTAACACCTCAGGCTCGTGCCTTTATGCAAGCCCTTGATTGGCCTGGAAACGTGCGAGAACTTGCTAATACAATAAAGAAAGTCCTCATATTTAACCGTGGCATGCCAATAACAAAAGAAGAACTTGCAGATGCAGTAGGGCAAAGTGAGACCAGAAATCTGATGACCGATGTTTCCCAGATCAGAGACGTTTTACGACAGTGGGTACGCCATGAGCTTTTACACAGACAGAGCGAACATATCCTTGAGGATCTCATCAGTGAAGTTGAAACTGAAATAATTCGTCAGGCTTTAGAAATTGTCGGAGGCAACAGGTCTCAGGCCGCTAAACTTCTCGGACTCTCCCGTCCTACTCTTATAACTCGTATGGAAAAATACGGCATTAAAATTCATGCCCATGTTTCTCCTGAAGATTAAGCATTCTGTCCAACACTTCAGTTTAATAAGATAAAAAGTCTCTTGACAAAATGGTCAAC
Organism: uncultured Syntrophobacterales bacterium; assembly: GCA_964634695.1. GTDB lineage: Bacteria > Desulfobacterota > Syntrophobacteria > Syntrophobacterales > Thermodesulforhabdaceae > JAOACS01. The sequence goes on along the minus strand of CAZWJX010000095.1, from coordinate 5,629 downwards.
TCAAGGCTTGTTTTAAGCGTTTGATTGATCAACTGTATCTGCACAAGAGGTGTTAAACTTATGGAGGCAGTTACCAAAGATAGAATCTTGATCGCTGCTGAGCAGCTCTTTGCTGAAAAGGGATATGATGCCGTTACAATTCGGGAAATCACATCTAAAGCCCGTTGCAATCTTTCGTTAGTCTATTATTACTTCGGCAGCAAGAAGAAGCTTTATCTTGAGGTTTTTAAAGAGCGGTGGGCAAGGCGAGCAAAAGAACTGCATGAGGCTTTTTTCGCCGCAATCGACAATTTTAAACCCAGCACCCTTGATGATGTCATCCGTATCCTTACCATGACATATCTCGAAAAAAAAATGGATACCGAACATCTTCAGGTCCATCTCCAGCTTATTTCCAGAGAACTGCAAAAACCAACGGAAGCCCTAGATTTCATTTTTCATGATATCATAAGACCGTTTTTTTCAAGACTTGAACAGCTTATCAGACCTTTTCTGAACTCACAGGTAAAGAAAGAAGACGTTATTCTTTCTCTATTCAGCGTCTTCGCTCAGGTCGTTCATTTTATCCACAGTCGTCATGTTCTTCCGAAGCTTCTTGAGCGCCCCTTTGATCTGTCCACAAAGGAACTTTTGATACGGCATATAACGGACTTTTCTATGTACGGTATGAGTGGTTTGATGGCTCACAATGACACGGTTAGTTTTAACAGTAGGGAGCTAAAATGAGTCAGGAACAAAGTAAGGAACTGAGCGTTCTTGAAGAATTGAGAAAATTCATGGAAAGCCGTGTTGTGTTTACGGCTGTAGAACTTGGAATTTTCGATCTGATTGATCAGAGAAAGAGATCATTATCCCCTGCCGAAATTTCCGGTGAACTGAAAGTTGATCTCAGAGCTGTGACCCGCCTTCTGGATTGTCTGGTGGCGCTGGAATTTCTTAAAAAAACCCCGGATGGTAAATACGAATTGAGTGAAAAGGGTTCCTTGCTTACCTCGTCTCACCCGTCCTCCATTCTACCAATGGTGCAGCACCAGTGCCACCTCTGGAAAAACTGGTCGCATCTCACTGAAGCTGTCCGGCAAGGATTTAATCCCCATCGTGAAGGCACAACCAGCTCTCCGGAAGTTCAACGAGCCTTTGTTCAGGCCATGCATGTGATAGGTCGGACTCTTGCATGGGATATTGCCGCCAGCTACGATGCTTCCTGGGCAAAGAGACTTCTGGACATTGGCTGTGCTTCCGGAACTTACGCCATCGCTTTTCTTAAAACCTATCCTGGGCTCAAAGCCGTTCTCTTTGATTTTCCCGAAGTTATCCCCTACGCAGAAGAACGCATTGCCAGTGAAGGGCTTACAAATAGAGTTTCCTTTGTGGCCGGTGATTTTTACAAAGACGAATTGCCCCGGGGATGCGATTTTGCTCTCTTATCTGCCATTATTCACCAGAACGGCCCTGAAGAAAACATCGAGTTGTTTAAAAAAATTTACAGAGCGCTGGAACCGGGCGGAAGGCTTCTTATAAGGGATCACGTAATGAGCGAAGATAGAATATGGCCTCCCGCCGGAACAATTTTCGCCCTCAATATGCTCGTTGTAACTCCTCATGGAGATACCTACACATTTTCCGAAATATCCCGGTTACTGCACGAAGCCGGGTTCGAAGATGTTAAACTTGTCAGGTCAGGCCCCAGGATGGACTCACTTGTGGAAGCAAGAAGACCTTAGCTTCCGGAATCATTGTTGCTATTTTCTATCTTTTTTTCTCGAACACAGTAGAGACCTTCTCCCTTCATGGCGGGTTTGAAACAGAGGTTGTCGGAAACGCACAGAGCAGGTCTCCTGTCGCCCTGTTGCCATCGATTTATAAGGGATGGCTCACGGATAAGAGGACGGCTCATGGCAACAAAATCAGCAATATTGTCCCTTACGATTTTCTCCGACATTTCATAAGAACGAATGCCCCCAACAAGAATAACGGGAACTCTTACAGCGGCTTTTAGCCTTCTGGAAGCCTCAATGTAGTAAGGCAATTCCTGATCATCTCTACGCTTGTTCACTCTCACCGGAATAAGTTCGGACGATATGGGAGTGCCCCCACTCAGTTCAATGGCATCAATTCCCTCGGCTTCCAGGATTTTTGCCGATTCTATCATTTCATCCACAGTCAAACCGCCATCCAGGAAATCTTCCGAGTTGATCTTGATCAAAATTGGAAAGTCTTTTCCCGTTTTTTGCCTGATCGCTCTCAGTATGTCCGTCACAATTCTGGTTCGTTTTTGCACATTCCCACCGAAAGCGTCAGATCTTTTGTTGAAATAAGGTGATAGAAACTGACTCAAAAGGTAGCCATGAGCGGCATGGATCTGCACGCCGTCAAAACCGGCATCGCGAGCTCTCCTTGCAGCATCCGCAAAACAGGTTACAACGCGAGAAACATCATCTAAAGACATTTCTTTCGCTTTCCTAAAAGCGCTCGGTGCTATGGCTTTCGATGAATCCAGGGCAAAAGCTCCAGCGTGAGCTATTTGCAATACAATCTTTCCGCCTGATTCTTTCACGGCTTCCGTCATCTTCTTTAATCCCGGCACAAGGCCATCGTGATGCACACCGAGCTGCCTTGGGCTTGCCTTGCCTTCCGGTGACACAAAGGCGTGCCCTGTAATGATTAGCCCGACCCCGCCTCGAGCCAGTTCCACCATCTTTTCTATTAGCTTTTCGGTAACTTCGCCGTCGTCTGTGGCAAGCCCTTCCCATGTTGCTGAACGAATAAATCGATTTTTTAGCTTCAGAGATCCAATTTCAGCCTGTTGGAACAGCATAACCTACCCCTCCCTGTTTCGTTATTGCGAGACCACGCCTAGTTTTCACGTCATTGCAAGGCTGGCAAAATCAGCCGTGGCAGTCTAATGTAGCAGTCATTGCGAGACCACGAAATGGCCGTGGTGATTGCTTCACTTCGTTCGCAATGACGAGATTGCTTCACTTCGTTCGCAATGACGAGATTGCTTCGCTTCGCTCGCAATGACGAATGTGCGTGTCATTGCGAGGCTGCCGAAGGCGGCCGTGGCAATCTGATGTAGCAGTCATTGCGAGGCCACGAAGTGGCCGTGGCAATCTCAGAGATTGCTTCGCCCTTCGCTCCTCATAAAAACAGGACCGCTAAATTACACAGAATTCCAACGGCCAAATATCTTGCACGCCCATTATTTCCACTTCAAGAGATTTTACCAAATTCTGATATCACAAGATCGATAAAAATCAACGAACTCTGCAATAGACCGCCCCTGCGCAATCTCTCCTAAAACATCGAATGTCGATTTTTCCAATTGATAATAATGATTCCTCGTGATAACTAATGTTACCTGTATAAAATCTTTTTTCATCGGTTCAAAACCAGAGGTTAACGTTTTCCTTCGGGGAGGGCTCTCCATGAACTTAAAAAAGCGCATGTTTTTAACGGCTTTTATTCCCATCTGTGCTTTTTTATTTGCCGGCATCTGGATAGTATATCTGTCCATGACCGAGCATAATATTGCAAAAATTCAGATCGCAAACATGAATTTGCTTGAAAAAACATCCCGGCTCATAACCTGTATTCAAAAAGAGCGGGGCATGAGCGCAATGTTCATTGAAGGCGGGGTGTCGAGCGAAGAGATCAAATCTGTAAGATCCGCAACGGATGAGGCTTTGAAAAGCTTTATTCCAGCTTTATCTCAATCAAAAATTGCGTCTGAGCCCGCAAAAAGAGCGAACGAAATTCCAAAACTTCTGGAAGCCGTGAGATCGGATGTGGATGCCAGAAAGGATATGAAAACTGTCTTTGCCAGTTATACAGACCTGGTTGAACGACTTATTAACGTCGAGGGCGCAACGTCGCAGGCTAAAACTACAGGTGGCGTTGGTAAAGTCATGGTAAGCATACAGGTGCTGGAGCTGGCGAAGGAAAATGCCGGAAAACTTCGAGGTTTTGGATCAGGACTTATTACCAGAGGGCAACCCCTTTCCGAAGAAGAATTTGCGAAGATAGTGGTATGGTTCGGGAATATCGAGTCTCTTCTCAATTCACCGCTTCTTACTTTCTCAGAAGACATAATGAACAGGTTTAAAGCTGTCCTTTCGGGCAGTACTCTTGCCGCTGGCGAGGATATGGTCAGAAAACTAATCAAAGACTCCCAGACAGGAAGTTTTTCTGTTAATCCAAAGGATTTTTTTAAGACATGGACGGACGTTATTTCTCAACTGGATGAAGTCATTCAGCTCGCATCAAAAAGTGCACTAAAAAAGTCACATGAAGTCGCCAATAATAGTTTGACTATATTACTATGGTTTTCAATTGCCAGCTTGATTGCAGCGTTTATCATTATTGGATTTTCGTTCCTTACTTACCGATCAACCGTTCGCTTGCTTAACGCAAGGCTCAGCGAACTGAGTGAAGCCTCCAGACAGATCCGCACAGGATCGGCTCAGATTGCCTCGGCCAGCGCAGATCTTGCCGATGGATCCACAAGGCAAGCGGCGGCCATAGAAGAAAGCAGTGCTGCATCCGAAGAGATGACTTCTCAACTCAGACTTACGACGGAAAACATTAACGAACTTAACAGGCTATCTGACCTTATGGCATCAAGTATGAAAGCAAGTCATAAAGCTCTTAAGCAAACAGCCGAAGCCCTCAAACAGGTTGTTGCAAATAGTGAATCAGCCATGAAAATAATAAAGCACATCGATGAGATAGCTTTTCAGACAAATCTTCTTGCTCTTAACGCGGCCGTTGAAGCTGCCAGAGCCGGCGAAGCGGGAGCCGGCTTTGCCGTTGTAGCTGAAGAAGTGCGAAGTCTTGCTATGAGAGCGGCAGATGCGTCAAAGGAGACTCAGCAGGTTATAGAGACGGTCGTCGAAGCTGTCGGTCGAGTTAACGAACTGACTCAGGAAAGCCTCAAGTTATTCTACAAAATGGGCGAAGATGCAAAGAAGGTGACAGATCTTGTCAGGGAAATTCGCGATGCTGCAGAAGAACAGACAAAGGGCATTGCCCAGCTCAATCAGGCTCTGAACGAGCTCAATCAGGTCGTACAGGACAATGCCTCAAGATCCGAAGAGCTCGCTGCCGTATCCGAAGAACTCGACGCTCAGAGTGAGCTTCTGTTCTCTCAGGTTGCGGGCATTGCCAGTTTTTGCGGCATTTCAGTAGATAGTGCAGAGGGGAAAACTCCAGAGTTATCAGGGGCAATAAGCCTTACAAAAACGGAACAACGGAAAACGGTGCAGACCTCTGCTAAGCCGAAGACGTCCCCAACAGTTCAGAAAAGGGATCTGCCGGCAAAGAAACCAGCCGAAAAAGAAGTAAAACCGGAAGAGGTTATTCCTTTGGACGATGATTTTTCCGATTTTTGAACTAATAAGACAGGAGATTGCTTCGCCCTCACTTCGTTCGGGCTCGCAATGACGCGAAGAAAAGTCATTGTGTGGCCACGGATTTTATCTTGTCATTGCGAGCGCCCGAAGGGCGCGTGGCAATCTCATAAAAAGGCAAAACGAGATTGCTTCGCTTCGCTCGCAATGACACCTGTTTACGTCATTGTGAGGCTGCCGAAGGCGGCCGTGGCAATCTGATGTAGCAGTCATTGCGAGGC
>CAZWJX010000094.1:0-9530 GCA_964634695.1 uncultured Syntrophobacterales bacterium | reverse complement strand
CCCCCCCCGCCCCGCCGCACCACAAGCCGCGCCTTGAGGGGAGTGCGACGTACATCACCCACCACCACTACCTACCTCGTCCAGCATCGTCGGAAAAGACGCCCCGCCTTGAGGGGATTGCGACTCTGACCGGCGCCGTGACGACGCCTGAAGAAAATGTCGGAAAAGACGCCCCGCCTTGAGGGGATTGCGACGCCAGCTTTTGTTCTAGCTTCTTCTCCATGTTCTCCTCCGTCGGAAAAGACGCCCCGCCTTGAGGGGATTGCGACGCAAGTCCGACCTGATTTAGAGCGTCCTTCACGGTCGTGAGTCGGAAAAGACGCCCCGCCTTGAGAGGATTGCGACAGACATCAAACAACCTGTGCCCTCTATACACCATAACAATGTCGGAAAAGACGCCCCGCCTTGAGGGGATTGCGACTCAGTGCCGAAGCTAATTCTTCGGCACTGATAAGCCTGTATCGTCGGAAAAGACGCCCCGCCTTGAGGGGATTGGGACCTGAAAAAACATCTTGCAAAGAACTGATTACCCCGGATACAACTGCAAAAAACTGTCCCGCTTCGAGGGGATTGGGACTCTGGAGGGTGACCCGTCGGATCATCCCTATCGAATTACTCGGGCTCTTCCTCAAAAAATTCCGATCAGACGATGCTGCAGGGCGTTCATTATACTAACAGGCGCTCTTTAGAACGAGCCTGTTCGAAAAAATAGGTGTGTCATTGCTAGACTGTCGCAAGACGGCCGTGGCAATTTCTCGTCCGTCATTGCGAGCGCCCTAACCTGAGTTTGTCAAGGCATTTTGTAAGCCATTGAAATTACTGGATGCAGGTCGAAAATTCTACACTATAATTTCGTTACGGGAAGAGAAGTAGGGGCACGGCGGTGCCGTGCCCCTACCTTTGTTGTGACAAACTCGGGCTAAGGGCCCGTGGCAATCTCTAAAAGGCAATGGCGAGATTGCTTCGTCGCTTCGCTCCTCGCAATGACACACTGGCGAGACTTCTTCGCCCTCGCTTCGCTCCGCCTCGCAACGACCCGCTGGGGGATTGCTTCGTCATCTGCCAGAGGCGGACTCCTCGCAATGACACGGGGCTTGACCCAGAAGATTAAAATGTTAAAAATAAGAACCAGTATCTATAAGAGCTGCGTTGTTGTCCACTGCGTAAGCTGGGTCGATACTGGACTGCTGAATCTATATCAGTGAAGTGGCGGTATCACGATAGAGCCTTATGCAGCAAGTTTTAAAATGGAGGAAGAGCATGACACAAAGAAAAAGATGGATTACAGACTGGTGGCCTAATAGACTTAACCTTAAGGTCTTACGACAAAATTGCTCCCATTCTAATCCCTATGGGCCTGACTACGATTATATAAAGGAATGTCAGACGCTCGATCTCGCTTCGGTCAAAAAGGACCTTCAGGAGTTGATGACCAGTTCTCAGGATTGGTGGCCTGCCGATTTTGGTCATTATGGTCCTCTTTTTATACGAATGGCCTGGCATAGCGCTGGTAGCTACAGAATTTTTGACGGCAGAGGTGGAGCAAGAACAGGCGATCTTCGTTTTCCTCCAAGAATTGACTGGCCGGACAACATCAGCCTTGATAAGGCCATACGCCTTCTCTGGCCCATAAAGCAAAAGTACGGTAGAAAACTTTCCTGGGCAGATCTCATAGTGCTGGCAGGAAACGTGGCTCTTGAGTCCATGGGTGTAAAGGTCATAGGTTTTGCTCTGGGAAGGGAAGACATCTGGGAGCCGGACGAAAGCACCGACTGGGGTCCTGAACAGGAAATGTTGTCCGGTAAAGAGCGGTTTAAAGAAGGCGAACTGGAAAAGCCTTTTGCGGCTACCGAAATGGGACTGATTTATGTGAATCCTGAAGGGCCTGAAGGAAATCCCGATCCCGTCGCATCCGCAAAACAGATACGAGTTGCTTTCGCCAGAATGGGAATGAACGATGAAGAAACGGTGGCTCTGATAGCCGGCGGTCATGCCTTCGGGAAATGCCATGGTGCCGGCCCTGATACTTATTTGGGGCCGGATCCCGATTCCTCACCTATTGAACAGCAGGGGCTGGGGTGGAAATATGAATACAAATCAGGGAAGGGGCCCGATACCTTTACATCCGGGTTCGAGCTAACATGGTCCCCAACGCCTACGAAATTCGGAGTGGCATATCTTCACCTTTTGTTTAAGCATGAATGGGAACTCACCAAAAGCCCGGCAGGAAAGCACCAGTGGGTGGCAAAAGACGCTCCTGCCATAATTCCCGACGCTCACGATCCCAATAAGAAGCATCCTCCCATGATGCTTACCGCCGATCTGGCTCTGAGGTTCGATCCCGTATATGCCGAAATCGCTCAGCGTTTCCTGAAAAATCCCGATGAGTTCGAAAAAGCCTTCGCAAAGGCGTGGTTTAAACTTATTCATAGAGACCTCGGTCCTCGCTCGTGTTACTTTGGCCCTGAAGTGCCAGAAGAAGTTTTCATCTGGCAGGATCCTCTGCCGGAGCGTGATTTTGAACTTATTGATGATGAAGACGTGAAGGAGCTCAAACAAAGGATTCTCGCATCGGGTCTATCCATACCACAGCTTGTTTACACAGCCTGGGCGTCGGCTTCTACTTACAGAGACTCAGATAGACGTGGCGGTGCTAATGGGGCTCGCATTCGTCTTGCTCCTCAGAAAGACTGGGAAGTAAATCATCCCGATGACTTAGCCGTGATTCTTTCCACCTACGAAAAAATCCGGCAGGAGTTCAATAGTAAGCAGAAAAACGGCAAAAGGGTCTCTATGGCAGATTTGATTGTGCTGGGCGGGTGTGCTGCCATTGAACTTGCGGCCAGGAAAGCAGGATTCGATGTCACTGTTCCGTTTACGCCCGGAAGAGTTGATGCTTTGCAGGAGCATACCGATGTGGCATTTTACTCGGTAATGGAACCTTTTGCCGATGGTTTCAGAAATTACATAAAAGACCCGGGTGGATGCCTTGCGGAATATCTTCTTGTTGATAAAGCTCAGTTGCTCAGGCTCACGGTTCCGGAAATGACCGTGCTGGTTGGAGGACTTAGAGTTCTGGGAGCTACTTACCGTTTTTCAAAGCACGGCGTGTTTACAGAGACACCCGGTAGTCTGACCAACGATTTCTTTGTGAATCTTCTTGATATGTCCACGGAATGGAAACCGGCAGATGAGCATAACTATCTCTTCGAGGGATACGACAGAAAGACCGGTTCTCTTAAGTGGACTGGAACGAGAGTGGACCTGATCTTCGGACATCACAACGAACTGAGAGCTGTTGCCGAAGTTTACGGAGCTTCTGATGGCAAGGAAAAATTCGTTCACGATTTCATAGCTGCATGGAACAAGGTAATGAACCTTGATCGCTTCGACCTGAGAAGGAAATAAAGCCTATCTCTTATCTTCTGCCAAAAAGGGTGACTTGCGGGTCACCCTTTTTGTTTTTTAAGTGATTTCATTTTTCGGGGGTTTGCTGTATGATCAAGGTCGAATACAGGAAGGGGCTTTGGTCTATACTTTTGCCGGAGTGATTCGGTAACGTTATGATGTTTAGGTGGATCAGCACTCTTAAGTTCGGGCATGTGGCGATAATTTGCGGGCTGAGCGGGGCTGTGCTTGCTCTGAGCTTTCCGAACTTTTCACTCTGGTATCTGGCGTGGATTGGCATTGTTCCCCTGATCGTAATCGTGTCTTTTTTCGAGGAAAAGCTGTCCTTTAAAAAAACGGCCATTGCTGGCTTTGTTTTTGGCTTTTTCCATTTTCTGGTTGGGCTTTACTGGATAGACATTGTCCTTGAAAAGTATGGCGGGCTTCCGGTGTGGCTATCCATCCCGGTGCTTATTCTACTTTGCGGATACCTCGCCTTTTACGGCCTCGCTTTTGCCGTTGGAATCAAGGTATTTCATAAAAACATAATTCCATCGTGGCTGATTCTCCCATCGTTATGGGTTGTTCTAGAGTGGATTAGAGGGAAGCTCATCACGGGGTTTCCGTGGAACCTGCTGGCCTATTCCCAGACCGACCTGAAATGGTTGAGGCAGGTTGCGGACATTACCGGAGCTTACGGCGTAAGCTGGATGATAGTTCTCACCAATGCGCTTATTGCCAGAGCTCTCATCAAAAAAAGAGACTTTTCGGGCTGGATTGTTCTGCTGATGTTCATGATTGCCTCATGGTGGTACGGGAACTCTGTTCTGTCTTCAAACATCCTTTGTAAGGAATCAGGATTCAAGGTAGCGATTGTTCAGGGAAACATTGATCAGGCTCAAAAATGGGATGAAGCCTTCAGGGATATGACCATTCAGACCTACGCCAATCTTTCTTTTGATGCTGTTCGTTCCGGCAACGTGGACCTTGTTGTCTGGCCAGAATCGGCCATGCCCTTTGTTTACGGCTTCATTCCTGATCTTACAATGCGAGTAGACGGCATTATTGATCAATTAGAGGTTCCGGTGTTGTTTGGGACAATCGGTATGACCGGCATGACAAAAGATGCCAGGTTCCTGAACAAGGCGTATCTCGTTGAGCCCGGCGGCTCCATATCCGGAGATTACGCGAAGGAGCATCTGGTTCCGTTCGGAGAGTATGTGCCGCTTCAGAAAATTCTCTTCTTTGTTCACAAGCTTGTTCCCACAGCGGGGGATTTTGTGCCGGGCCGTTCTTCAGGGGTGATTTCCTGGCGTGGAGAGTCAATAGGGATGCTTATTTGCTATGAGGTGATATTCCCGGAGCTTGCCAGAAAAAGAGTTCTTAACGGTGCAACGTTGTTTGTGAACATATCAAATGATGCATGGTTTGGCAAAAGCAGTGCTCCTTACCAGCATCTTGAAAGCGCTCGCTGGAGAGCTATAGAGACGAAAAGAGCTATAGTTCGAGCCACTAACACGGGTGTGAGTGCCTTTATAGATCCTTTCGGAGATATTAGCTCGTCACTCGGGCTTTTCAAGGCCGGAACTCTGGTGGATTCTGTAAAAACTTGCACGGGAAAAACCTTTTACGTTCGTTACGGAGATGTATTTGTGCTTTTGTGCGCCTTGATTATACTTGCAGCTACGCTATATTTCATAAATGAGCGACTGAAAAAGCAAAGGGGGAATGGATTATGATGACCGTTGATATTGCTGAAATTCGTAGCACTATCAAAGAACTTGACGAAAAACTTTCGCTTTTAGGAGCTTATCTTTGACATAGAAGGTAAGCGGAAACAGCTTTCAGAGCTGGATAGTTTAATAGGGCAGGATGACTTCTGGCAGGATGTAAACAGGGCCAAGGAAATTCTAAAAAAGAAGGCGAATCTTTCTGAAGTAGTTGAAAACTGGAACAAGCTAAGGCGTGAGGTTGAAGACAGTCTTGTGCTTTTAGAACTTGCCGAGGAGGAAGAAGACGAAGAGACCGTCAGGGAAGTTGTGCAGAAGGCGATGAGGCTCAAGCGGGACGTCAGGATGCTTGAGCTGGAACAATTGATGAAAGATGAGCAGGACGTGCTTAATGCCATAGTGAGCATTCACGCAGGTGCCGGCGGAACGGAAGCTCAGGATTGGGCGGAAATGCGTCTCAGGATGTATCTGAGATGGAGCGAGCGCAAAGGGTTCACGGTGGAGATGGTCGATGTGCTTCCCGGTGAAGAAGCCGGCATAAAAAGCGTCACCTTTACAGTGGCAGGGAAGTATGCCTATGGTTTCTTGAAATCAGAATCCGGAATTCATCGGCTTGTTAGAATATCGCCTTTTGACGCCAGCGGAAGACGACATACTTCCTTTGCCGCAGTTTTTGTCTATCCGGAAGTGAATGATGAAATAGTCATAGAGATTAAACCATCCGATCTTCGTATCGAAACTTTTAGAGCAAGTGGAGCCGGGGGACAGCACGTAAACAAGACAAGCTCGGCGGTAAGAATAACCCACATTCCCACGGGTATCGTTGTTAGCTGCCAGAATGAAAAGTCCCAGCATAGAAACCGTGAGATTGCTATGAAAATTCTTCGATCCAGACTGTATGAGCGGGAACTCAAGAAAAAACAGGAAAAATTTCAGGAAATTCACGATAACCTGGATGACATTTCATGGGGGAATCAAATCAGATCCTACGTTCTTCAACCCTATCGTCTGGTAAAAGATCACCGAACCAATGTTGAACGAGGTGATGTAGATAACGTGCTTGATGGAGATATTGATACTTTCATCGAAGCCTTCCTTTTGAAACAACTACAGGAAAGGGAATCGCTCAAAGTAGCAACTGGATAGACACATGCCGGATTTAATTTAGGGGATTTGAGGGTTAGCGATGATGTGGTAATCTCACACGGGAAGGTTTAAAATTTTTTCGGTATTGAACGAGCGTCCGACAAGAAAAAGACAACGGTCTTGCAGGCTCAGAACAAGAAGGAGATGATTCATGAAAGATTTTTTCGAAGCTAAGAGCGTGGCTGTTATTGGAGTTTCACCGTCACCTGATAATATGGGACGAGCAATTATCTACAACCTTGTCAGGTACCAGTATCAGGGTGTGGTTTATGCCGTGGGGCCGAAAGGCGGAAGTTTTCTTGGCTTCAAAATTTATCCTTCCGTTCTCGACATTCCTGAACCGACCGATCTTGCGGTAATCCTTATTCCTGCCAGATTCGTTCCCGAAGTGCTGAGACAGTGCGGTGAAAAGGGCATACGTAGAGTGGTGGTTGAGACGGCGGGATTTACAGAGCTGGGAGAGGATAGGGCAGGACTGGAGCAGGAAGTTAAGGATGTCCTTGCCAGATACAATATGAGAATGATCGGGCCCAATTGTGTGGGAATCATAAATCGCCATACAGGCCTTGCCGTGCCCTTTTCGCCTATCGAGCCCCTTGCACCGCCGGGGGATACGGCTGTAATCGCTCAGAGCGGTGGAGTAGGCCAGAGCCTTCTCAATATGTTCGGCGGAGAGAAGCTCGGTTACAGTATATTCGCATCCATAGGCAATAAGCTTAACGTCTCCGAATGCGACCTTGTGGACTACTGTCTGGAGGCCGATCATACAAGAACCATCTTTCTTTATCTCGAAGGAATAGCCGACGGACGCCGCCTTATGGAACAGGCCATGCGATCTAAGAAACCCATAGTGCTTCATAAAGCAAATAGAACGCAGTCGAGCCAGTCTATTGCCCGTTCTCATTCGGCTTCTCTTTCAAGCGATGATACGGTGGTGGATGCTGCGTGCCGTCAGGCCGGTATAATAAGAGTTGAGGATCAGACAGAAGCCTTGATTGCTCTTAAAGGATTTTCCCTGCCGATACCAAAAGGCAACAGGCTGGCAATCATTTCAAGGTCCGGTGGACATGCGGTTATAGCTGCGGACGCCGCGGAAGAGTTCGGTTTCAGGCTGGTACCGCTTCCTGAAAAAATCATAAAGATGGCAGAGCAGCATTCGAGAGCCGGGGTTATACGATTTCAGAACCCGCTGGATCTGGGTGATGTTTTCAATATGGAATTGTATCGCATGCTTGCCGATGAGATTATGAAAAGTCCCGACTTCGATGCTTTGCTTTTCATCCATCATTATCAGGGCGTTCTTGACGGAGGAGAGTCACGAGCCCTGGTGAAAGAATTTGACGCCATGAGCCGGCGCTATGATAAACCCTTTGTGTTTTGCCTTTTTACTTCCCCGGAAGAGTATCTCTTTTGCAGGAAAAATACATCATTTCCGATTTTTCTAGATCCAAGGCATGCCCTTAAAGCACTTGCAGCAACGGTCAAGTGGGCTACTTACCGGCCTGTTCCTTTCGCTACCGACCGCCCTGATGGTGTCGATAAAACCTCTGCAGAGGATATCATGAGAGACTCACCTCCGGGACTGATGGAACCCGGTGAAAGCGGAAGGCTTCTTCAGTCTTATGGTATAACTCTTATTCCCTGGCGTGTTGTTGCCGGAGAGAAGGATGTTATTTCGGCGTCGGAGGCTTTAGGATTTCCCGTAGTGATGAAAACGGCGTCCACATCGGTAGTGCACAAAACTGATGCGGGAGCCGTTGTCTTGAATATAAAAACTATTGATGAGTTAATGGAGGCCTACAGAAGGCTTTCCACTTTCGGTAAAGAAGTGCTACTACAAAAGATGGCAGAAGGCGATGGAATAGAATGGATTGCCGGCGGGCGTCAGGTTGACCGTTTTGGTCCTGTCGTGCTGACCGGGCTTGGAGGCATAACGGTAGAAGTTATTGCTGACCGGGCTCTCAGAGTAGGTCCCATAACCTACGAAGAAGCAAAAAGAATGATTGATGAAACTAGGGGTGCAAAGCTTCTTGAGTCGTTTAGAGGGAGGAAGCCTAAAGATCGAGGTGCTATCGAAGATATTCTTGTCCGGCTTTCATGGTTGCTCTATGATATGCCTCGAATTCAGGAAGTAGATCTGAATCCCATCTGGGTAACGGAAAAAGGAGCCTTTGCGCTGGATTGGCGTGTAATTCTATCCTAGGGGGTTATCCCGATGAAAATAGCGTTTAGTTCAAGGACCTATGCCTTCCTTCCGCTATACGAAGCGCTCGATGTGATTGCGAAAGCAGGTTTTTCCTATGTTGAACTCTTTGCCGAAAAACCCCATCTTTCCCCCGATAAGTTCAATGCTTCCATGGCTGTAGAATTATCCGAACACCTGAAGAAATATAATCTCACCATAACCAGCATAGATACTTCCTTAACTCAAATAACTTGCGAAAACGATTCCCAGATCGGCTGCTCATGGCTTTCTGAGGACTGGAAGGAGAGAGAGCGCAGAATCCGGTATACTCTGGACTGCGCACGTATAGCCGCTGCTATGGGGGTTCCGCAGATAATAATTTCTGCAGGAAGTGCTATACCCGAAACGATGGACTCTAAAGAAGCCTGGCGCCTCTTTGTGGCGAACATGTTTCGGGTATTACCGGTTATGGAGAAGCTGGGAGTTACGGTTGTTTTAAGGCCGGCTCAGGGAATTCTTATAGAAACCGCCGAGCAAATTCGGCATTTCTTAGAGAAATGTAATTTCATCCTATGATTGTAGTGGATATAGACGTGGCGTATTCGTATTGCTGCGGTCATGATCCCTGCGAGGTTTTTAATATGCTCGCTCCTTACGTCAGGAATATTCACATAAGCGACGGCACCTGCGGCCCGATTTGCCGCCATCTTCCTTTTGGAGAAGGGACTCTTGAAATCGCCAGATTTGCCAGATGTCTTCGAGAACATAACTATGACGGCTTAATGACCGTGTGTTTTGATGCTACTGGAAAATTGCCGGAAGAGGTCACTCGGAAATCAAAGGCCTACATTCAGGAGATCATGAGTGCAGTAGAACTATAGCCGTTACACGATAACGTATAAAAGGGATTGCCACGCCCGCCTTGCGGCAGCCTAGCAATGACGTAATTGGAAACGGCGACCTTGCAATGGCTCTCTTTTGTGTCATTGCGAGCTTTTTCTTTTGTTGTCATTGCGAACCTTTTTCTGTTGTTGTCATTGCGGGCCCTTTTCTTTTGTGTCATTGCGAGCCGGAGCGGAGCG
>CAZWJX010000093.1:0-9530 GCA_964634695.1 uncultured Syntrophobacterales bacterium | reverse complement strand
CGATGCTGCCGCAGGCAGCCTTGGTACTCCCATTCAATAAAGACCACTCGCGATTGCTTCCCCCTATCTTCTTTCATGCTTGCAATGACGTAAAAGGTTTCCCTGCGAGAAAATCGAAGCAACTCTTTGGTGTGATAAACTCAGGTTAGTTACTTTTGTGTGTTCTCCAGGATGGGTGAGTAATGGAGTATTTTTTTATCTTGTAATTCAGCATACGCGGGCTCAAGCCTAATACCTCAGCAGCCTTTTTCTGAATCCATCCCACCTGTTCCAGAGTTTCAAGGATCATTTTTCTTTCTTTCTCTATCTCTGATGATTTCCCTTTCTGTTTGTTCGTTTTAGTTTGTTGGATATCTTGTAAAACTATTGCATCGGCTTCAAGAATGGGGCCATCGCTGAGAATAATCGCTCTTTCTATTGTATTGGCCAGTTGGCGGACATTACCAGGCCAGGAATAATTTACCAGTTTTTCCAGTGCCTTGGGGCTAAAATCCACTATTTTTTTCTTTAAAACTCGACATCGGTGGTTAAGGAAATAATAGGCTAAAGGGATTATGCAATCTTTACGTTCTCTCAGCGGAGGGATGTGAACGTGCAAAACGCTAAGTCTATAATAGAGGTCCTCTCGAAATTGTCCCTGACGAACCATCTCAAGAAGGTCTCTGTTAGTAGCAGCAATGATTCGGACATCGACCTGTATAGTTGTATTGCTTCCTAATCGTTCGAATTTTTTTTCTTCGAGAAACCTCAAGAGCTTGGTCTGAAGAGCGATGCTCATTTCGCCTATTTCATCCAGAAAAACCGTGCCGCCTCGAGCCTGTTCTATACGACCTATTCTTGTTTTTACCGCACCGGTGAAAGCTCCTCTTTCATGTCCGAACAGTTCGCTCTCCAGTAACTGATCGGGGATGTTGGCACAATTGACCTTTATGAAAGGTTTCAGTCGCCTTGAACTATTGAAATGAACAGCCCCCGCTAGAAAGCTCTTTCCGGTACCTGTTTCTCCGGTAATGAGCAGTGTGGAATCCACCTTGGCAAATTTCTTGAGCATGGATATTACGTTGATCATAGAGGGTGATCTGGCAATTATTTTATCGAAATCATAGATTATATCTTGCTCTCTTCTAAGGTAGTCGATTTCATTTTTCATTGAACTCACGAGAAGAGCGTTTCTTATAGATAGATTGATGCGTGTTGAAGTATAAGGTTTCTCTACAAAATCATGGGCGCCGGCCTTGATAACTTTTGCCAGAATTGATGGGGTATTTTCTGACACCTCACCTGTTACCACAATGGGAATATGAGGGTAATCGGCTCTAATCTTAAAGAATACTTCCAGGTCTTTGGAATTGGTTATATCGAAAACTATCAGGTTGAATGTTTGTTCTTTCAAACAAGCCCATAGTTTGTCAACTGACGGAATCCACTTTACATAAACAGACCCGTCCAGCTCCTTTTGTATTAAAGAAGCCCACGATTCATCCCTATCAACAATCAAAACAGAAAACGATTCTGTCATTAAGGATCAGTTTCTCCTGAAAATTAGAGCGCTGAATAGCTAAACTTTTCGGTAAAACTCACATGGGACAAATTAAATAACACTGCTGTTTGCCATTTCTTTACACTGATATATTTGGTCTAAAATGCCGTTTATAAATGCTGCAGAGTCTTTATCGCCAAAAACTTTGCCAAGTTCAATGGCTTCGTTTATCGACACTTTTGGCGGGATTTCAGAGCAATAAAGCATCTCGAAAACGGCTATTCTCATAATATTTCGATCAATTACAGACATCCTGTAAATTTTCCAGTTTTCTGAAACACTTTCTATCCTCGTATCCAGCTCCTTCAGATGTGTCCATACTCCTCTCACGAGGAACTCCATAAAAGCTCGATCCCAATTCCCGTTCTGGAAATAATGGAGCTCTCCTTCCTCATCTGCCGATAAATCTAGATTTCCATCTTTCCCGAAACTTTCGTAAAATAGCGCGATAGCCTCATCTGGTGGGATGTTTCTAATGTCCATCGCATAAAGAATTTTCAAAGCAACCGCCCTTGCTCCACGGCGCCCCTTAAGAATAAACCGATTTTTTGAAGGCATAGCTCAAACGATTCCCTCAATCTGCCTCAGAAGATTTGCCATTTCAATAGCTGCAATAGCCGCATCCCAGCCTTTATTGCCCGCTTTTGAGCCGGCTCTTTCGATGGCCTGTTCTAGATTATCTGTAGTTAACACACCAAAGGTCACTGGAACACCCGTTTCAAGGCTAACGGTAGCTATTCCTTTTGAAACTTCATTTGCAACATAATCGAAATGGGGGGTAGCTCCACGTATTACCGCTCCAAGGCATATAACCGCATTATAACGTCCCGACGCAGCGAGCTTTTTTGCCACCATTGGAATCTCAAAAGCTCCCGGCACCTTGAAAACTTCTATATCTTTTTCGCTGGCTCCGCTTCTAATCAGAGCATCAAGTGCTCCACCTAACAGTCGCTCTCCTATAAAATCATTGAATCGGCTTACCACTATGGCAAAGCGTAAACCTTCGGCAATCAGTTTTCCTTCGATAACTTTCATTTTCGCTCTTTCCTTTCCACTTCCACAATTCTCATGATGTGTCCCATCTTGCTACATTTTGTCTTGAGATAGTTGAAATTGCATTCGTTGGGTGGAATTTCCAGAGGCACCCTTTCTGTGATGGTAATACCGTATCCTTGAAGTCCCACAATTTTCTTGGGGTTGTTGGTCATGAGGCGCATTTTTTTTACACCGAGATCTACGAGTATCTGGGCGCCTATTCCGTAATCTCTGAGGTCTTCCTTAAACCCCAGAGCTCTGTTCGCTTCAACCGTATCGTAGCCGTTTTCTTGAAGTTTATAGGCCTTGATCTTGTTGATGAGACCTATGCCTCGTCCTTCGTGATTTCTCATATAGAGAATGACACCCTTGCCTTCACGATCTATCTTCTTCATTGCGGTTCTTAGCTGTTCCCCGCAGTCACATCTAAGTGAACCGAAAACATCGCCGGTAAGGCATTCAGAGTGAACTCTAACAAGCACTTCATCCTCGGGGGTGATTTCGCCTTTGACAAGGGCGATGTGTGTGTAATCGTCCACCAGGTTCGAGTAGGCAATAAGTCTGAATTCTCCGGCGAAAGATGTAGGAAGCTTTGCTTCGGCTTCTCGTTTTACGAGCCGCTCCGTTTTCATCCTGTACTTTATAATATCGGCAACAGCAACAATTTTAAGGCCGTGTTCCTGTGCGAAGATTTCCAGATCGGGCATGCGGGCCATTGTACCATCGTCTTTCATAATTTCGCAGATTACTGCGGCAGGGCGTAAACCGGCAAGACGAGCAAGATCAACAGATCCTTCGGTCTGCCCGGCTCTCACGAGGACACCACCTTCCCGCGCTCTTAGCGGAAACACGTGTCCCGGGGTTACGAGATCTTCAGGTCTGGCATCCGGCTTTACGGCTGTTAGGATTGTGTGTGCCCTATCGTGGGCACTGATACCTGTCGTTACGCCATGGCGGGCTTCTATTGAAACTGTAAAGGCGGTACCAAAACGGGAAGTATTGTCTCTTACCATCATGGGAAGGCGGAGTTGATCAACAATTTCGGGTGAGAGTGCAAGGCAGATGAGCCCGCGTCCGTATTTTGCCATGAAATTGATGGCTTCTGGGGTCACCTTTTCCGCAGCTATACAGAGATCGCCTTCGTTCTCTCGATCTTCATCATCCACAAGAATAATCATTTTGCCCTGCTGGATGTCTTCAATTGCCTCGGGTATTGTAGCAAGCGGCATGAACCGTACCCTCCTGATTACGCTCTCAAAGAGCTTACTTTTGTCAATTCATCTTTGGCTCTATAACACGTAGAATTTCTAATATCAAGAGATAGTCGAATCTGTTCGAAAAGTGCGTAATTGTTTCTCTAAGTCCGTTTTTTGTGTCATTGCGAGACCACGTTTTCCACTCTGTCATTGCGAGGCCACGAAGTGGCCGTGGCAATCTCATAAAATAAGACCAACGGAGAGATTGCTTCGCCCTCACTTCGTTCGGGCTCGCAATGACACGAAGGAGAATAACGAGAGATTACTTCGTCGCTTCGCTCCTCGCAATGACGCGGGTGAAGAACAATGAGAGATTGCTTCGCCTTCGCTTCGCTCCGGCTCGCAATGACGTAATGGGAAACCATGGCCTCGCAATGACGTAATTGGAAACGGCGGCCTTGCAATGATTTTCCTTTACCCGCCTAAGCTCTACATGATGAAATACACCTGTTGTCATCCATTAAATCAGTTTTTTCGAACAGGTTCAGAGATAGGCTTCAAATGTTTTACTGGCTAATATATGAATTTGCATTGATGACGGGTTCAAACTAATATAAAAACTGTTTTGAAAGTCTTCATAGGTTCATAGAAAAAAAGGGGTCTGGTAAAGTGGAAGAAAAAATTGAAAGGAGAGAATACTTTCGAGTCAAAGACGTGTTGCAGTTGACCATAAAAAAACTTCCGCCCTTTTCCGTTATGCCATCGGCAAGGTTCGTTGGTTACACAACCGCTTTTTCCACGGACGTGAATGTGCCTTCAGACGATGTAGATCCTTTTATTGTGAGGCAATTCCAGGCCATTCACCAAAAATTGGATATGCTCCTTGAATACCTGAGCCTTGATAAGCTTGGTTTTAACGAAGTTGAGTATCACGAAGTAGATATAAGCGCGGGCGGGATACGAATTATTACGCCGGAGCGATTCGAAGAGGGCGACAATGTAGAAATCCGTATTGTTTTTCCCACTGCACCGCCATTGTATCTTATATGCTACGGCAAAGTTATAAGGTGCACTAGCTGTAACCTGCGATCGGAAGTGGCTGTCGAATTTGTAAACATGAGCGAAGATGTGAGATCACTTATCATGAAGTATGTTATGCAAAAACAGAGACAGGAAATCAGGAGGTAGGTTTCTTGTTTGTTATCATTGGCTGCGTTGTTGTTTTAGTCGCCGTTATCGGTGGGTATCTTCTTGAGCATGGTAATCTCCATGTTCTGTTCCAGCCTGCCGAGGTTGTAATTATTTTTGGAGCGGCCACAGGAGCTCTTCTTATAGGCTCATCACCGGCCGTTTTCAGGGCAACTTTGAAAACTTTGCCAAAGATATTTTCTTACAAAGGTTTTACAAAAGCGGATTATGTGGATCTCCTGGTTCTGCTCTTTAAGCTTTTTCAAAAGATGCGAAAGGAAGGTCTAATTTCCGTTGAAGAAGAAATAGATAACCCGGAAAAAAGTAAAATATTTTCTGCTCATCCTCAGGTTTTGAAAAATCACCATGCTATGAGTTTCATCTGTGACAGCATACGTATGGTGATTACAAGCAATATGCCGGGACATCAACTGGACGAAATCCTTGAGCGTGACATAGAAATTCTTCATCACGAAGCTCTAATTCCTGCTCACAATGTAGCAAGAATTGCCGACTCGCTACCGGGTCTTGGAATTGTTGCGGCAGTGCTGGGCGTTGTCATTACCATGGGTAAAATTGATCAACCTCCCTCTGTCCTTGGACACAGTATCGGCGCTGCTCTGGTAGGAACCTTTCTGGGAGTTCTTGCCTGTTACGGCTTCGTCGGCCCTATGGCAGCTGTTATGGAACACATGGCAAGGGATGAAAAAGAGTACCTCATGGTAATCAAAGCAGCTCTCGTGTCTTACGTCGACGGAGCGGCTCCTCAGGTGTCTATAGAAATTGGAAGAAGAACCGTGCCCGGAGATTTTAGACCTTCTTTTGCGGAGCTTGAAGAGCAATTAAAGGGCGCCAAATAATAATGAGTACGACTAAGTAAGGAAGATGAAAGAACAGGCCCCGATCATAAAAAAGGTAAAAAAAGTAAGCGGTGGAGGACATCACGGCGGAAGCTGGAAGGTGGCCTATGCGGACTTTGTGACCGCCATGATGGCTTTCTTCCTGCTTCTGTGGCTTATAACCATGACTTCGCCGGAAAAAAGAGCACGACTGGCACATTATTTCAAGTATTTCAGCATATTCGAAAAGAGCGGATCGTCTATTTTAGAGGGACAGCCGGGTGTTACCCCCTATCCCGGGACGCCCCAACAAGAACGGATTAAAGAAGAACCACGGACGGAGGAGGAAAAAAGAGGAACCTTACTCAGTAATTCAGAGTCTCAAGGTCTGCCTAAGCTGCAGAAAACCGAACTTGCCGAAAAGCTCAAATTTCTTGTGCAGTACAGTCTCATAGAAGTTAAAGATCAGGTAATGATCGATGTCGTGCCTGAAGGTGTGAGAATTCAGATTGTGGATCAGGAAGGAAAACCCATGTTTGCCCCGGGGAGCGCTCAGCTTAGCCCGGAAGCCAAAAAAATTCTTAAAGTCATCACAGATGCTCTGAACGGCCTGGACAATAAAATAACTATAGACGGCCATACCGACGCCACCGGTTACACTTCCGGAAAATATACAAACTGGGAGCTTGCTACGGCTCGAGCTTCTGCGGCAAGACAGGAAATGGAACGAAACGGTTTTAACCCGGATCGGATCGCTCGAGTCTCAGGTTACGCCGCTACTCAGCCTCTGTTTCCCGAAAACCCCAGTGATCCCAGAAACCGTAGAATCAGTATAACTGTTTTGTTTCCGGAATATAAATAGGCCCCTATGATCGTCTGGATCTGATCGTAATCCATAACGTTAAGACCGCGAGAGCCTGAATCGCAACAGAAAAGGCTACAAGGGCGGATACCGAAACGTCATAAAGAATACCCATCAGAGCGCTACCCCCAAACCAGCAGGCCCCGAAAACTGAGTTGAATATTCCGTAAGCGGTTGCTCTTTTTTCAGAAGAAACCATGTTTGCCACGGCTGCTCTCATTATGGATTCTTGCGATCCCATTCCAATGCCCCAGAGGATCATCCCCAGAAATGCTCCATGAAAATATTGAGAAAAAGCAAAGATCGGAAAGAACATGGATACAAGAATAGGCACAAAAAGAACCTTGAGACCCATCCTATCAAAGAGCTTACCGAGGACTATTGCAGCCAGAGCATCGACCCCCATAGCGGTTGCATAAAGTAACGGAATCCATTCCGGGGATGCTACCGAATGGTGTTCCATATGGTAGGCTATGAGCGGGAAATCGGCGTATCCTGCAGCTATCAGAGCCATCGAAACAAGATAGAGTTTGAAGGCCCGACTTAAGCCTCTTGGAGTTAACTCTGGGGTCAGGGGTTCAAAATGTTGCGGGGTCGGGTAAATAAAACGTGTGACCATAAGGATTCCAAGGGCAATAATCGCAGGAATGAGAAGGTAAGCAAAAGATTGGTTATAAGAACCTCGTCCTGACAGCACCCAGGCGACAAAAAGAGGTCCCAGAATAGCTCCAATCTGATCTAATGCTTCGTGGAGTCCAAAGGTGAATCCTCGCCCTACTTCACAACTGGCATACGATAGCATTGCATCTCTGGATGGAGTTCTTATGGCTTTCCCTATTCTTTCCAGCACGATAAATACAGCCGCTAACCACCAGTGAGACACAAGCGCCAGGACAGGTACGGCAAGCAGGTTAACAGTATATCCCAGTATTGTAAGCGTCCAGTAGCGTTTTGTTCGGTCGGCCAGATATCCAAAGACAAGCCGCAGTCCGTAACCGGCAAATTCACCGAAACCCGCAACTATACCAACTACCGCGGCCGAAGCTTTAAGAACTTCAAGAAAGGGGCCAGTGATACTTCGAGCTCCCTCATAGGTAGCATCCGAAAACAGGCTGATTAACCCCATCAGTACCACAAACGTCAGAGCTCGCTTCGATTGTGACCGTTCCATCATGTATCCTCTTTTTGGCTTATTGCCATCCTGCCGTTTTCGACAACCATAGCCAGATAATCCACAGCACACTTCCACCCAGAACAACGGGAAAAGTGTTTATTGAGCTTCTAAGAGCCACAAAAGATAGCAACGTGAGCATTGCTCCGGCTGGGTCCCTGTGGTTTTTGACTATAATAATAGCCGCCATTGATGCCATGAGCCCGCCCAGAGTCGCAATGCTGGCTCTGAACACTCGATGAGCGACCGGGTGATGTAACCATAAGTGGCTGAAAATGGCCGCCCAGATAAGCAAAAAGAAGGACGGTGAAAATGTTCCAAAAGCCGCAATAATGGCACCCGCTAGCCCATGCTGGTGGAATCCAATAAAGACAGAGGTAATCACGATGGGCCCGGGTGTGAGCTGTCCCAGAGCGATTCCGTCGAGAAGAGTGGCCGTATCCAGCCATCCCTTGCGTGTTATAACGTCGAGAAAGAGAGGAAGAGCAGCGTAACCACCGCCGAAAGCCAGTATATCTATTTTTGCCATAGTTATTGCGAGGCTGGCAAGTTTCGGGGATGTCTTAAAAATTAGAAACCACAACGAAAACCAGACGACGGTAGCTATCGAAGCTTGAAATATGTGTTGCTGCGAATGTGATCTGACCACTGTGGATTTCTCTTCTGAGGTATCTTTAAAAAGGACAATACCGGAAAATGCAGCAAGGAGGAGTATAATTGGTGGAGAAACTTTCATGAAAAAAGCAATACCGGAAAGTAAAGCAAGCAGTTTATCTGGGATTGCCGTCATGTAACGTTTTGAAAAATCCAGCGCTCCATGAAGCACCAGAGCAACCACTATCAATTTAAGCCCACCAAAAAGTTGTTCCACCCAAAAGGTGCTTCTGGTTTGTATATACAAAGCTGTCAGAATAACGAGCATCACAAAGGCAGGAAGCCCGAAGCCAATAAAAGCGGCAAGAGCTCCGATTATGCCCATTCTTTTGAACCCCACATATGCGGCGAGTTGCATCACCGTTGCTCCCGGGATCATCTGACATATGGCAACTCCGGTTCGGAATTCTCCTTCGCTTATCCAGCCTCGAGCGATGGCAAGCCTGCGAACATAAGGAATCATGGCTGGACCGCCAAAAGCTGTAGCGCCTACCTTAAGAAATCCCAAGAAAATGCTGATAATTAGCCGTAAAGACTTTTCAACGGTTTCGGTCCAGCCGTGCATTTAGATTCTCCCGATTTGGGGTGTCATTGCGAGCGAAGCGAAGCAATCTCTTTAGATTGCCACGCGCCCTTCGGGCGCTCGCAATGACAGGATGAGATTGCCACGCCCGCCTTACGGCGGGCTCGCAATGACGGGAAAAGCGTCATTGCGAGCGAAGCGAAGCAATCTCGTCATTGCGAACGAAGTGAAGCAATCACCACGGCTGCTTCGCAGCCTCGCAATGACAGTGCGAGATTACCCCACGCCCTTCGGTCGTTCGCAATAACTGGTTAGGTATAGAAGCATAACGACTGTATAAAAACATTGTCAATCACATTACACTTTGCTTTTCTCCCCGGTTATTTCGAGGACATATTTATCTGGTGTAATTGCGGATCCGCCATAGGCGGACTATAAACGGGCGGGGTAAGCCCTTTAGGTGGGACCCCTACGTTGAACACGTTCTTAGCAGCCCCGGGATCGCTCTACGGTGTCCGGTCC
>CAZWJX010000092.1:2603-9821 GCA_964634695.1 uncultured Syntrophobacterales bacterium | reverse complement strand
ATTGCTTCGTCGCTTCGCTCCTCGCAATGACGGCCAAGAAGAGTCATTGCGAGGCCGCCGTGAGGCGGGGATGGCATACTTTTGTCCGTCATTGCGAGGCCACGAAGTGGCCGTGGCAATCTCAAAAATGCGATCAAAACCGGGTCTAAATTAGCAACCCGGAGGAGAGATAAGAAGTGATAAGACGCATTATTCTGAAGAACTTCATGAGCCACGTGGAAACGGAAATTGAGCTTGCCGATGGCGTGACAGTGCTTACAGGACCCAATAACATCGGAAAAAGCGCAGTTGTGGAAGCGATTCGTTCTCTTGCCGAAAATCCCGCATCTCAGGATCTGATTCGTCACGGTGCATCAAAAGCCGTGGTTACCGTTGAACTTGATTCCGGCGAAATCATATCGTGGGAACGCACTCATGGTTCGCCCCTTTACAGAATCAAAAAGGATGGTCGCGAAGAGGTCTATGCCAAAATCGGTAATAACGTCCCTGAAGATGTGAGAAAACTTCTTAGAATCTCGCCTGTGATTACAGGCGATGGAGAAGAAGTTAACGTCCATATTGCTCTTCAAAAAGACCCGATTTTTATACCTTCGGGTTCCCGTGCCGCCAGCTTCTTCGCCGCTTCGACAGAGGCTCATTATCTTGTTCAAATGCAGCAGCTTTTGAAGTCAAAGGCGGACGCCAGGAAAGCCAGAAAAAAAGAGATTGAAGCGGAAATCGTCAGGCTGCGGGCGCAGATCGAGCGTTACGCTCCCCTTGATTCTATCCAGAAAATTTTCAATGTGGTGGATAAGCTGGAGGCAGAGATAAAAGAAGTTGATGAGAAAATCCCGCGTCTTATGGAGACTATTAACTCACTGGAGCGGCTTATCGCAGACCTGGACAGTCTCAATGAACAATTTGCAGTTCTCGAAAAACTCAAAGACCCGCCGTTAATTAAACCTGTTGCTCCCCTCGAAGCTCTTATTGTCGAAATTGATTCTGTTTCGGAGCAGATTGACATGCTGGAAGATACTCTGAAGCGTTTGGAGAGCCTCGAAACTCCACCTGATTTAAGACCAACCGAAGCTCTCGCCGAAATTGTCGATAGAATCAGCCTCGAAGGATCGTTCGTTGAACGACTTCAAAAAACAGATAAAGTCCTGCAGGGGCTTGAAGACCCGCCGCCACTGCATCCTTCCGCTGAGCTTGCAAAAGTTATTTTTGAAATTGAGCAACTTGAGAGAATTGTAAGAGAGCTTTCCAGGACAAACGTTGTGTTGTCCCACCTTGAGCCGGCTCCAGTTCTGCTTGATGTTGTAAGTCTGGGGAAAATGGTGTCTGAGATGGAGTCGTTATTCACGTCCGTAGATTATTTGAAAAATATGCAGGTGAAGCTTTCTGCCCTGAACCCTCCACCAGAGCTTATTTCGATGCGTGACATCTCAGCTCTTGAAGAACTCATCGGTCGGCTGGAAGACATGGAGCGTCGGGTGGGCATAGGCAGAGAGTATTACAAAGAAGTGGAAAAAGCCTGTATTGATAAACGCCGTGAAATAGAAGCCCGGCTTGCTGCTATAAAGGTCTGCCCCCTATGTCGCCAGCCGATAGACGTGGAACATTTCTTCAAAGAAATAATCTGATTATCAGCTCGCTGGACATGCATCTGTATGTTTTTACCGCTCGCAAACTCCTCCGTTTCTGGCCGGAATAACAGGTTTTCTGCCTACACTATAATAAATGAAACCGGCTTCCTCCATTTGCTTTCGGCGATAAACGTTGCGAAGATCTATAAAAATGGGCTCTTTCAGAAGCTCTTTCAGTCTCTGTAAATCAAGGGCTCGATACTCTCGCCATTCGGTCATCAACACCACGCAATCACTCCCTTCACAGGCTTCGTAAGGGTTGGAGCAGTAAATCACGTCGGGAAGGAGCTTTTTTGCTTCCTTCATACCCTGTGGGTCGTGGGCTCTTACGGTAGCCCCCTTTTCTATAAGAGCTGGAAGGATGGTCAGGGATGGAGATTCTCGCATGTCGTCCGTATCGGGTTTAAAAGTTAGCCCGAGAACGGCTATTGTTTTTCCGGCTTCCGACCCGCCCAGAGCCTGCCTGATCTTACGAACCATTCTGGCTTTTTGAGCTTCGTTGACTTCAACAACGGCTTCCACAATCCTGAGCGCTACTCCATGTTCCTGCGCCATCCTGAGAAGGGCTCGAGTGTCTTTTGGAAAACACGATCCGCCGTAACCGGGCCCGGCCTGAAGAAAACTTTTTCCAATCCGGGCATCAAGTCCCATTCCAAGTGCTACATCCAGCACATTGGCTCCCGTTTCTTCGCACAGAGCAGCAATTTCATTTATGAAGCTAATC
This sequence comes from uncultured Syntrophobacterales bacterium, assembly GCA_964634695.1. Lineage (GTDB taxonomy): Bacteria > Desulfobacterota > Syntrophobacteria > Syntrophobacterales > Thermodesulforhabdaceae > JAOACS01. The sequence continues at coordinate 7,472 of CAZWJX010000092.1, read as the reverse complement.
TTGGTAGCAAGAAAAGCATTGGATGCATATTTGGTAAGTTCTGCCGACTCAATGGATGTAACCACAAAAGGAACCTGAGCGAGGATCAGAGGGCGATAAACTTCTCTGAGGATGTCCTCGGATCTGGAATTATCAACTCCTATGACTATTCGATCCGGTTTCATAAAATCGTTTATTGCTTCACCTTCTCTTAGAAATTCAGGGTTGCTGGCCATATCGAACCGAGCATCAGGGTTCGTTTTTCGTATGATTCGAGCCACCTGCCTCGCCGTTCCTACGGGAACTGTGCTTTTGATGACAACCACTTTGTAATCTGTGAGAAGGGGGGCTATTTCCTGAGCTACTTCATAAACATAGCTGAGGTCGGCATAGCCATCGCCTCTTCGAGAGGCCGGTGTGCCCACGGCTATGAATATCACCTGAGCCTGATGTAGAGCTTCGTCAATTCGGGTTGTAAACGAAAGCCTCCCTTCGTTCCGATTCCTTTCTACCATAACATCCAGACCCGGTTCATAGATAGGAAGTTTCCCCGCCATGATACTTTCAATCTTGGATGCATCCTTATCGATGCACACGACCTGATGCCCAAAATCGGCAAACCCTGCTCCGCTTACAAGGCCGACATATCCCGTTCCAATAACAGCGATTTTCATAAGCAGTCTCCTTTTTATGTGCGCAGGTACGAAAGCTGGCTCTACTTTTCATTACCGGTTCTTGCCTTTTATCATCATGTAACTTATAAGCAAAAGTCTGTATTTTCCACAAGAAAGATCGGTAATGTCCCGGAAGGAGGATGGCATGGCTTCGCATTCTTTCAGTAAAAGCGATTTCGTGAAGACATTTGAGCTTAACGGGAATCGTTACAGATACTTCGACATAAACCGGTATGCCGAAAAGGCGGGAATTGATCTTGAGCGTTATCCAATTTCGTGGAGGATCATTCTGGAAAACCTCATAAGAAATCAGCAGGATGAGGTAATAAACTTTGACGGCATTCATGAAATCATGATGGCGTTTTCGAGCAAAACGGTTCAGACCCGGGAAGTGCCTTTCTATCCTGCAAGGTTGCTTTTGCAAGATTTTACCGGCATTCCCGTCGTAGTTGATCTTGACGCCATGAGGGACGTAATGGTTCAGTGGCAGGGCGATGTGGATCGCATAAACCCCATGATTCCGGTGCATCTTGTAATCGATCACTCACTTCAGGTTGATTATTGGGCATGTAGAGATGCTATTGAGCAAAACCTTGCTCGTGAGTTCGAGCGTAACACGGAAAGATACAGGTTCCTGAAATGGGCTCAGTCTTCTTTCTCGAATTTTTCTGTCGTTCCGCCGGGAAAGGGGATTATACATCAGATCAATATCGAACATCTTGCAACCGTTGTGGTCAAAGCCCCCTGTGATGGATCGAATGAAAACCTTGTTTATCCCGATACGGTATTTGGAACCGATTCTCACACCACTATGGTAAACAGCATGGGAATTCTCGGCTGGGGAATTGGAGGAATTGAAGCGGAAGCCGTCATGGTCGGCCAGCCTTATTATTTCCCGGCTCCACCGGTAGTTGGAGTCTGCCTCGTGGGAACACTCCCGGAAAGATCTTCGGCCACGGACGTTGCTCTTCTTATTACGGAAGAATTGCGACGGCACGGAGTGGTCGGGAAAATCGTGGAATTCTTTGGGCCTGCTTGCGACAGCCTGAGTTTTCAGGATAGAGCCACCATTGCCAATATGGCTCCGGAATACGGTGCAACGATGGGATATTTTCCCGTTGATGAAAAGACTCTTGCCTTCCTCAGGGACACAGGACGTCCATCGTGGCTTGTTGATCTCGTTGAACAATACTGCCGCCTTCAGGGTATTTTCGGCGGTTACCGGGAAAGGTCTGATAGATCACCCGATCAGATATTGTTCGAAAGGATCATAGAAATTGATATACAAAAAGCTGTGCCTTCGGTTGCGGGCCCGAAGAGACCTCAGGACAGGATTGCTATTTCCGGTCTCCATGAAATTTTCCCGGAGATTCTTTCAAAACCCAGATCTGAAGGTGGATACGAAATTTCCGAAAATGAACGAAATGTGAGAATTCCGGTAAGTTCCACATCTACAGACGGGACCATCGGCCACGGCTCCGTGGTGCTGGCGTCCATAACGAGCTGCACCAATACATCCAACCCGGAACTTCTCATCACCGCAGGGCTTCTTGCCAGAAAAGCGAGAAGTCTCGGGCTCAAGCCCAGACCATGGGTTAAAACAAGTTTTGCTCCCGGATCCCGGGCGGTTTATTCCTATCTGTCAGAACTCGGGTTACTGGAAGATCTTGAATCTATCGGATTTCACATAGTGGGCTATGGCTGTGCAACCTGTATAGGAAACAGCGGCCCCCTTCCCGAAGAAGTTTTGAAAGCCGTAAAGGAACACAATCTGGTCGTATGCGCTGTTGTGAGCGCTAACAGAAATTTTGAGGGGCGTGTTCATTCTGCAGTAAGGGCCAACTTTCTCGCTTCACCGGCTCTTGTTATCGCCTTTTCTCTGGCCGGGCGCATTGATATAGACTGGGATCGAGAGCCTCTTGGCACGTCTTTCGACGGGAAGCCCGTGTTTCTAAAAGACCTTATGCCGTCGAGAATAGAAGTGCTGGAAGCCGTCGCCAGGGCAACCAGGCCTGAACATTATACTGCAATTCGGGAAGAGCTCTTCCGGGGGGATGCGCTCTGGGAAGCGCTTCCATCATCTTCTTCAAAGCTTTTCCCATGGGATGAAGATTCAACCTATCTTCGCCGTCCTTCTTTCCTTGAAAACGTTCCAGAGGAACCGCCGGGAGTGAAGGACATTGAGGGTGCTCGAGTCCTGCTCCTTCTTGGCGATTCAGTAACCACCGATCACATTTCTCCTGCGGGATCGATACCGGAAGATAGCCCGGCAGGGCAATATCTTAAGAGTCTGGGCGTATTGCCGAAGGATTTCAACTCCTACGGTGCAAGGCGGGGAAACCACGAGGTCATGGTGAGGGGAACCTTTGCCAATGTTCGCCTCAAAAACAAACTGGTTCCCGATAGAACCGGGGGCTGGACGGTGCATTTCCCCACCGGAGAAGTTGTTACTGTGTGGGAAGCTTCCGAGCGCTACCGACGCGATGGGGTGCCGCTGATTGTGATAGCCGGGAAGGAATACGGAACAGGTAGCAGTCGAGACTGGGCGGCTAAAGGGACGGCTCTTCTAGGGATAAAAGCGGTCATTGCTGAGAGCTTTGAGCGCATTCACAGAAGTAATCTCGTAGGAATGGGCGTTATACCTCTTCAGTTCCTGCCGGGAGAATCTGCCGAGAGCCTTGGGCTTACAGGAGAGGAAATCTTCACCATACGGGGGCTGTCAAAAGCTATGGAAAGCGGCAATATCAGGTCGGCGCTTCCAGGGGCAATTCTTACCGTGGAAGCACGGCATCCTTCTTCCGGGAAAAAATTTGAATTTTCGGTAACATGTCGTCTTGATACGGGCGTGGAAGTAGAATATGTTCTTCATGGTGGAATACTTCCCAGGGTGCTGAGGACATGTCGTTGAGGGTCTGTCAGAGGTGAAGGCGTTAATTCCCTGTAATCTAAGAGTCCGCCACAGGTGGACATGTTGATTCACCGTCATTGCGAGATTGCTTCGTCTCCGGCTCGCAATGGCAAGTGTGTGTCATTGCGAGCGCCCGAAGGGCGCGTGGCAATCTCATGAAAAACAAAGACGAGATTGCTTCGTCGCTTCGCTCCTCGCAATGACGACCATAAAGAGTCATTGCAATGACGACCATGAAGAGTCATTGCGAGGCTGCCGAAGGCAGCCGTGGCAATCTCTTGAGATTGCTTCGCTTCGCTCGCAATGACACGAGGGAAGGCAAAGACGAGATTGCTTCGTCGCTTCGCTCCTCGCAATGACACATTGCAGGATTGCTTCGCTTCGCTCGCAATGACAGGCAGGAATGGCCTCGCAATGATAATCCGTGGGGGAGGCGTAAAAATGATGGAAAAAGAAGTTAAAAGCGGGAAGAAGATAATACTTGTTCAGGGCGACATAACCGAACTTTCTACCGATGCCATCGTCAATGCTGCCAACGAGGATTTAATCCTCGGGGGCGGTGTTGCAGGAGCGATAAGGAAAAAGGGTGGACCCAGTATCCAGGAAGAATGCAACAAAATCGGGAGAATTAAAGTCGGGGAGGCAGTTGTTACCGGCGCCGGGAATCTGAAAGCAAAATACGTAATCCACGCAGTAGGGCCTCGATACGGCGAAGGTAATGAAGACGAAAAATTGAAAAACGCCACCTGGAACAGCCTGCTGAGAGCTGCGGAGAAGAACTGCAAAAGTATAGCCTTTCCTGCCATAAGCACGGGCATTTTTGGTTTTCCTAAAGATCGATGTGCTTCCATCATGCTCAAAACCGCCATCGAGTTTCTCGAACAACAGGAAACATCTCTCGAAGAAGTGACTTTCTGCCTCTATTCCCGCGAAGACCTGGAAATTTTTGAAAAGACCCTGGCCGGCATGTGAGCCTGTCGCTTGTGGTTGATTGATATAACTTAAAGTTGATGAAAGGGGGAGGGGGAGACTATGGCTGTTGAAAGGCTTCTCCTCGTGGTGGATATGCTGAACGATTTTATGCATCCAAACGGGGTTCTCTACTGCGGAGATGAGGCTCGTAAGATTGTTCAGCCGACGATCGAGTTGGTTAAATGGTTCAGATTTCACGGTTATCCGATCGTATATATTCAGGATGCTCACGCTCCCGATGATAAAGAGTTCGAGCGCTTTCCACCCCATGCTGTAAAGGGAACGTGGGGCAGTGCGGTGATAGATGAGCTTAAGCCAGAACCGAATGACCCTGTT
>CAZWJX010000092.1:0-2593 GCA_964634695.1 uncultured Syntrophobacterales bacterium | reverse complement strand
TGTGCCAAAGACACGTTTTAGCGCCTTTTACAAAACCAATCTGGAAGAGATACTGTCAAATTATGATCCTGCCGAAGTCTGGGTTGCAGGTGTTTGCACGTCAATTTGTGTTATGGATACCGTGGCAGACCTGAAAAACCGGGATTACACCGTTGTTGTTCCTGTTTTATGTGTTGCCGACTTCGATCCGGAGATGCATTCTTTTGCTTTGAAGAGGATGGAAAAGGTTTACGGAGCAAAGATAGTGACGGAGCTTCCGAAATGATTCACTGGCATCAGTATGAACCGACTCTGGTCACTGACCTTTATGAAATTACAATGGCGGCAAGCTATTTTCATGAAGGAAAGCGAGGCGAGGCAACCTTCAGCATGTATATACGGGATTGCCCGCCTGTCCGGGGATATTTTGTAGCCGCGGGGCTGGAAAGTTTTCTGAACATACTGGAAAACTTCCGTTTTTCTGACGATGCAATTGACTATCTTCGGTCGCTGGGGAGATTCTCGGAGGACTTTCTGAACTACCTGAAGGGCTTCAGATTTTCAGGGTCGGTGAGAGCTCTTCCGGAAGGCACTATATTCTTTCCCTATGAGCCGCTTATAGAGGTCACCGCTCCCATCATAGAAAGCCAGATTCTCGAATCGCTCGTAATGAACATTTTCCACATTGAAACTCTTATCGCATCCAAGGCAGCCCGGTGTGTGGAAGTTGCCGGGGGGCGAGGACTTGTGGATTTTTCGCTCCGGAGAACTCACGGAGTTGACGCGGCAGTGAAGGTTGCGAGATCGAGCTATCTTGTGGGCTTTATGGGAACCAGCAACCTCATGGCAGGAAAGCTTTATGGTATTCCTGTTTTCGGCACTATGGCGCACTCTTACATAATGAGCTTCGAACACGAAATAGACGCATTTTATGCCTACGCCAGAACTTTTCCCGAATCTACGGTGCTACTTCTTGATACTTACGACACGGTGAAAGCAGCCTACAAAGCGGTAGAAGTGGCAAAGTGGCTCCAGGAGCGCGGTATGAAACTGAGAGGCGTTCGGCTAGATAGCGGGGATCTTGTTGAGCTCAGTCATCGCGTTAAGGAGATTTTCCGGGCCAATGGCCTTGACGAAGTTGCCATTATGGCTAGCGGGAGCCTTGATGAATACAGTCTTCATAAGCTACTTAACAGCGGGGCATACATAGACGTAGTGGGTATCGGGACGAAGATGGGAGTTTCCGCCGATGTGCCCTATCTCGATCTTGCATACAAGCTTGTGGAATATGAAGGAAAGCCGGTGCTTAAACTTTCTCCCGGTAAGAGATCACTCGTTTCTCCCAAGCAAGTTTTTCGCTATTACAACAGTGACGGAATGATGAGCCACGACGTGCTAACAACAGCGTGGGATCGTTCTGAAAAGGGAGAGCCCCTTCTTGTTGAAGTGGTTCGTGATGGGCGTATAGTGAGAAAGCCCGAGGGACTGGGAGAAATTCGCGCACGCTTTCAGGATCAGTACAGTCGCCTGCCTGCGGGGCTGAAGGAGCTTGAGCCTGCCGAACGTTATAACGTCGTCATCGGGAGTCAGTTACTGGAGCTGGAAGAAAAAACGGCTGCGGCGAAAAGAGTCGAAAGTTAGGACTGGAAGGTTTCAGGAGAGTTAGTTTCAGCAAGATTAATTTGTAAACATCTTGTGGCATGGGTGAGCTTTTGCTCGTGTAAATTATGGAGGCAATCTGCGTGAACGCCCTGTTACGGGCAATCACAGGGGGCCAGTCCCTGCACAAAAGGAGGAATAGAAAATGAAGGTAAAGCTGCTGATTGCAGGAATTGTTGCGGTTGTGATGGCTATGTGGGTAGTAAGTGCGCAGAACTCTTATGGAGGCAAGGAGCCTTACAAGGTGGGAGCAATTTTTTCCGTAACAGGTGTGGCGTCCTTTCTGGGCGAGCCGGAAAAGAAAACGGCGGAAATGATCCGGGATGAAATCAACGCCAAAGGTGGCATAAACGGTCATCCTCTTGAACTTATCATTTACGATGACGAAAGCGATTCGACGAAGGCTATTCTTGCGGCAAAGAGGCTCATATCAAAAGATGAAGTATCGGTGATAATAGGTCCTACTAGAAGCGGTGAAAGTCTGGCAGTAGCTCCCATTGCCGAAAAGGAACAGGTTCCCCTTATATCTTGCGCATCCAGCTACAAGATAGTTACGCCTCCTGAAGAAAGGCGCTGGGTCTTCAAGGTGGCTCCTTCAGACAGCCACGTGGCAGAAAAAATGTTTGAGTTTATGAAGGAGAAAGGCGTAAAAAAAGTGGCAATTCTTACGGATTCCACAAGCTACGGAGCAAGCGGGCGCGAAGAACTGCTTAAATACGCTCCAAATTACGGCATAGAAATAGTCGCCGATGAGCGATACGGCCCGAAAGACACGGATCTTACGGCTCAATTTACCAAGATAAAAGGCGTAAAACCTGATGCAATAATCAACTGGTCAATCGGTCCAACTCAGATTCTTGCGACCAAAACATGGCGGCAGCTCGGCATGACAAACGTTATGTTCTTCCAGAGTCATGGCTTCGGCAACAAGAAAAATCTTGAAATGCTCGGTGAA
>CAZWJX010000091.1:1194-10130 GCA_964634695.1 uncultured Syntrophobacterales bacterium | reverse complement strand
TGACCTGAAGCACTATATCGCAAATTTCGCGACAGGCTCCCCGCCCTCCCGGCTTTTTGGTCACGTAATGAGCGTAGGGAAAGACGTAGACACTGGCATTGGGCACAGCAACAGCCCATCCGGCCCTTTTCATCACAGGAATATCAATAAGATCATCGCCCACATAGCCGATATCCTCATCCTGAAAGCCCAGGCGGCCAAGAAGGTCTTCGTAAGCATCGAGCTTACGTTTCGCATTCTGGTAAACAAAGCGCACCCCTATTTCTTCGGCACGACGTTCGGTAACCTTGCAATACCGCCCTGTTATAAAAGCGACCTCAATCCCGGCTCTAATAAGGAGTTTCAGGCCATGACCATCCTGAACATCGAAGATCTTCATCTCTGTTCCGTTATCCAGATAGATTATAGAGCCATCGGTAAGGACCCCATCCACGTCGAAAGCCATAAGCCGTATTTTTTTGATGCGATCCACATTATCCCGACCGAGCCGCTCAACAAACAAATGTTCATGAGTTGATTGAAACTCCATAACTATAGACGCTCCTTCTGGCACGCAGGTTTTCTTGCCGCCGAATATATTGCGAGTAAACTTTTCAGAAGATCTTCTACTTCGTTCAGCTTTAGAGAATTAGGCCCATCGCAAAGGGCCTTATCAGGCTCTGGATGAACTTCGATGAAAATTCCGTCCGCTCCCGCCGCAACGGCTGCTCGAGCAAGCACAGGGGCATACTGACGGTCACCCCCAGAACAGGCTCCTAACCCTCCGGGCTGTTGAACGCTGTGGGTTGCGTCAAAGACCACAGGAACACCGAAAGTTTTCATAATAGCGATAGACCTCATGTCCACAACCAGATTATTGTAACCGAAAGTAGTTCCACGCTCTGTAAGGATAACCCGAAAATTTCCGCAAGACCTCACCTTTTCAACTACCCTTTCCATATCCCACGGCGCCATGAACTGTCCTTTCTTGACATTGACTATGCGCCCCGTAGAAGCCGCTGCTGTGACGATGTCCGTCTGCCGACACAAAAACGCCGGAATCTGAACCACGTCGCACACTTCGCCTGCCCTTTTTGCTTCCTCAGGGGAATGAACATCGGTCAGAACATAGACTCCAAGCCTGTCCTTTAACCGTGAAAGCCACTCCAGTCCCTTTTCCAATCCCGGTCCACGGAAGGAATTGATGGAAGTTCTATTGGCCTTGTCGTATGAACTCTTGAAGATGTAGGGCACACCGAGCGATTGGCAAATTTCCCTGAGAACCCCCGCCACATAGACCATAAGTTCATAACTTTCCATCACACAGGGGCCTGCGATAACGAAAAACCTATCATTGGAGCTGATTTCTTCCCAGAGCAACGATGCTTTCCCTATTGAACCTGTCATTGTGGTACCACCTCAATTTGCCCGTCATTGCGAGCGCCCGAAGGGCGCGTGGCAATCTCTTCTTCGCCACAACAGAGAGATTGCTTCGCCCTCATTTCGTTCAGGCTAGCAATGACACGACAATTGCCGGACTGGCAATGACACAGTGTGGAGTTCACTCGTCCCCGCAACGGCACAATTACCACGACTTCCCTTCCCTCTCTGCCAGCTCAAGAGCCTTTCCGATAAAGGCTCGAAACAGAGGATGAGCCTCCAGCGGCCGGGATTTAAACTCGGGGTGGAACTGACACCCCAGAAACCAGGGATGGTCCCTGAGTTCTATAATTTCCACCAGATTTCTGTCGGGCGATAGTCCTGTGAATTTCATGCCATGTTTTTCCAGAATGTCTCTGTATTCATTATTGAATTCGAACCGGTGGCGATGGCGTTCCCAGATCTCTTTCACACCATAGGCCTCCATGGCAAGACTGCCCTCTTCCAGCACGCACGGATAAGCCCCGAGACGCATTGTCCCTCCCATGTTGGACATCTCATCCCGCCGAATCCGCTGCTGGCTCTTGTAATCGAACCATTCTCGCATCAGATAGACCACCGGATGAGGTGTATGGCTGTTAAATTCCTGACTGTGGGCGTCCTGAAGTCCTACCACGTTTCTTGCAAACTCAACAACAGCAAGCTGCATCCCAAGGCAAATCCCGAAGTAGGGAATTTTGTGTTCACGAGCGTATTTAATCGCCTTGATCTTACCCTCGGTTCCTCGTTTACCAAAGCCACCCGGGACAAGAATACCGTGAACACCCTCAAGAAGAGCCTCACCGCCCTCTTTTTCAATCTCCTCGGAATCCACATAAACCAGTTCTACATTGGCACCATGAACCCATCCTCCATGGTAGAGAGCCTCGTTCAAGCTTTTGTAAGACTCCTTGAGGTGAACATACTTGCCGACAACAGCAATTCTAACCTGCCGGGACGCCTCACGAATCCTCTTGAGAAGTCGTTCCCAGTCGTCCAGCACCGGCGCTCTCGTCCAGATGTTGAGAAGTTGCACAATACGCTCGTCAAGTCCTTCTTTGTGTAAGCGGAGCGGCACTTCGTAGATACAATCCACATCTATCGCCGTTATGACACATTCCGGCTCAACGTTACAGAAATGAGCGATTTTTGCCTTGAGCTCAGGAGAGAGTGGTTTTTCGGTGCGGCACAACAGAATATCAGGCTGGATACCGATGCTGCGAAGCTCCTTTACGCTGTGCTGAGTGGGCTTTGTTTTCAGCTCTCCGGAGCTTTTCAAATACGGAACAAGCGTAACGTGTATGTAAAGGACGTTCTCCCGCCCCACATCGTTCCTGAACTGCCGAATGGCTTCCAGAAAAGGAAGGCTTTCTATATCACCAACCGTCCCGCCGATTTCAACGATTACAATATCTTCGTCGTTTACGACGCCCCGGATGGCTGACTTGATTTCATCGGTGATATGAGGAATAACCTGAACGGTGCTTCCAAGATAGTCGCCCCGACGCTCCTTGTTGATTACCGAAAAGTAGATGCTTCCAGATGTGTAGTTATTCTTCTTGGACATAACGGCATGAGTAAACCGTTCGTAGTGACCGAGATCGAGGTCTGTTTCGGCGCCGTCGTCCGTTACGTAAACCTCCCCATGCTGGTAGGGGTTCATTGTGCCGGGATCGACGTTGATGTAGGGGTCGAGCTTCTGAAGGGTCACCCGAAGTCCTCGACTTTCCATCAGAGCTCCGATGGATGCAGCGGCAAGTCCCTTACCAAGCGACGAAAGAACTCCTCCGGTTATGAAGATAAACTTGGGATGCCTCAAACCTTACCTCCTCTTAAGCATTTTGAACGCTTACCATTTCTCTGAAACTCCCTGCAAGCTCTTCAGGCGTAGATGCAATGATTTCATTCTCCATGAGCTTTTGCAGGTAATAGTCGTCGGTTCTGTAATTGGGAACAAAGTTCTGCCGGCAAACAAACCTTACAAAGGCAGCGTAACAGATAGAGTCATCTCCCAGAGGGGCACTGAAGAGTGAGAAGTTGAAGGTCGAAAATCCTTGCTGATGATAGAATTTCAAGACAAGGGATGCCCCCTTTGCGAGAGCCATCACATCATCCTTATCCCATTTCATTATATTGCCTTTATCGGGAAATATTCCAAGAACTTCATTAGCGCCCATGGGAGAAAAAGCCATGATCCAGTGACTGCTCCCGATATTCATAACGTAACGGTCACCCTTACGGTATTCTGTGTCCACGAGATCTTTCCAGTATGAACTTCCGTGTTCCTCATAGTAACGTCGGGAAGATCGCAGGACTTTCTCATGATGCGTGGACGGCACGGGGGCCATGAGAATCTGAACATGGGGATGGAAAACGCTCGAACCTGCCGGAGGAAGATAATTCGCATTGATGGTTGCATAAACCATCTGACGATTCTTTTCAAATACGGTGCTGATAAACTCAAGAGATACGTCGAAAGCGTCTCCGAGAAGATCTTCCGGAAAATCGTCCAGCGTTCGGTAATGGGCATTTCCCAGCATAATCACAGCATGGTAGGAAGAAGTGGGGAAAAGATTCGGAAAGAGCACGACCTCGCCCTTACGAAGCCTCCCACCGGGGATCAGTTCATCAGGATACTTGGGCGTCATCTTCTCCCATTTACCGTCACAGAGAAAGCACGAAGGTCTCGTAGCATCCGCAACGCTTTGAACAAAAGACGGATCCGGTGCCGGGAAAAGTATATCTCGCTTTCCCTGAATGGCCGGGCTGAAGACACTCACGTGCCCCAGCAGTGGATCCCTGCGAAACTCAAGGGGCTGCTCATCAAGCTGCCAGTTTTTTAACGGATTTATGAAAGGCGCAACACTTCGATACGTCCAGAATTCTATCGCCATACTCATAACCTCCACGTTAGTCTATAAACTGCAAGAGAAACACTCCACACGGTCACCATCCTACTATCGTATGGGTTCCACACATTCCCTGATTCTTCCGCTTTCAAGAGCTTCGAAAAATTCATCGGCCATCCGTTTTCCCGCTTCTACGGCCTTACGCCAATATGAAAGCCGTTCGGCATCCCTGCCTTTGAAAGCATAAAAATCGTTCCGGTCAGGTATCTTACCACCGGGAAGACTTTCAACCAAAGCTTTTGTAGGACAGACAAGAAGAACATTTCGTAAATTTGTCGAGCTTGGCGATCTGGGACGGTATTTATCAAACCATCCGGGAATGATTTTATCCGTATAGTGCGGCTGAAGAACAAAAAAGCCGTCGTCAAGGCGATAAGGAATGTCCAGATGGTAATCTATTATTCCTCCATCACGGTATGTGCCCGGGGGTGCTCCTTCGATGTTTCTTATTGACTCCATCACGAGCGGTATCGCACCGGAAGCGAGCAGAGCATCTCTAAGATTACGCTCAGAAAGTGGAACAATCTCGGTAGAAAAGGTATCTCGGTCGAAATCTAAAGGCAACCCATTCCTCTTGTCGGCAAAAACGACTCGCTTCACAAGATATTTCATAGCCCTGCGGCTGATAAGATTTACAAGCCCTATCAGAGCCACGGAGCAGGTCAGCGGGAGCGTGTTGTCGGAATTACCTATCATCCTGTGCCGAACCGTAATAATCGCCAATCGACACCGGGGGTGATCTAAAGGCTCTACTGTGCGACCTGGCGGCATCAAAATATCAAGTATCCTTCTGGCTTCAGATGTGATTTCCTTTACCGACGGCTTGAGAGAGTACCTTTGCGCCATGTACGCTTCAAAGAACTCATCCATGACTTTCACAGGATCAGCACAACCAAGAGCCGCCATGCGCCATGCTCCAATTGAAGAACCTATCAGAGTGAGGCTTTCGCTCCCAAGCGCTTCGCTCTTGATGAGCGAAGCAAGGTGTCTATCGAAGTGGTAGAGCACGAGCCATTTCGGCCCTCCTGCAGCTCCGGCAATTACTTTAACATTCTTAAGCCGTAATGCTCCATCACGAGCAACAGGAAAGATAGCATCACCGGCAAGAATCCGCATCCATCGCATCATGGAACCTCCGGAAAGATTCACAATCTGGTAAAACGTATCCAGCTACACTGACGAATCAGTCACGGGAACCTTTAGTAACACAAAATATCTCTTCGAGCTAGGGGCACACCCAATTCTTGACACGTTGTGGAGATTATGATTTCTGGATAGGCAGACGCTGTGATCGGTGATCCATAAGAAGGAGGGAACTAAAATGACAAATTTATCCGGAAAACTTTGTAAATGCTCTTTTGTGCTCCTGTTAGGTTTTACTCTCTTATGCGTTTCGTTTAACGCCTTTGCCGGGGATGAATCTCGACCACCACTCAGGCATCTTGCCATCCCCTATGCCAATTTCAATACAGGATTCGGTACCGGCTTTGACATAGAACTCGTTAAACTGTTTGCTAAGAAAATTGGAAGACCTTACGAATATGTAGAAACTTCATGGGAAAAAGTTATTCCCGATCTTATCGGAAAGGAAATATCTGTCAGCGGAAATGAAGTCACGGTTGGGAAAGACGTTCCGATCCGGGGCGACATTATATGCACAGGGTTTACAGTTCTCCCCTGGCGGGAAAAGCTTGTGGCTTATTCAGAGCCCACATTTCCCACCCAGGTCTGGCTTGTAACAACCAGCAATTCTCCCCTGTCCCCAATAACTCCGTCCGGGGATCTCCAAAAGGACATTGAAGCTGTAAGAAGCATGGTAAAAGGACGCTCCGTGATGGGAATAAAAGGCACATGCCTGGATCCTGCACTCTATGACATCGAAAAGGCTGGAGGAATAGCAAAAAACTTCAGAGGAAGTTTAAATGATCTTGCCGGCGCTTTAATCAGAGGCGAATCAGAAACGATACTTCTAGACGCTCCTGATGTCTTCGTGGCTCTTCAGAAATGGCCAGGGGAAATCAAAATAATAGGACCCGTTTCAGAAGAACAGCTTATGGCCTGTGCTGTTCGCAAAGAAGATGTAGAACTTCTCGAATCCTTTAACCTGTTTTTGCGGGAACTTCGCCAGAGTGGCGACTACATGCGTCTGGTAGAGAAGTATTACCCGGCTGCTATCATTTATTTCCCGGAGTTCTTCAAGCTGGATAAATGAAAAACATGAAATCTATAACAAAAACGTCTGTAATTATCATATTTTGCGCATTCTTGCTTGCATATGTAGGGTTTATACTGTGTGTTAATTTCAGAACCGAACTTCAGCGAAACAGACTACTTTCAGATCTGTTCACTACCGAAGCATCCCACATAAAGCGACAGATTGATTTCCTGTTAACCGCCTATCTTCAGATGCTGGAAAACCTGAGTTCCGACAGAATTGTTACCGCTTACTACATTAACAAGCGAATGGGCATGAGTGAAGCCTACGGACTGCTGGTATCCAGAATGGAAGTAATGAAACTTTTGGATGAACGCAGCTGCCACAACGGTTCTGACCATATGTGTTTCAGCAGTCTCATGTTAATCGAAGATAAACAAAAAGTTCTTTTCCGCACAGGAGAGAATGAACCCAAAATAGAAATTCTACAGGAATTTCTAAGGAGTAATCTCGTATTTCCGGTACCTTCAGAAAGATTGCTCTGTGCCACAAAACCCGTCATAGTTGAATCTCAACCAGAAGGTTACCTTACGGGATGTCTTACTGATAAGCTTATTCTCACCGAAGCTGAGCGATACATCGGTAAGGAAAGCAAACTGGTTAAAACAGTAGTTATCAGCTGGAAAAACACAAATACCAAACTCGTATTTCGTTACAGTAGAGAGTCTGGATGGGAGTCATTCTGGGATTTCGAAAACGAGGACTACCTGCTGAACTCTCCTGAAAGTCAACTTATTAGCTTCAATATTCTTGATGGCTCAGTCTTTGTTGACATCTATTCACAACCTCTTCCCCTCGGTATTCAAAATGCTATTGCATACGTGCTGGGAATTTTCGCTCTTATTTGCCTGGGCGTCATTGCCGTCAACTGGCAACGGGTTATTCACCAATTGGCCGATCTGAACTTAAAACTTGCCCAAAAAGCTAGAGAGGCTGAAGAGGCAAGTCAGGCAAAGACCAGATATGTGTCCTATATCTCGCACGAAATCAGGACCCCTCTTAATTATATTCTCGGTTATTCTCAGATAATGTTGCTGGATGAGTCCTTACCGGAAGATAAGAAAACATCTATTCGACCGATAGTTAAGGGATGTGAACTCATCATAAGGATCATAAACGAGGTCCTTGACATTGCTAAGCTAGAATCCGGCCATATTGAAATAAAACATGAAGCCTTCAGTCTGGAAGAGTGCTTCAAGGAACTGAAAGAAACCATGGAGCTTGGAGCCCTTCAGAAAAATATTGCCCTGAAATTTGAGCATCACGGGCTGCCAGAAGAAGGTCTAACTCTGGTAGGAGATAAACTCAAGCTCCAGCAGGTGATCATGAATTTTATCGGTAACGCCATCAAATTTACCCCTGAAGGTAAGGAAGTGAGAGTTGAAACCAGAGTGGAGCAATTAAAAAACGGTAAGGTAGAGCTAACGGTGGAAGTTCGTGACTCCGGGCCTGGCTTAACTCCTGAAGAAAAGGAAAAAGTGTTCCTGCCGTTTTATCAGACTGATCTTGGTGCTTTAGCTGGAGGAACCGGTCTGGGAATGTATTTTGCCCGCAAGCTACTTGAAATAATGGGCGGCACGGTAGAAGTGGAAAGCGAAGCCGGAAAGGGGACCTCTATAAGGTTCAGGCTGATAATGGACTGTATTTCTTCGGATGAAATTCAAGAAATTTGCGATAAAGTCCCCTCCCTCAATGTTCTCCGGTTGTCCTCACCGCTTCGTGTTATCATCTGTGACGATGATGCCAGAACGAGATCGGTTCTCAATCTTTGGTTTAAGAAAGCCGGATTTATAGTTGAAGAAGCCGACAGGGGTAAAGGGCTTATGGAAAAAATTAATAGCTTCAAGCCTGATATAGTTCTTATTGACATGGTGTTACCGGACACAAGTGGAATCAACTGCATCAGGGAAATACGAGAGAACGAAAATGGTAGAAACGTTAAAATAATAGCGATTACTGGAAAGGCATATGAAAATTACGATGAAAAAGCTATTGAAGAAGGAGCTGACTATTTTTTGCTAAAGCCCATCAGGTTCGAGGAACTTTCTGAAGCGGTATGCACAGTTTGCAATATCCAGCAATCGTCTTCCCAGAAACCCACAGAGCCAGAAGAGGAAGCTGGCAGAGTTCCGGAAAATCTTTTTGAGGAACTCAAGCTTACCATCATGAAAGCCGACGTTCAGAGCTTCATACGCAAAGTAAAAGAATCATCAGGTATCTTGGGAAATAGATTTTCCCGATCCCTTATTGAACTGGCTCAAAACTACAGGTATCAGGAAGTCATTGAATTGCTCAATAAAAAAGCATGGAAGAGGGAGAACCATAATGGAGCTTACAACAAAGCTCCCCGATCCCGGGAAAGAACCTGCTCAACGAGATCACAAAGGTAATATCCTTGTGGTGGATGACACGAA
>CAZWJX010000091.1:0-1184 GCA_964634695.1 uncultured Syntrophobacterales bacterium | reverse complement strand
TTCTTATCCACCACGGCTATCTAGCCCGTCCGGTCCCTAACGGAGAAATGGCAATAAAAGCATGTGAACTGGATCCTCCCGATCTCATTCTGCTCGACATAAACATGCCGGGGATGAACGGATATGAAGTTGCAAAACGTCTCAAGCAAGATCCAGAACTGCAAGAAATTCCGATAATATTTGTCAGCGGCCTTCATAATGAGAAAAACGTTGTGCAGGGCTTTGAATCAGGCAGTGTTGACTACATTACTAAACCTTTCCGGTTGCACGAACTCATGGCTCGAATAGAAGTGCATCTGAAACTGTACCGGACACAGAAAGAGCTCAGATTTTATACGCACCATCTCGAAACCCTCGTTCGCCAACAGGTATCAAAACTGACGGAATCTTACAAAGCCACGATATTTGCCATGGCAAAACTCGCAGAATACAGAGACGACGATACAGGAAAGCATATCGATAGAGTCCGGCTGTATGCGAAAGTGGTTGCTCAGCAGTTATATGACTCGGGAATTTACGACCAGATCATCACGCCATCGTTCATAGAAAGCATTTTCGAATCCAGCCCCCTTCATGACATTGGGAAAATAGCAATCCCCGACGCAATACTTTTGAAACCGGGCCGTCTGCTTCCGGAAGAAATAGAAGTAATGAAACGTCACACCGTCATAGGGGCTTCGGTGCTTCGAGAAGTGCAGGCAAAGTGTGGTTCAAATGAATTTATTGCCATGAGTATTGATATTGCCATGAGTCATCATGAACGCTGGGATGGTAGAGGCTATCCAGAAGGGCTCAAAGGACCGGATATCCCTCTTTCAGCTAGAATTGTTGCTATAGCCGATGTTTACGATGCCCTTCGCTCTAAAAGACCTTACAAAGAACCATTTTCGCACGAAAAAGCTCTGGAAATTATTACAGCCGAGAAAGGGAAACACTTTGACCCCGCCGTGGTAGATGCTTTTATGAAGCAGGAAAAGATTATCGAGGAGATTTCTGAAAGCTTACGCAATGATTAGAAGCAGTCTTAAAGGAAAATAAAAAAGTGATTGCTTCGCTCACCAGAGGCGGGCGTGGCAATCTCATCCTGTCATTGCGAGCGCCCGAAGGGCGCGTGGCAATCTAAAGAGATTGCTTCGCTTCGCTCGAAATGACGAGTGTAGGTGTCATTGCGAGGCCACGAAGTG
>CAZWJX010000090.1:0-10235 GCA_964634695.1 uncultured Syntrophobacterales bacterium | reverse complement strand
TCTCTCCATCAACAAAAGGGGTGGCCAACGGTAATCTCAGCAGTGTGGCCTGGTTGAGCAATGGAAACTTATGCGCAGGCGGGAGATGGAGCCTTCCGAACGGTATTAATCCTGTCCGGTGCTGGGAAGATGGCGGCAAAGGGGCTCCTAAAGATATTTCGACGGGAAGTCGGGACACCATCCTGAGCCTGAGAGGCCTTCCGGGAAATCAGCTTATATTCGCTTCCGGTGATCCCACGGTCGGGAAAATCGGAAAAAATGGTAACATAGTGTTTGTTCACAGTCCTGTTATTGCCGACTTTAGAGACAGGCAAGAAAAACTGCTTGTAAACAGCGACGGCTCGGAGATTGCCTTCGAGTTTTTCTGGAATGACAGTAACTTAAAAGGTCTTTTCTCTGTAAGTGAACGTTTTCTGGACATTAACCCCACACAACTTGAAGGGCTTAAACCTCCTCTAACTAAAGGCCTTCCCGTAACTAACTGGAGCAAAAGCGAAAAGCCTCTATTCAGAAACAAACCCATCCAGCTTGAATCTCACGAACGCAGTAACTGCATGGCAATCGTGCCCGATATGCAGGGATTTGTGATAGGTGGAGAATGGACTCTGCGCTTGTTTGATGCAAACGGCTCTCAGAAATGGATGGTCAAAACGCCAGCTCCCGTAAGAGCGGTTAACATTACGCCCGATAGACGAATCGTTTTAGCAGCATACGCTGATGGGACGATAAGGTGGCATAGACTCCGGGATGGTGAGCTGCTTATCAGCCTTTTTATAATCCCGAAAACGGGTCAATGGGTTCTCTGGTCGCCTTCGGGCTACTATGATGTTTCTGCAGGGGCGGAAGACTACATTGGCTGGCATATAAATAGAGGCGTTGATAAAGAGGCAGATTTCTTTCCTATCTCACGCTTTAGATCTGTTTATTATCGTCCCGATCTGCCCTTTGCGGTTCTTAAGACTCTCGATGAAAAGGAAGCTCTTCGTTTTGCCGAAAAAGAGTGGGGAAGGGTTGCCAAGGAAGTTAAACCAACCGAAATCCTTCCACCGGTAGTTCGTATTGTGAGCCCACCCAGAGATTACCAGACAGATTCTAAAGAGCTTAAACTTAAAGTTTCTCTCAGATCCTCTTCCGATGCTCCGGTGAAGACCATAAAAGTGCTTTTTAACGGAAGACCTGTAAAAACAGAAGAAGGTGAATGGGCTGCTGGCGAAGAGGTGACTCGCGAATTGACCGTTCCTCTGGAGCCGGGGGATGTCTCCGTATCGGTTATAGCTCTTAACAAATACGGCGCAAGCGAACCGTCCACAATAAGAGTCCGATATGGCTCTGAAAGTTCCTCACCAGTTATTGCTAAAGCAGACCTACCTGCTGAGGAAGAGAACAGAACGGTAGCACGATCGATTGAAATGAGTCCAAATCTGGACAAACCTAAAGACATCAGCCAGTTGACCATGCCGAAACTCTATATCCTGGCTGTGGGGGTTGGAAAATATCCGAACGAAGAAATGAAACTTCTTTTCCCTGCAAAGGATGCTCAGGATTTCGTTAAAACAATGGAACAACAAAAAGGCAAGCTATACCGGGATGTGGTCTCCAGAGTTATTGTGGATGAACAGGCAACAAGAGAAAATATTGTAGAAGGGCTTGAATGGATTCGTAAAGAAACAGGCCCTAAAGATGTTGCCATGATTTTCCTCGCAGGTCACGGCCTTACCGATAATCGCAATCAGGTTTACTATTATATGCCCGTTGTTGCCAATCCAGAAAAACTTATGGGGACCGCTATATCGGCAAAGCTGTTGCAGGAAACTGTTGCATCTATACCGGGCAAGGTAATATTATTCCTTGACACCTGTTATGCGGCTAATGTTCTGGGTGGTAAACTGAGCAGGGGACTTGCCGTCGGTGCAACAAACGATGTGATCGGTGTGGCGAATGAGTTGAGCAGTGCAGAAAATGGTGCCGTTGTGTTCGCTTCGTCTTACAAGACTCAAAAATCTTTTGAATCGCCGGACTGGGGAAACGGAGCCTTTACCAAAGTTCTCATCGAAGGGCTTTCCGGTAAGGCGGATCTTATGAAGACCGGAAAAGTGACGGTAAAGAGCCTTGAGCTGTACATAACCGAGGAAGTAAAAAAACTGACAAAGGGCGACCAGACTCCCGTGGTTCAGGCTCCCGAAAAGACTGACAAAGGTATTGTGGATTTCCCGATAGCTGTTGTGGGAAAAGTTTAAAATCAGGAGGAATATAGGCAGAGTGAGACGGTCACTGCTTATTTTATACATTGCCTTAAGCTTTGCAGCAGGACAAGCTTCTTATGCGCTGGCATCCTGTGACGAAGCTAAACGTCTCTTTATTCAGAGTCTTGATGAGAAAAACCTCGATAAGAGAATCTCGCTGCTGAAAACAGCAGTTTCAGACTGCCCCAATTTTGCAGAAGCTTACAACAATCTTGGACTGGCTCTTGAAGAAAAGGGCCTGCTGGATGAAGCTCTGAATGCCTATAGCAAAGCGGCAGGCGTAAATCCCGACTTTCCCCATCCTTACGTCGGTATGGGAGATGTGTACAGAAAGCGCCAGCAATATACCGAAGCAATAAAGATGTATCGAAAATTCCTCGATCTCGCATCTTCTCAGGAAGTGAAGAAAAAATATCCCGATGTCGTTAATTATGTGTCTATAATTGAAGGAAACCTCAAAGAATGCGAAGCAAAGTTAAATCCCCGGCAAAAGCAGGATGTTGAGTCCGGAGAAGGAGAAGATTCGTCGCAGTTGGTCACAGCACAGGCTATTACTGAAGCTCTTGCGAAAAAAACCCGGGGAATAAGTGCTAATCCGAGTATTCCCATCAAGATTCATTTTGCTACGAACAGCGCTGCTATTTCTCCCAAATCCCATCGTCAGCTTGAAGAAATCGCCCGTGCCCTTAATGAACCTTCTCTCAGATCATCCAGAATACTCATTGAAGGCCACACGGATAACGTGGGTAGCGAAGCTTATAATTTAGAACTTTCCACAAAACGGGCAGAGAGCGTGAAACGCTATCTCGTGGAAAAATTTGGTATTGACGAAGGTCGGCTTGAGACCAGGGGATTCGGTTCTTCAAGACCGGTAGCTTCTAATGACACATCCTGGGGACGAAGTCAGAACCGACGTGTGGAACTTGTAAATCTGGGCCCGGCGATATCAGAATCCGTCCAACCTTCCGCAGGTGATACGGCTGCTTTACAGGGGCAGCCCGTGGATGTTCAGGATGCAGCTTCCAGAAGAATTCCTGCGGCTGCTGAAGAAAAAGCGCCCTACCAGCAGCTCGACCTGCGAAAACTTGCAATCCTTGATCTGCTCTTTCTGGATCGTTCGGGTCGTTCAGATCCCAAGGGCCGGATGATCGCCGAATTCCTCACGACCGCTGCTGTCGATAGCGGAAGATTCAGCATTGTTGAACGTAGCCTGCTTGAAAAGGTCCTGAAAGAGCTGGAACTGGGACAGAGCGGTATTATAGAAGAGGGCAAAGCCAGAGAAATCGGTAGAATGGTTGGAGCAGCGGCGATACTTACCGGATCGGTAAGCCGGCTCGGAAACACCATGAGAATAGACGTTCGCCTTATAGATGTAGAAACAGGGAAAATTTTGGCGGCAGCAAATGAGATTACCGATGGAGACCTGCAATCCCTGTCACGGGCTTGCAACGTTCTGGTCCAGAGGATTATAGCTAAACTCAAATAAAAGATGTTTAAAGACTGCTCTATTCAGTTTCTTTCTCCCTATTCGCTGGAAATAGACGAGGATTTCTTTCTGGGTTCCTGCCACGAAACTCGCATGTTTTCTGTCTTAAATATTTCTGGTGTTCAGTCACCGCTCTGGGTATGGAACTGCAATTCATCGCAATTTATTATTGTGGACGGCTATGCCAGATGGCGATGGGCAAAGGAATCTGGATGTCCCGTGCTTCCCTGCCTAGTGTTTCCCGGTTCCATTTCAAGGAGCGATCTCATAAAAACGAGAGTTCTTGTGAAAATTTCAGAACCGGACCTCTGCCTGGAACAAAAGGCAGCTATAGTCGAAAGGCTTCTGAAATTTTACCCGATGGGTGAGGTGGAGCGAAAGTTTCTTCCCCTTCTTCGTTTTCCATCAAGACCTGGCTTTGTCGGATCACTTCTGGCATTTCTTAGAACGTCTGAAGACTTCCGTGTAGCGGTGAACGAAGGCGTTATAGATGAAAAGGTTGCGCTCAGACTGGCTACATGGGATGAAGAGTCTCGATGCGAGATGTTCGACTTACTTAAAACACTCCGCTGTTCGGTCAGTATCCAGAGAGAAATTCTGGATTATGTTGAAGATATCGGACGGATGAAGGGAACATCCTTCAGCGAAGTTCTGAAACAGCCCGAAATCGGTTCGATCGTTGAAAGCACCTGTACGGCAAGAGAGAAAACCGAATATCTGAGACGTTTTTTGAGAAGCCAGATCTTTCCCCATCTTATGGCAAAGGAAAGGCGCTTTGCCGATTTTATTAGGAACCTTGCGCTACCTGCCGGTGTGGAGTTCAAACCGCCTCAGCAGTTTGAAGGAGACGAATGGGAAGTTAACATACGATTTTCAAAGCCCGGGGAGCTGAGAGAAAAGATGGAATTGACTCTTCGGCGTGTCACGGCAGACACGCTCGATAAGATGATGTATGGTGATTGAGATTCCGACCTTCGAAAGAGTTGTTGTAGAAGAATCTGTAAAACACAGCCCGATTGTAAAAGAGCTTCAACAAAATCTTCCCGGGGCTGATTTCAGTTTTGTAGAATCGGAGCCTGAACGGGACGATGTTTTACAGGAGTTTTCCTCCCGGGAACTTCACGTTGTTCGCTTCAAAGGGCGTTTCCTGAGATCCTGCCCGGCGACCCGTTTTTACCACTGTTGTGGATACACTATCCTTCACTTCGGGGAACAATGCACAATAGGGTGCACATACTGCATCCTTCAGGCCTATCTCAATCAGCCTTATCTGAGAGTTTTCGGCAACGTGGATGAGATGTTCAGCGAAGTTGAGAGGATATTCTTAAGCCATCCCCGGATTCTTTTCCGGGTAGGAACCGGAGAATGGACAGACTCTCTACTTCTCGATCCCTTGACCGGTTTTTCTGAGCATCTGGTGCCTTTCTTCGCCCGCATTCCTAACGCCGTGCTCGAACTCAAAACTAAAACGGCATTCATAGAACGGCTTAAAAATCTTCCCCATGGTGGACATACCATAGTTAGCTGGTCGCTCAATGCTCCCTCTATCATGAGCAGGGAGGAACGGGGAGCAGCTCCCTTTGAACTCCGTCTCTCTTCCGCTCTGCAATGCCTTGAACGAGGATATTTTCTCGGTTTTCATTTCGATCCCATTTTTTTCTTTCCCGGTTGGGAAGCCGAATACGCCTGTACGGTGAGAAAACTTTTTGAAACCGTCCCGCCCGAAAGAATAGTTTACATAAGCCTCGGAGCTTTCCGATACATGCCGGAGCTGAAGCACATAATACTTCATAAAAAACCCGGCTGGAATCTCATAAGCGGTGAATTTGTAGCCTCGCCTGATGGAAAAAGGCGTTACTTCGTTGATCTCAGAGTCAAGCTCTACCGGTTCCTGCTCGAACAAATTAGAACTTTCGCCCCCGACGTGTGCATTTATCTCTGCATGGAAAGCGGTTCGGTGTGGAAACGGGTTTTCGGCTTTAGTCCTGATGAAAAAGGAGGGCTTCCCGCAATACTGGATGAAGCCGTAAGGAAAACAATGAAAGTCGGGAAGGATTCCCCTTTTTCCGCAGCCTCCCTTTTTCTGAAAAAGCCTCAGCCATATTTGCCACCATAGATTTACTTCATTACACTGCCGAAGCAAGAGTTGATCCCGATGTTATCCGGCCAGATAGTTCTCCTGTCTATATAGCCGGATTTCATAATCACCTCTTCCAGATTTTCGATTATCAAAAATAATTTGATTACATCATTGACAAGGACGCCCGCTTTCCTTTAGAAATAAAGTGTTAGCGAAGGGATCTTCCCGGTTATTTTCTTGTGGCTTCACGGTTTAGCAATATGTTCTAAGCGTTTGATCTTTGATAGCCTTTTTCCCAAAGCCAAGGAGGGAATGATGGATTTCGAACTTACCGAAGAACAAAAGATGATGAGAGACATGGTTTATAAATGGGCTCAAAAGGAGCTCGCTCCTATTCAGGAAAAAGTCGATGAAGAGGATTGGTTCCCACCGGATTTCTTCAAGAAATGCGCTGAAATAGGTATCCTCGGAATCACCATCGACGAAAAATACGGGGGACTGGGAAGCGACGTGCTTACTCAGACTCTCGTGGTTGAACAGATGAGCCGGTTCGCTCCGGGACTGGCCATGACCTATGCGGCTCATTCGAATCTGTGTGCTCATAATATCCACCGTAATGCCAGTGAATACCTTAAAGAGAAGTATCTTCCACCTATGGTCCGTGGCGAAAAAATAGGGGCTCTTGCACTCACTGAACCCAATGCAGGCTCGGATGCTATGAGCATTCGAACTCGAGCCGTGAAAAAGGGCGATAAATATATCCTCAACGGCACGAAGATATTCATAACGAATGGGCCTGTTGCTGATATATTTCTGGTTTACGCCAAGACTCAGCCTGAACTGGGAGCAAAGGGTATTTCTGCTTTCATCGTGGAAAAGGATTTTCCCGGGTTTTCCGTTTCTCGCAAGATTCGAAAATGCGGCATGAGAGGTTCTCCCACCGGTGAGCTCGTGTTCGATAACTGCGAAGTCCCGGCCGAAAACCTCGTCGGGCAGGAAAACATGGGCGTTCACGTTATGACCAGCGGTCTTGACGTCGAACGCATTGTGCTTGCCGGCGGAAGTATCGGTATGGCAGAGCAGGCTCTGGAATATGCCGTTCAGTATGCCGTTGAAAGAGAACAATTCGGCCAACCGATAGCCAACTTCCAGATGATCCAGCAAAAACTTGCCGATATGTACGCTCGAACCGAAGCTGCTCGACTTCTTGTTTACAGAGCGGCCGTCCTTGCTCAGAAGTCTCCTCGAGGCGGCAAAGGCACGGAACTCACAAAGATGGCGGCGGCTGCAATTCTTTTTGCATCCGAGACGGCAACATGGGTTTGCAATCAGGCCGTTCAGATTCACGGTGGCTACGGTTACTGCCTTGAATTCCCCGTGCAGAATCTGTGGCGGGATGCCAAGCTTTACGAAATAGGTGCTGGAACCAACGAAATTCGCCGCATTATAGTGGCTCGAGAGCTTACACGGGAAGCCTTTGCCAGAAAAGCCCAGCGTTAGTTGACATATAAAAGAGGAGTTCGCCATGGAACAACCACTCGTTTTAGAAGAACGAAAAGATCAGGTGGTGATCCTTACTCTGAACCGCCCCGAGGTTATGAATTCCTTCAACTTTGCCATGTTGAGGGCGCTCAAGGAGAAGGTGGAAGCAATCCACTTTGATCGTGACGTCCGTGTGGTGATTATTACGGGAGCTGGTGAAAAAGCCTTCTGTGCAGGGGCAGATCTGAAGGAGAGGGCGACTCTTACAGAGGATCAGGTCAGGGAATTCATTTTTACAATAAGAAATCTTTTCACCTTTATAGAATTCATGAGCAAGCCGGTCATTGCTGCCGTAAATGGTATTGCTCTCGGTGGCGGCACGGAACTTGCCCTTGCCTGCGATATTCGGATTGCTTCAACCAACGCCACTATGGGACTTACGGAAACTCGCCTTGCCATCATCCCCGGAGCGGGCGGCACGCAGAGGCTTCCAAGGCTTGTGGGACGTGGAAAGGCCAAGGAGCTTATATTTACAGGACGGCGCGTGGACGCTCAGGAGGCCCTTCAGATAGGTCTTGTTAACAAGATCTGCCCACCAGATAAGCTCATGGAAGAATGTTTATCAATGGCCGCCATGATATGTGAAACCGGTCCTATAGCCATCCAGCAGGCAAAATACGCCATAAACTACGGGATAGAAGTTGACATCCATACAGGTCTTGCAATCGAATCCAATGCCTACTGGGTCACCATACCTACAGAAGACCGCCTGGAAGGACTGAAGGCCTTTCAGGAAAAGAGAAAACCGGTTTACAAAGGGAGATAAGTCTTGCGTGTGATAGTTTGCCGGACAGGCAAAAAACGTTATGACACACGCCAGATTTATCAAATGAAGGAGTGACACAGGATGTCAGACGAAAGAGCTGAAAATAGACGCTTCTGGGAAGAGGAAGAACGCAAGCTTGATGAGCTTATGTATCAGGCCATGTGGCCCGGGGGGCAAGCAGCCGTTGACCGTCTTGCAAAGCAGGGTAAACAGCCGGTTCGTCAGCTAATACAGAAGCTTATAGATGAAGGGACAGAGTTTTACGAACTTGGCGTAATTGCCGGCTTTGGGATGAATTATCCTGATGTGGGAGACGTTCCCTGTGGTGGCATTGTGACCGGAATAGGCAAGATTCACGGCAACTGGACGATGATCATAGCAAACGATAGTCGAGTGAAGGCGGGAACCTACTTCCCTATTACGCTCAAAAAGCACATGAGAGCTCAGGCAATTGCGGAACAGTGCGGTCTGAACTGCGTATACATTGCTGACTCCGGTGGCGCCTATCTTCCCATGCAGGCGGATGTTTTTCCCGATGATGGCCATTTCGGGTCGATGTTTTACAACATGGCCCGTATGTCGGCTAAAGGACTGAAACAGATCACCTTAAGCACGGGTGGTAATACTGCCGGAGGAGCATACATCGTTTTTATGGCCTGTCAGGCGGTTATGATCGACAAGCTGGCTTACTCCTTCCTGGGAGGGCCGCCGCTCGTTAAGGCCGCGACGGGAGAAGTTATTACGGCGGAGGATCTGGGAGGCGCTCGAGTTCACACTCAGATCTCCGGCGGAGCCGACTATTTCTGTCGAACTCAGGATGAAGCCATAGAGAAAGTAAGAGAAATCCTTTCGCTGGAACCTCCTCAAAAGATACATATTCATCGTTATGAGGAAGTGCCGCCAAGAGTCCCGGTTGAAACCATCTACGAAATCCTTCCGGCTAAAATTCATCAGGGAATCAACGTCAGAGCCTTCATTCAGGCCATTGCCGACGATAGTCATTTCATCGAATACAAGAAGACCTATGCTCCCGGGCGAGGCGATAACATTGTCACAGGAAAAATTCGCATAAAAGGTATTCCGGTGGGAGTTATTGCGGCAAACGGCCTGGGCATTATCTTTGTTGAAGCGGCTCGAAAGGCTACGGAATGGATTGTGAGATGTTGCTATGAAAAAATCCCGTTACTTTTTATACAGAGTTCGCCGGGCTACATGGTCGGTTCCGAATCTGAACACATGGGCATTGGAAAATACGGAGCCGATATGGTCCGGGCTGTGTCCTGTGCTCAGGTGCCTCGCATCCAGCTCGTCATAGGTCCCGATAACGGAGCAGCCAACTACGGTATGTGCGGTCGGGCGTACAGGCCCCATTTCTTATTCGCTACCATGAGAGCGAGAACATCGGTCATGAGCGGTAGGTCTGCAGCGGAGGTGCTTCTTTCCATCGAGGAACGCAAACGGGCTGCAGAAGACAATCCTATGACGGAGGGGGAAAAGCAGGCCTTCAGAGAAAAAATGATCGAAAAATACGACGGGGAAGCACACCCGTTCTTCTGTGGTGCTCGACTCTTAAACGACAGAGTCCTGAAATTCCGGGAAATCAGAGACTGGCTTGCTTTCGCTTTTGAAGTGAGCCTGCTTAAACCGATTGGCGAACCGTCATTCGGAAATTTTAGATTCTAGGAGGGGTATGCTATGGCAAAACTGAATTACCCGAAGAAAGTAATCATCGGCGACATTACTGTTCGTGATGGTTTCCAGCACGAGGAAAAATTCATACCTACGGACGCAAAACTCTGGGTTGCGGAAGAACTTATACTTGCTGGCTTCAAGCATATTGAAGTCACAAACTTAGGTAATCCAAAGCGTATGCCCCAGTTTAAGGATGCTGAAGAGTTGTTGAAGAAGCTGAGAAACAGCAAGAGAGTTAAGCATCTTCTGCCGGAAGTTGAACTAACCGCCGTAACGATCCGTGAGCAGGCTATCGAAAGAGCGATCCGGGCAAGGCAGGAAGGCTGGGGGCCCGATCGCATTCTGGTTATGGTCTCAACGAGCGAAGCCCACCATAAAGTTAATTCAGGGCTTTCTCTTGATGAATACTGGAAGATGTGCGAAGAA
>CAZWJX010000089.1:0-10259 GCA_964634695.1 uncultured Syntrophobacterales bacterium | reverse complement strand
TTCAATTCTTCGGATGTTGCAGCCTTTTTGCTCTCCACATGTTCGACAAATTCAGCAAGTATTCTGGCTTGCTCTTCGCCAATATTTTTGAAAACCTCGTATATTCTTATCGCATAACCCATTATCTTCTCTCCTTACGATTTGCCGTGGTTTTCTTTTGCGCAAGCTAACTATGCTTTCCTGTATCCACTCGGTTAAGTAACCTCAGCAAACCTTTTGCCCGTCACAACAGGACAACCAAAAAAGGACAATCTCCCGATAGACATCCGCCGGTAAATAGCGCAACGGTCATACGGGCTACCCGGATTTTGAAGTGCTTAAAAACACTATAATCTCAGAAGTCCAACCATCGCTATAATCTGTCCGGTCCAGAATGCAAACATCCACTTTATAAGTGTCGCTTTAGTTTCGCCTATTTCTCTCTGAAGTCTCAGTTCGGTTTCTTTGAGTTCTTTTCTTATTTGCTCTATTTCCTTTTGGAGTCTTAATTCGGTTTCTCTGAGTTCTTTTCTTACCTGTTCAATTTCAAGGCGAACCGATTCTATTTCTTTCTGAAGTCTCAGTTCGGTTTCTTTGAGTTCTTTCTGAAGCCTTAGTTCGGTTTCTTTGAGTTCTTCGGATGTTGCAGCCTTTTTGCTCTCCACGTGTTCGACAAATTCAGCAAGTATTCTTGCTTGCTCTTCACCAATATTTCTGAAAATTTCGTATATCCTAACTGCATAACCCATTTGTTTTTACCTCATTTCTGGCCTTTTTCCACCAGGGCTAAATATTTTTTATCATGCTGTAAACTTGAACGTCAAATCTGTTTTAGCCCGAGCCGATGAACCGGCGGAAGCCGCTGTTATTGTCCGTCATGGACAGGTCGCAGGCAGATGAGGCGATCTCTTCAGAATATGGCAATCACTACAGGAGGCATGTCTTATTACGAGTTTGTCAAGGCGTTTTGTAAATTGCTTATATAATTGGGTGTTGGTCAGAAACCTAATAATAGATTGCCACGGCCACTTCGTAGCCTCGCAATGACACCTTTATTTCGTCATTGCAAGCCCGAACGAAGTGAGGGCGAAGCAATCTCTTCTTGTCTTTTTATGAGATTGCCACGCCCGCCTTCGGCGGGCTCGCAATGACGGAGGAAGAAGATTGCCACGGCCGCCTTTCGGCAGCCTCGCAATGACGATCCTATGTGTCATTGCGAGGAGCGAAGCGACGAAGCAATCTCTCGTCATTGCGAACGAAGTGAAGCAATCACCACGGCCATTTCGTGGCCTCGCAATGACGCAAGTCCCAGATTCTACGATGATAACAAATCCAGAAGAGGCCTTGTAACCACCGACCATTCGTAATGAGAAAGGGCCATCCTGCGAGCTGATCGGGCCATGTCTAGGATATTATTGGGATCTTGCAATAGATTGCCGAACAGCTCCTCAAGTATATTCCGCCACTGTGACCGGGGTGAAACGATGACTTCTTTACCATCTCTAAAAGCCAGTCCTCGATTGCCCGATTGCGTCGTAATAATTGGCAGTTCGTAAGCGGCGTATTCGAGCATCTTAAGATTTGTGCCGGAACCGCCTTCTACGGGGTTTAGAGCTACGTTAGCGGCATTAAGAAGAATTGCTTTTGCTTCCAATGATACGACGCCGAGTGGAAGCACGTTGGTAGGAACGGCTTCAGACTTAAGAGCGCTGCAGGTGCTGCCAATAATGATGAAAAGGGCCTGAGGAAAATCACGGGCGAGTTCGCTAATCCATAGAGCGGCGTCGTTATTGGGACCGTGATAACTCCCCATGAATATGGCTACAGGACGGGAATCGATTTCCAGACGGGATCTGAGAGCCTGACGTTCTTCGGGGGCAAGTAGAAATACTTCATCACAGCTTATGCCGTTAGGGACAACGAGCAAACGCCTTTCGTCCGCTTCGTAAAGTTCCTGAAGTCTTACGGCATCCTCACGGCTGCAGGAAAAAATCAGGGAAGACTCAGTAATGCACATCGATTCAGCTTCTCGAATAAGGTTTAACGCTCCCTCACGACATTCAGAGGGAGGATACATCCAGGCCTTGAGATCTACCTCGACATCCTGAGCATCGTACCAGATTTCACCGTTATAGTATTTTCTCACAGCCCGTATTAAATAGGGATGAGAGATCACAACGAGATCGGAAGACCCCGCATGTTCTTTAAGAAGATCAACATATTCTGGAGTGAGAGCCCATGCATTGATGGCGGATACATCTTCAGCACTTACTCCCAGAGCCCTGCTCCACCTGGCATCTTCTTCAGCATGGGGTTTCGATCTCGGCACGGAAATTTCTCTGAAATCAGGCGTAATTTCGCGAACCGCAGGAGGACTATTATAAGGCGCCAGAGTCAGAAGAGTCACCGAAGCACGACGTGACAGGGCCTTCGCTATCTGAAAAAGCCTTATCCTACCGCCCGATACAGGGGGATAGACGGGAAAGGTGTTTACGACGAGCACTTTCCTTGAGGCATTCCATCCCGGCCGCCATATTTTTCTATCACTTCCCATGTGACCGGTAATATGTTCCATCAAAGACGAAACGAATTTTTCCCATGTTATGTGAGCAACCTTCTCCTTGGCTTTCAGCCCCATTTCGATGGTTTTTTCTCGATCCGATACCATACGGAGCATAGCTTCGGCGATGGCATCTTCACTCGGTTCGACAGAAAGACCGGTTTCGCCGTGAATAACAAGCTCGTTAACACCTCCGGAATCGTGAGTTGTAAGAACCGCCTTTCCGGAATGCATTGCTTCGACTGTGATAAGACCGTAGTCTTCATTGTAAGGTATAAAGGGGACGAAGAGAGCGTTGCTGTACCATCGAATAAGATCGTCATCGTTAACAAAGCCCAGGAAATGTATTCGATCATCGCCGGCAGCCAGGGATTTAAGTAAATTTTCTTCGGCTCCGGTACCCGCTATAAAAAAAGGAATATCGACATCTATGCGACGGAAGGCCTTAATAAGAAGGTCTATTCGCTTTAGAGCCGACAGGCGGCTTGCGGTGAAAAGATATTGATAATCTTCATTCTGGAAATTTTCCAGATCCGATGGATGGTGAAGCACCTTAACTTCGACTCCCGGAGGGAAATAGCCTTCTCGATCGGCAACGGTTCGGGATATGGCGCTGTAGCTCCTGACCGATGCAGGGTGAAGGGCTATGGAATCGAGCCACCGAATAATCATGCGAGAAAAAGGACTGGGAAGATGAAGAACGCCGGGCGGAATTGAGTCATTAGAGCGCAGGGAGAAGAGAATATCAAAAAACTCAGGGAGAAGTTCTCTACTCGGGGGGAATCGCCTCATTAGTTTTACAAGAGGAACCAGATCAACATGAGGAATTATGTCATCGGTGCTGCCTTTATAGAGGTCATAAACTCCTCGACAGGGATGCTGCATATATACGTGATGCTGGGGATGAGAAATCATCCATGCCGGGTATTTTGTGGAAATAACAACATCATAGGACGAAAGATCAAGATTTGCAAAATGGCGATACCCTTCCATCAGCCCCCAGAACCGATCATCCTGGCAGGGGACTTTAATCAGTTCAACGATGTGCGGAGTGTAGCGGTTAAGGTTTCTCACCAGCCCCCAGAAAAGCTTCTCTGCTCCGCCGATAACAAATGGGACAGGACTGGGTGCAACAATAGCTATCCTCATCGAGACGCTTTCCTCCCGAACCAGGCAAAATCACGCGACACGTTGAGATAATCTTCCAGGGTAGCAAACTTTACGCTTTTTGCCGGGATGAGCTTAGTCCGATCTGAATCAAAGAAGAAGGCAGTGGACTCAACAAATCCGGCAATTTCCCCCAGAAATTCCAGAGTGTCCGGAAAGACAGGGCGAATATGGGTTATGTCACGATAGAAATCCCCCGACGCAACCAGCAAATGGCGGGGGTTAGGAGTTTCCAGAATGGCGATACCACCCGGAGCCAGCACTCTCAAAATAGATTCAAGGAATGTCGTCCATTTCTCAGGAGGAATATGTTCAATAACGTGAAAAGCCGTAACGACAGAAAAGCTTTCGGTGGACGAGCGCCGGAGAAAGTCAAATATGTCTTCTTTAGCGAAGCTTAAACCTTCCTTTTCCAGAAAAGAAATAGCCAGTTCGTTGGTATCCACTCCAATGGCGTGGATCCCCTCTTCTTTAAGTAAACGCAGCCAGTCACCACGGCCGCATCCTAAATCGACAACGGGAAGTTTGAATATAGCCGGAGATGATTTCACAACGGGCAGATAAGGCGAAAGACCTTTTTTAACCTTTTCCGGATCGCCGCGAAAATCGTCTCCAAAGAAAGCGTAAGCAAAAGTTGATAAAGGCTCCCCCGCCCTCTCCCCGGCCGGTTTTTCTGATGGTAACGGTGACGGCGATGATGATGGAAAACGTTTTTCGATCACCAGAAGGGCCTGGCGGAGAGTGGTGGTGCGGGTTAACAGATGCTGAATATGATCTTCTAACGTGGAGATCTTCTGTCCCGTGGAAGCAAGCTTCTGGTCAAAGTCTGACGACATAACATTAAGGTCTGACGAAATCGATCTTAACTGTTTCTCGAAATCACCAATATTTTCATTTAATACTTCCCTGAGTTTTTCATAAGCCTTTAAGGTAGAATCAAGAATGTTGTGAATATGTTCCAGGCGTTTAACAAGCCTCGAAAAAGTGGCTATGTTGTAAAAAAAACCGAAAAGGGAACCTACCACCGGAAGACGTCTTGCACGCGAAATTAGAAAAAGGACCATCAGCCCCGGGATTTTAACGCCGCGGGATCTCCCTTCGGGGCTGAACCTGAGCGCTCCGAGCACCTGATCTCTTGTTAGATATCCGGAACGCAGACCTTCGAGGTAGAAGCTGAACCCGTTGCCATCGGGAGGACGTCCTAAAATAACCTGATAGGCAACTTCGATGAACTCTTCGTCATTGTAAACATCAAATTCGTGCAGGTAATATCTGGCATCTTTGCCACGATTTAAATCTAATCTTGGAAAACTAATCGGCTGAAGATGCTGAAGCGGTTTTTTATTATTGAGCCATCTTTCTTCCTCGATCTTAAGTTTTTCAATAAACTTTCCTGACATTCCGGCCCCTCCTTATCTAGCCGTAAAATGTAGCAGGGGCACAGTATGGCTTGCCCCTGCTTTTGAACTTTTACCTCTGAAAGTATCATCTCTCTTTCATAGCCTTTGCTATACGATCCAGAAGAGGTTTAGTAAGGTAATTCCAGAGGGTTCTTTCGCCCGTTTTTATGATAACTTCGACGGGCATACCCGGTCGAAGTTCTTTATTGCCGAGCTTTTTTAATTCTTCCGGAGTTACCTGAACATGGCAGAGATAGTAAGCGGTTCCTTTGGTCCTATCCACAATGCGATCGGGGGAAACAAAGGTTATTGTGCCGACGAGGATCGGAGTATTACGATCGTGAAAGGCAGTAAAGCGAAGGTCGGCAACGAGACCGGGATGAACCTTATCGATTTCCTGTGGCGGCACAGCAGATTCGATGATGAGATCGGAATTTTTGGGGACAATTTCCATTATCGGCTGGCCCGGTGATACGACACCTCCTATGGTGTGAACGGCAAGATTCATAACCACGCCGGGAACGGGCGATCTGATCTTTGTTCTTTCCAGAGTATCGAGATCGGCCTGATACTGTTGCTCCAGAGCCTCAACTTTCTTATGAACATCGCTTAGCTGAGCATCCACTTCCTTTAGAAACTCCTGTTGGGTGCTCACAATCTTGAGCTTCAGTTCGGCTATAGACCGTCGGGCTCTCTCGATATTGGCCAGCTCTTCACTTCTCGAACCGATAAGATCGGCCAGAGCCCGCTCCATATCGAGAAGGCGATTCCTCGGATAGTAACCGTTTTTTGCCAGTTCACGCAGAGATTCAAGCTGTCCCTGAAGAATTTCTATTTGCTGTTGCTTTGCCTTCTCAACCTTTTCAATTCCTTTTATGTATTCTTCCAGTCCTCGAATCTGTTCGTTCAGGATGTTTATGCTGTTTGTAAGAGATTTCTTTCTGGTTTTGAAAAGTTCCTGCTGAACTTTAATATACTCGGCAAGGCGAGGATCTTCCTTCGCCTGCTCGAGAATATCATCCGGAACCTGAAAAGTGTCCGCCATTATCTGCTCGGCAAAAAGCCTGGCTTCGAGAACTCTTGCAGCGTAGTATTCCGACTTTGTGGCCGTTGCCCTTGCCTTTGCCTGAGCATCATCAAGGATCACTAAAACCTGCCCTTCTTCCACCTCATCACCATCCTTTACCAGAATATCTTTGACGATGCCCCCGGTGAGATGCTGTATTACCTTTCTCTGAGAAAAGACGGTAATTGTTCCCGGAGCGGGTACACCTTCATCAAGCGGCGCAAAGAACGCCCAGATGAGAAAGCCTCCAAAGGCGCCGAAGACGACCAGCAGGGCGGTAATTATGATTTTCCTCGTGCTGGTCTGGAGTCTGGTAGAAGGGGGAAGTTCTTTCGGTTGTTGTGGTGGTTCATGACCGGAAGAAGAAGCGTCTTTGTCCGGCTTAACTTCTTTATCCTGTCGCTTCGGTTCGTAAGGTATTACGGTTCCTCCGCCGGATGGATTCATGTTGTTACGCTCCTTTCACCGTGGGTTTTTGTGCGGATGCGGCCTGTGATTGCGGAGCCGGTGCTGGCTGTTTCCCCTGTTGCTGTTGTTGTTGCTGGGAATGAGCCACAAGAGCTTTGAGAACCTGTTCTCTCGGGCCATAAACCTGAATAATCCCGTTAGCGATAACCATGATCTTGTCCACGACAACAAGAATGGAGGGACGGTGACTTATAACGATGACGGTTTTGCCCAACTCCTTAAGGATCCGGATGGCGTTTACGAGAGCGGTTTCTCCGGCTTCGTCAAGATTGGAGTTAGGTTCGTCAAGCACAATAAGGTTCGGAAGGCCGTATACGGCCCGGGCAAGGGCTATACGCTGACGCTGACCTCCGGAAAGCGCACTACCGTTTTCCCCCACCGGAGTATCGTAACCCTGTGGAAACTGGAGTATCATCTCGTGCACTCCGGCTATCTTTGCGGCTTCAACGACTTTAAGTGGATCAACTTCTCCAAAACGAGCTATATTTTCGGCAATTGTTCCGTCGAGAAGTTCCACATCCTGAGGGAGATAGCCTATAAAAGGACCGAGCTCCTCTTTGTTCCAGTGATGGATATCGGCCCCATCCAGCCGAACATGCCCCACATAAGGTTTCCAGACGCCCACGATAGATCGGGCAAGAGTCGACTTCCCTGCGGCACTCGGGCCTAACACGGCGACAACTTCACCGGGTTGAACCTCAAAGTTAAGCCCCTTAAGAACCTGAGCATTAGCTCCCGGAGGCACGACCACAAGGTTCGATACCAGTAGATGTCCTTTAGGTGGCGGAAGAGACATATGCTTTTGCCTCGGGGGAAATATCGCAAGAAGTTCTGTGAGACGGTTGTAGGCGTTTCGTGCCGACACAAACATTTTCCAGGTGCCTATAGCAAGGTCAACGGGGGCAAGAGCCCTTCCCATGAGTATGGAACCACCGATCATCATACCGGGAGTAATCTTCCCATCTATGGCAAGAAGGGCACCAAGGCCTAAGATTAGAGACTGGAAGCTCATACGAAGAAACTTGGTTATTGCCGAAATGACAGAGGCTCGCTCGCTTGCAATGGACTGCAGAGCGAGCATCTGTTCTTGCTTTGGAAACCAGTGATGCTTTACGTTTTCAAGCATTCCCATGGCTTCTATGACTTCGGCGTTGCGGAAATTGGCACCAACAAAGGAATTTGCCTGTATTGAATATTTGTTGGCTTCCCCGATGGGTTTACGTGTCGCAAGTTCTGTCATGACAGCGATCGTAATAAGGATAACTGCGGCAACAGTGCCGAAAATACCCATAGCCGGATGCATCCAGTAGATGACCAGAAGATAGATGAAAAGCCACGGGGCGTCGAAGAAGGCAAAGAGCCCGTTGCCTGTAATGAACTGACGGACTGTAATGAGATCGCTCATGGCCTGGCCGGCATTGCTTCTGGATGTAGCAAGCGCACGTTCAAAGGATGCCTGAAAAATTCTTCCGCTCAGTTTCAAATCCAGATTGTTTCCAAGGCGTATCATAAGCTGAGACCGCACCCATTCGAGAAAACCCATAAGGATATAGAGGAAAACGGCTATGATAGTGAGCATGAGAAGGGTATCGTGGTTACGGCTCATAAGCACTCTGTCGTAAATCTGTAGCATGTAGATCGTGGGGACGAGATAGAGAATGTTGATTATGAAGCTTACAATCCCGATAATTACAAATACATGCTTGAACTCCAGTATAACTCTGGCAACTTCACTTTCTTCCTTTTTCTTTTTAAGCCACTGCTGTGGATACCACATAATCGGCTCCTTTCCTTTTAATCACAGACCCGGAAATGATACATCAACGGCCTCTCAAGTCAAACTCATATTGAACCCGCTCGAAAAGTGTGTAACTGGAGAATGTGTTTATTGTGCCATTGCGAGCCTTTTTCCTTTGCGTCATTGCGAGGTCTTTTCCCTCAGGTCATGCGAGGAATATTTTTTGTGTCATTGCGAGGAGCGAAGCGACGAAGCAATCTCTCATTATCCTCCTCCGTGTCATTGCGAGCACGAACAAAGTGAGGGCGAAGCAATCCCCAGAGCGAGTCATTGCGAGCGAAGCGAAGCAATCTCTTTGTTGTGACAAACTCGAGCATGAATTTTCTGATCCGTCGATCACACAGGAATTCTCAGAGCAAAACGAATTTTTAATTGCAATGGAACCTTCAAGAAGATAAGTCATCTACCGCACCACCATGTTTTCGTAGAGGACAAGAGTTAGATGGTAGAAGAAATCCATACTGACAGAGCGAGAGAGATGACGTCAATTATGAGACCCATTGAGTCCAGGAACCTGTCGTGGGACCCGCGTCTTGCTCATGTAAGGTGCATTGCAGCACTTCTGGTATTTGTATTTCACGTCTTCCACGTATTTTTTGGACACTGGCAGCCTCAGCCCGGATTCAGCGGAATTGGATTCATCGTTGAAGGTTACACAGGGGTAAGTCTCTTCTTCGTTCTGTCTGGTTATCTCTTCATGAGCATAGCCATACGTTCTAAAGGTCGTATTGACTACGTGAAGTTCATAAGAAATCGGTTTCTCAGAGTATTCCCCCTTTTTCTGTTCGTCTTTTTTGTTTCCATATCCATGCATCGCGATCAGTTTCAACCGCAGGATATTCTTTACCTTTTCTTTTCCAATATAGGCAAACCTCCCACCAGCAATTATTTCATTACAGGCGCCGCATGGACAATATCAGTAGAGTTTACATTCTATTTGATTTTTCCTTTCATCGCTCGATTCACGCTGGAACAGGGGGCGCGTTACTTAATAAAATTCATACTGCTCGTTCTCATTTTCAGGACGGCTGCTTATTTCGTAATAGAGAGATCGACTCACATGATATATTCCACTCTTCTGGG
Organism: uncultured Syntrophobacterales bacterium; assembly: GCA_964634695.1. Classification (GTDB taxonomy): domain Bacteria; phylum Desulfobacterota; class Syntrophobacteria; order Syntrophobacterales; family Thermodesulforhabdaceae; genus JAOACS01. Next base: position 738 of record CAZWJX010000089.1, on the reverse strand, counting down.
AAGAACCGATCAGTTTCTGATCGGCATGCTTGCAGCCTATCTGGTTCAGCATGGAAGAGCCGGAGAGTATATCAGAAAGAGTGGAGTGGGAATAATTCCTTTGCTCGCAGCGGGAATTCTTATGTGGGCTGCAATTGAGGGAATGTCTCTTACTGCCAGCTACTTTTCTCCCAAACCAAAACATCCGGCCTGGATTGCATGGCCAACGGTTGAAAGCATTCTCTGGGCATGCGTCCTCGTGTGCTGGGTTTTTAATCGATACTCTCTTCCACGTATTATTGACAGGTTTTTAGAAAAGGGCGGGGAACTAAGCTATTCTATTTATCTAATGCATGGCGTAATAATCTTCTTAGCTTCTAAGCTTTTCCCTCCCCCTCTTCAATGGACTGGAGACTGGCGCCTTGATGCCGTTATTGCAACCATTGTGTTATTCCTTGCAACATGGTGCGTATCTATGGTGAGCTATTCAACAATCGAAGCGCCTTTTCTAAGGCTGAGAAAAGCTTACACAGTGGCTGAAGAAATCCACAAAGCTGCGAGGAAATCCATAGGGCAGATGTAATTGCGATTGTGGAATCCTCGCAGTGACATTGGTGGTTATTGCAAGCCCTTTTCCCTCATGCCACATGCCATTGCGAGCCCTTTTCCCTCGCGTCATTGCGAGAAATATTTTTTGTGTCATCGCGAGGAGCGAAGCGACGAAGCAATCTCTCATTATCCTCCCCCGTGTCATTGCGA
>CAZWJX010000088.1:8993-10261 GCA_964634695.1 uncultured Syntrophobacterales bacterium | reverse complement strand
GCCTGTGGCGGGCGAAGCAATCTCTCTGTTGCGACAAATAAGAGATTGCCACGGCTGCTTCGCAGCCTCGCAATGACGAGAAGGGGTGCGTCATTGCGAGCGAAGCGAAGCAATCTCGCAATGTGTCATTGCGAGCCTGCCTGTGGCGGGCGAAGCAATCTCTCTGTTGTGACAAATAAGAGATTGCCACGGCCACTTCGTGGCCTCGCAATGACGAGAAGGGGTGTGTCATTGCGAGCGAAGCGAAGCAATCTCGCAATGTGTCATTGCGCAATGTGTCATTGCGAGCCCGCCTGTGGCGGGCGAAGCAATCTCTCTGTTGCGACAAATAAGAGATTGCCACGGCCACTTCGTGGCCTCGCAATGACGGATTCGGTAGAGATTACCACGGCTGCTTCGCAGCCTCGCAATGACGTAAAAAACGGCAACTTGCAATGACCCACGGAAAAAGCCCTCGCAGTGACACAAGGGACAAGCACTTTATGACATTTGAGGCCTGAAAGGTTAAGCATCGCGATCAGTTACAGGTAAAATAAGAGACGGATCATAGAAGTCAGGCGGATCGAAGCCCAGGAGATGGAAACAGGTCGCCGCTATGTTTGACAGACCGGGTTTTTCAATCTCCGGATTGAAGCGGATAACTTGTTCGCCGTGTTTAATACCGTAAGGATCGTAAATTATGAATGGAACGGGGTTTAGAGTGTGAGCAGTTTTTGCCTTGGGTTTTCCTGTGCTGTCCCGTTTTACTTTACCTGTTTTTTTGTCTATTTCATACATTTCCTCTAAGTTTCCGTGATCGGCCGTGACAATAAGAATGCCGTTTACTTCCTCCACTACAGGGATGATGCGACCAAGACAGAGATCCACAGTTTCTCCCGCTATTAAAGCCGCCTGATATATCCCCGTATGACCTACCATATCCCCGTTGGCATAGTTGACCCGGATGAAATCGTAGTTTCCCGATCTTATGCCTTCCAAAAGTTTATCGGTTACCTCTGCTGCCTTCATCCACGGCCTCTGTTCAAAAGGCACGATGTCAGAGGGAACTTCTATGTAGGTTTCAAGACGTTCATCAAACATGCCCGAACGGTTTCCGTTCCAGAAATAGGTTACATGCCCGAACTTTTGCGTTTCGGCAATCGCCATCTGACGGACGCCTCTCTGACATAGCAGTTCCCCCCTTGTCTTTTCTATGTGGGGCGGTTCAACAAGGTAAAGCTTTGGAATATGAAGATCACCGTCGTATTCCATCATGCCCGCATACATCA
>CAZWJX010000088.1:8627-8983 GCA_964634695.1 uncultured Syntrophobacterales bacterium | reverse complement strand
GATAGGGCTTGCGTTCGAACTTGTCAAAATTCTCTTCCTCAAAAGCTCTTGAAATCTCTATGGCTCGATCGCCTCTAAAGTTGAAAAATACAACGGAATCGCCGTCTTTTATTGGACCAACCGGAGCTCCACTTTCGTCCACAATAACAAAGGGGGGAAGATCCTGATCAATAACACCCGGTATCTCACGACGGTATGTTTCGATTGCTTCCTGAGCCGACCGAAATCCACGACCTTCTCCGGCAACGTGAGTCTTCCAGCCAAGAGCCACCATGTTCCAGTTGGCTTCGTAGCGGTCCATTGTTATGACCATTCGCCCACCGCCGCTTGCTATCCTGTAGTCACCACCGGTTCTG
>CAZWJX010000088.1:0-8501 GCA_964634695.1 uncultured Syntrophobacterales bacterium | reverse complement strand
CGTAATCGAGAGCCGACGTTTCACCCACATCTCGTCCGTCAAGCAAAATATGGATTCGAATGCGCCTGAGACCTTCATGGACTGCCGCATGCTGAACCATTTTCTTCAGATGATCGATATGGCTGTGGACATTTCCATCCGAAAGAAGACCTATGAAATGAAGAGTGCCGTTATGGCTCTTGCAGAATTCTATAATGGTGCGCCATCCTTTGCCCTGAAAGAGTCTTCCGGATTCGAGCGCTTCATTGACCAAACGGGCTCCCTGTGCATAAACTCTCCCCGCTCCTATGGCATTGTGCCCCACTTCCGAATTTCCCATATCCTTATCGGACGGGAGTCCTACCGCCGTTCCGTGAGCTCTGAGAAGTGTATGCGGGCAATTTTGCCACAGAAAATCGAAATGCGGCGTGTAACCATTTTTGAAGGCGTTACCATCCCCATCTTCTCGATAGCCTATCCCATCCATGATAACCATGACTAGAGGGCCGGGACGAAGTCTTCTGGTCATATTTGTTCTCCTTACATCATGTTTGACAGAATGTTGTCATTTGCAATTAGTTGCAATTAGTCTAATATCTCTCGTCGGAAATGCGTTCCCCAAGCTGAACCTTGATGCGGATAGCCTCTCCATTCCAGCGTACAACATCAAGAGTGACTTTATCACCCGGGCGGAACTGACGGATGAGTCTGGTCAGTTCTTCTGCTTCTCTGACAGGTTGACCGTTAAACTTTGTGATAATATCTCCGCCAACTAAAAGAACAAAATTTCCTACAATGGCTTTCCTGTTACCGCCCCTTATTCCTGCTCTGTCGGCCGGTCCTCCTGGAACCACTTCCACCACCATGACACCTTCATTTACGGGTAGCTTTAGTGCGCGAGCTACGTCTGGAAGGAGCGTCATGAGAGTGGCCCCGAGCCATGGGTGGCTGTAATGCCCTTTTGCAATCAATTCTGAGACAACTCTTTTTACAGTGTTGACCGGTATGGCAAAGCCTATTCCAACACTTGCTCCCGTGGGGCTAAAGATGGCCGTTGTTATACCAATAATATTTCCAGAAGTATCAATGAGGGGACCGCCGGAATTTCCCGGGTTTATTGATGCATCCGTTTGTATTACGTCTTCTACAAGAGCGCCCGTTGGTGACCTGAGAGTTCTTCCCAACGAACTTATCACACCGGTAGTTAAAGTCTGACCGAGGCCGAAGGGATTTCCTATGACCAGAACCTTCTGTCCCACCTTGATCCGGCTGGAATCGCCCATGGGAAGAACAGTAAGTCTTGCCCCTTCAGGATTGATTTTTATGACGGCTATGTCCGTATAAGGATCGGATCCTATGAGCTGAGCGGTATATTTTTTCCCGTTAGCAAGGGTTACTTCGAGTTTTCTCGCGTCCTCGATCACGTGGTGGTTGGTAACGATATAGCCTCGAGCGTCAATAATGGCACCGGATCCGACTCCTCGTTTTGGAATTACGTTGAAAAAGAAATCTCGCTCCAGAACCGTGCTCGTGATGTTCACCACGCCGGGCGATAGTTTTTCGTAAAGCGAGATTATGGTTTCTTCTTCCGAGGTCAGAGCAAACGCCGGAAGTGCCCATAGCACCAGAAAAAAACAACTCAGGCAAAGCGAAACAATCCTTTTCATTTAATTTAACCTCCTTGAATTGCGATTTTCCAAACCTGCTTGTAGTCTTATAGTAACTCTGATGGCGATCGAAAAGAGGCCAAGAACTTTATCCGACAATCTCTATGTCCCCCTGAAAGCCTATTGCATTTTCTACAATAGCAACCAGCCCTATGACTTTAGGATGTTTTCCCCACCGGGTCAGAACAGGCTCAATATCGGCGGGGCTTTTTAGCGCATTTGCAATTGCCGTTGCGACTGCATCTGCAAAGGCGCCTTCTCTGGCAAAAACCGTTGCAGCGTGAGCTTTTCCAAAACTTAAGGAATGTCCCACGGACGAAGACGATGTGCAAACACATATGGGAAGCTGATGTTTACGTATTTTGACAATCACGGGGCGAGAAAGCGGTGCGGCTTTTCCCCCATATACACCGACCGATACATCATTTATGGAATGGATAAAACAGTCTCCACCGTTTTCCACAATGACATCCCGTGGACTGAGTTGAATCAGTGCTTTGCCTACACGTTCTGCGATAGCTCCGGCGACTGCCGCCATGGGGCCAACGCCTGCTTCAATTGAGGCCTGAAGCATGGCTTTAACGATGGGCGGGGCTGTCTTGTCGAAGGGAAGGGGAGTAAGCGACGAAATAAAGGAAGGCTCGCGAGACGCATAGCTCAGAATTTCTCTATGGGATTTTACCACCAGAGCCATAACCTCTTTTTGAAAAATCCCTTCTGTTCGTATCCATAAGTCGGTTTGCCTGTAACGCACCTCGTAGAAATTTACCGCCAGTTTGCCAGATTTGTCTGATGCGGCTTTTTCGTGCCAGTAACGATAAAATCTTTTTTCGTAAATAATGGTCTCTCCTGTTCGAGAATCACGAATTTTCCAGGATTATGTGATTATACAACGCTCTTTTTTAAATACATCGAGCGGGCGGGTCAATCGTTTACTGGAACCTGTTCAAAAAGCGCGTAATTGTTTCACTAAGTCCGCATTTTTCGTCATTGCGAGGACTTTTTCCTGTCGTTGCAATGAATTTTTCCCGTCGTTGCGAGGACTTTTTCCTGTCATTGCGAGAACTTTTTCCTGTCATTGCGAGCGAAGCGAAGCAATCTCTCATTGTCCCTCCCCAGCGTCATTGCGAGGAGCGAAGCGACGAAGCAATCTCTCTGTTGTAACAAAAGATTGCCACGCGCCCTTCGGAGGTTCGCAATGACGGGATAGGGAACACGGCCTCGCAATTAGGTAAACAGGTGTCATTGCGAACCGGTCATACTTTCCAACGTCATTGCGAGGCTGCGAAGCAGCCGTGGCAATCTCAAGAGATTGCTTCGCCCTTCGCTTACGCTAGGGCTCGCAATGACAAGGGAAAGAACAACAAAGAGATTGCTTCGCTTCGCTCGCAATGACAAGATACTAGATTGCTTCGCCTCCGTTTCGCTCCGGCTCGCAATGACACAATAAACACCTTCTCTAGTTAGGCATTTTTCTAACAGGTTCAGGAAACTATTGACACCATAAAAAGTTTGCTTAAACTAATTGATGAAAGTTAGCAAGAGGGGGATAGGGGATGAAGGGGCTTAAAGACCTGTGGAAATCGTGGAAAACCTGCTGTCCGGGATGGTTAGAACCGGGTCAACCAAAATGCTTTCAGGATGGTTCGAAACCGCTTGCTCTGGCCGATCCGGGGAAAAAATTCAGAGTATGCCGTATTATTGGAGGCCGCGGCGCCTGTGCAAGGCTTGCTCACATGGGAATTTATCCCGGCGTTGAAATGGAATTGGTTTGCGGTGGATGCGATGCTCCCTGCATCGTTAAAGTGCACGATGTTGTGATTTCTCTGGGCAAGGGCATAAGCCAGAAGATCATGGTGGAAGAGGCTTAAAATTATGCGTTAATTTTTTTTGAACCAATTGTTAGTCGCTCCTAACTTTTGGGTGGTGAGAGGAGAGCTAATGGGGAAAAAGGTCATTATAATGCGCTATATGCAGGAAGGACAAAGAGGAATTGTTCGTTCTGTGAAGGCAACAGGCGAACTCGGCCGGAGAATAAGAGATATGGGCATCACACCGGGAACTCCCATAGAAATCCAGGGACGAGCTCCTCTTAAGGATCCTGTGGCCATCAAAGTCCGGGATTTCAGACTTACGCTGAGAAACAATGAGGCCGACTACATAGAGGTCGAAGTGGAGGATGAACAATAATGGAAGAAAAGGAAATTGTCATTGCTCTTGCGGGTAATCCCAATTGCGGAAAATCTACTCTTTTCAATGAACTAACGGGAGGTCGCCAGCACGTAAGCAATTATCCCGGCATCACCGTGGATAGAAAAGAAGGCTTTCTTAATGCGAATGGCTTTAAACTCCGCATCGTCGATCTTCCCGGAACCTATTCCCTCACCGCCTATTCCCTTGAAGAACTGGTAGCCCGTGATTTCATCGTGGACGAAAAGCCCAGCGTGGTGGTCAACATTGTGGATGCCACGAGCCTTGAACGGCATCTCTATCTCACCGTTCAGCTCCTTGAATTAGGCGTGCCGATAATTCTTGTCCTTAACATGATGGATATGGTTGAACAGCGCGGGATGATGATTGATGTAGGAGAACTTGAAAGGCGCCTTGGCGTTCCTGTCGTTCCCATGGTTGCAAGGACCGGAAGAGGAAAAGAAAAGCTTATACAAACCATCATCGAGGCGTCAACAGGTCCACGCAAGAGTGGTAACTTTACCATTTCTTACGGACCCGATATAGACCACTACCTTCATGAAATGGAACCCCTTATTGCCGAAAAAAGGTTTCTGACCGATAGATACCCGCCTCGCTGGGTTGCTCTTAAATATCTAGAAGAAGATAGTCAGATTATAAAAAAAGGTGATACAGCCGACAGAGAACTTTCCGAACATCTGAAGGCTGTAGCTACAAAAGTGGCCGACCATATCGCAAAAACTCTTGAAACCTATCCCGAAGCTATCATTGCTGACTATCGCTACGGTTTTATAACGGCTCTTCTTAAAGACGGCATTGTGAAGAGACCTTCTCTAACCGGCAAAAGAGAACTGACAGACACTCTTGATCGGATACTTACAAACAGGCTTCTTGGCCCCGTCATAATGATACTTGTTCTTTACCTGGTTTACACAATAACATTTACCTACAGCGAAGCGCCCGTTGAGTGGGTGAACAGGTTCTTCGATTTTCTCGGTAGAATCCTGCGAAATACGCTACCCGACGGGCCGTTACGTTCCCTGATTGTAGACGGTATAATAGCTGGAGTGGGTAACGTGTTTAGTTTCGTTCCTCTGGTTTTGCTCATGTTTCTGTGCATAGCCGTGCTGGAGGATACGGGTTATCTTGCCAGAGTGGCCTACATGCTCGACAGGGTGCTACGTATTTTTGGATTGCACGGCAACTCTGTTATGGCGTTTATCATCGGTGGGGGCATAGCCGGTGGATGTGCAGTACCGGGAGTTATGGCAACCAGGACTCTTCGGAGTTCGCGAGAACGAATAGCCACGATTTTAGCAACGCCTTTTATGAACTGTGGCGCAAAACTTCCTGTCTATGCAATGATAATCGCAACCTTTTTTGCTACTAAGCGTCCCCAGATCATGGTAACGCTCACTCTTATTTCCTGGGCAATAGCTCTCGTGGCGGCATGGATTCTTAGAAAAACCGTTTTGAGAGGGCCTGCGACGCCTTTCTTGCTAGAGCTTCCGGTTTACAGGCTTCCAACTGTTAAAGGGCTTCTGATTCACACCTGGGAAAGAACCTGGCAATACATGAAAAAGGCCGGTACTCTGATTGTGGCTATTACAGTCCTGTTGTGGGCCTTGATGAGCTATCCAAAGCCATCTGAAGAAATTTTGCAAACCGTGGACCCTGAAGAACGATCCCAGATGGAACTGGAATACTCAGTTGCGGGCAGAGTGGGTAAAGCTCTTGCATCCGTGACGCAGTTTTGCGGCTTTGACTGGAAGATTAACGTTGCTCTCTTTGGTGGTTTTGCCGCAAAAGAGGTCATTCTTTCAACTCTTGGAACGGCTTACGCTCTGGGAACTCAGGACGGCGAAGAAGCCACACATAGCCTCAGCGATCGCATAAAGAATGACCCTAAATGGACTCCTTTGCTTGCGTGGGTTTTCATGATATTTGTCATGACCTACGCTCCCTGTGTGGCTACTCTGGCCGTTATCGCAAAAGAAACGGGAAGCATCAAGTGGAGCCTCTTCGCCCTCCTTTTTAATACGGCTGTGGCTTTTCTTCTGGCTGTGAGTATTTATCAGGCAGGCAAAGCGCTGGGAGTGGCCTGAAGCTGGTGGAAGTCTTATTTTAATGGAAACAGGCGTTAGCTGATAACTTTTGCTCTTGCGGAGGTATATAAATGATTCAATGGATGGCCGTTTTCGTTATTCTGATTGTGAGTGTCATTGTGGTGGTGCGATTTTTCCTTAAAGGCTTCAGGGATGGAACATCCTGTGACTGCGCATCCTGTTCCGTCAAAACATGGGAATGCAACAGGGCTGGCGGTACCGGGATCGAACCAGATTGTGTGAAACCTGATTCGAATAAATGAGGTGGTTTTCTGGAGGAGAAGAGGCCGTGAAAATCTATGTCAACCTGAGAAGGCCTGAGTCGTATAGTTACGAAATTTGGTGTGAGTGCGGTCTCAGGAAAGATTTAACCCGTATCATCGAAGAATTTGCTCCCGGCAGGCGAAGATTCTGGATATGTGATCGCGAGGTGGTTGAAAGATGGGGACAGGATTTTTCGCCTGAAAAAGATGATCTGATCGTCTGGGAAGCTAAGGAAACTGCCAAAAATCTTGCCACCGTAGAAAAACTTGCCAGTGAACTGGTGGTCCGTGGAGCGGATCGGTCGTCTCTTCTGGTTGCTGTCGGCGGTGGAGTTACGGGAGATGTTGTGGGATTTCTTGCCTCTATCTACATGCGAGGAATTCCCTTTGTTCAGGTTCCTACAACACTTGTCGCTCAGGTGGATAGCAGCATCGGCGGGAAAACGGGGGTCGATCTTGCCGAAGGTAAAAATCTCATCGGCGCCTTTCATCAGCCACTATGGGTGGCTATAGACCCGCAGTTTTTGACGACTTTACCGGAACATATTATGGCTCAGGGAATGGCTGAGGTCATTAAAACGGCCTGGATCGGCGATCCTCGTCTTGTAGAAATTCTTGAATCAAGTAGCGCTGAGATAAAAGCCAGGAAGCTCGATGTTCTAACGGAAGTTGTAAGCCGTTGCGCCAGGGTAAAGGCTGATATCGTGATGAAAGACGAAACAGAAGGTGGGCTGCGGCGCGTGTTAAACTTAGGTCATACTTTCGGGCATGCCATCGAAAAGGCGAGCAATTACTCTATCTCTCACGGCGAAGCTGTAGCCATTGGTTGTGCCTGCGCAGCCAGACTGAGTCTTGCGCTGGGAAAGATAGATGAAAAGATTTTGCTCAGGCTGTTATCACTTCTTGAGCAATACAACCTTCCAGTTCTTATTCCTTCTGAATTAAAAACCGATGAAATCATCAGTGCCTTTTATTCGGATAAAAAGAAAAAAGACAAGACGATAACCTTTGTTCTGCCTCTGGAGCCCGGCCGCGTGGAACTGTTTAAAACGGAAGATCTTTCCCCGATTAAAAGCATATTGGTATATTAATTTCCGATGATGCTTTTTGTGTCATTGCGAGGAGTCCGCCTATGGCGGACGACGAAGCAATCTCTATGCTGTAACAAGAGATTGCCACGCGCCCTCCGGGCGCTCGCAATGACGCCCACATTAGTCATTGCGAGCGAAGCGAAGCAATCTCTTTGTTGTTCTTTCCCTTGTCATTGCGAGCCCTAGCGTAAGCGAAGGGCGAAGCAATCTCTTGAGATTGCCACGGCTGCCTTACAGCAGCCTCGCAATGACGGAAAAAAGAGTGTGTCATTGCGAGGAGCGAAGCGACGAAGCAATCTCTTTGTTGTGGCAATAAGAGATTGCCACGCGCCCTTCGGGCGCTCGCAATGACATCCGAAAATGTGATGCGGGGAATTTGTATTGGATCCGTTAAACATTCAGATGGAGAGAATTATGAAAAAGATTAACTGGATTCTAATGATTGTATCAACAGCCGTTTTGGCTTTGCCGGTGAACGGCCATAGCGTTGACCTTTCGAATTATTCCGTGAGAGCTTATGTCACCGATGGTAATGGAGTTGCGATAGGTGGGTTTGTCGTGACTGATGGAGCTCACAAAATGCTTGTGCGGGTTAAAGGGCCATCGTTACCGGCTATTTTTGAGAACAGACTAAGCGATCCTGTGGTTTCGGTTTTTCAAGGGAATACTCTGGTGGCGAGTAACGACGATTGGGGGAATAGCTCCAGAGCCTCGGATATTGCCCAACTTGGATTAGCCCCTTCTGATCCCAGAGAACCGGCGTTAATTGAGATCTTTGAACCTGGAGCTTATACGATAGTAGTATCAGGAAAAGGTGGGGCGCAGGGAGTTGTATTGCTTGAGGTTCTTGATCTTGGTGAAGAGGCCAGACTCTATGATGATTTTTCTCAGAACACTCTCGACCGTTCGCTCTGGACGGTAATAGCGGGTCAGCCCGTGGTCAGGGATGGTTATTTCTATTGCAATTCTGACGAGTATTCATCCGATCTCGGCTCATATGCATGTAAAGTTATCTCAACCGCGGAATCAAATCGATGGGGTATAGCTGTGGTTTATACACAGGAACAAACCGACGCTAATATCAGCATAAAAATGTGTCCCGGTGAAATCGATAACTTAAAAGTCTGTGGCTCTATCGAAGTTCAAAAAAAGTAGTTTAGCTAATGTTAAAGTGGTTAAGCAAGATGAAAAGGGAATTGCTGGAGA
>CAZWJX010000087.1:2762-10270 GCA_964634695.1 uncultured Syntrophobacterales bacterium | reverse complement strand
CCCGGAAGAGGACTTTCACCTCTCTGTGTGCGCCAGCTCTCGGGCGCACCGAGGCTGCCGTAAGGCAGCCGTGGCAATCTCTTTAAGGAAGAACACCAGGAGATTGCTTCGTCGTCCGCCAGTGGCGGACTCCTCGCAATGACGCCTGGTTACGTCATTGCGAGCGTCCGAAGGGCGCGTGGCAATCTCAAGAGATTGTTTCGTCGCTTCGCTCCTCGCAATGACACGAGAAAAAAACAAAAAGAGATTGCTTCGCCTTCGCTTCGCCTCCGGCTCGCAATGACGAGAATGCTTCGTCGCTACGCTCCTCGCAGTGACACAAAAATAATAGGTTGCATAGTTTTCGAACGGCCCCTTTCGCTCTATTGACAATTTGCCATCATAGCGGTTAGTTCTAGCGTGTTTACCAGCGATCGATAAAATGTTCGTAAAGGAGGACTTCAGGTGGAGGTCATTGCCAAGAAAGATATGCCGCCATTGGTGGATTCATAATCGAAAGATGAATTCCAGTATCGGTTTGTGCCCCTCGACAATCTTGGTGATTGGGAAAGAACGCATTACTGCAACGATCTTCGTAAAGAACACATCGGACAGCAGGTATGCCTTATGGGTTGGGTGCAGAGACGTCGAGATCACGGAGGGCTTATCTTCGTCGACCTTCGTGATAGAGAGGGCATCACCCAGCTTGTATTCGACCCAACTCACAACGCCACTGCCCATGAACGTGCTCATGGGATCAGAAATGAATATGTAATAGCCGTAAAAGGCCTGGTTCGAGCTCGCCCGGAAGGCATGGTCAACCCAAAACTTGACACAGGGGAAATAGAAGTCATCGTAGATGAACTGCGTCTTTTAAACTCTTCCAAAACGCCCCCCTTTCTGGTTGAAGATCGCATTCAGGTTAACGAAAATACAAGACTGAAATACCGATTTGTGGACTTGCGACGTCCCGTAATGACAAGAAATCTTAAAATACGCCATGAAGTGATGCAGTTTACCAGAAGATATTTTGCCGATCACGGTTTCCTGGAGATCGAAACACCGGTTCTTACCAAAAGTACACCGGAAGGAGCTCGAGACTATCTCGTGCCCAGCCGTATCTACCCGGGAAAGTTCTTCTCGCTTCCCCAATCTCCTCAGTTGTTCAAGCAGATTCTTATGGTATCGGGTTTCGATCGATATATGCAGATTGTTAAGTGCTTCCGGGACGAGGATCTTCGTGCAGATCGACAGCCGGAATTTACTCAGGTGGATCTCGAGATGTCTTTCATTCGGGAAGAGGACATTTACCGGCTGATCGAGTCATGGATCAGTTCGCTCTTTCACACCATTTTAGGGGTTGATATTCCCACGCCTTTTCCCAGAATGCCTTATGACGAGGCCATGGCTCGATACGGAACCGATAAGCCAGACCTCCGCTTCGGGATGGAAATTCACGATATAAGCGGCATTGTGGCCGATTCACAGTTTAACGTTTTCAGACAGGCAATCCAGTCCGGAGGCATGGTTGGATGCATAAAATACGAAGGTGGAGCTAAACTGTCGCGTAAGGAGCTGGACGATCTGGTAGCCTTTGCCCAGAGCCTTGGAGCCAAAGGGCTTGCCTGGATCAAGATCAATCCGTCAGAATGGCAGTCTCCAATAGCCAAATTCCTTTCCGACGAAGTGAAGAATGCCCTGACTCAAGAACTCAGCCTGCAACCCGGAGACATAATCTTTTTCGGTGCCGACCAGCCTTCGGTTGTTAGAGAAGTGCTCGGAAACCTCAGGCTTCACCTTGCCAATACTTATCTATTCAAGGAGAACGAAAGCCTTAAAAAGCAATACAAGTTTTTGTGGGTTACAGACTTTCCTCTTCTGGAATGGAGTCCGGAAGAAAAGCGATACGTTGCCGTCCACCATCCTTTCACTCATCCGAAAGAAGAAGATCTCGATATGCTTGAAAAGGCTCCCGAAAAGGTCCGCAGTCGGGCTTACGACCTGGTATTGAACGGCACCGAAATCGGCGGCGGAAGTATCCGAATTCATCGTAAGGATATCCAGGAACGAGTCTTCAGAGTGCTCGGGATCGGGGAAGAAGAAGCTCGCGAAAAATTCGGCTTTTTACTGGAAGCTCTGGAATATGGCGCGCCACCCCATGGAGGTATAGCCTTTGGACTGGATAGGCTTCTGATGATGATGACAGGATCGCCCTCTATTCGTGATGTAATCGCCTTTCCCAAGACTCAGAAGGCCACGTGTCCCCTCACGGGTGCTCCATCGGAACCGGATGTCCATCAGCTACTGGAGCTGTGCATAAAGGTGGAAGTCCCTCAAAAGACTTGACGGCCTGGAGTAATTGCGAGAATGCGACTATGGTACAGGCAAATACCGCCGGCTGGAGCTGCCTGTGCCTTAATAGGCGGGGATATAAATACTCCAGCACCAGGGTGTGTATAATACGTAAACCTGCACCGCTCTGGTTAACGGGGTGAGGAAGAAAATAAGATGGCTCGGTGGAATCCAAAAAGAAGACTTCTTGATCATGAACATTCGGTATTCTGGCAATACAGGCTTGTGGATGTTCAGGAACCAAACCTTATGCGGGAAATTTTCCCTTATGATGAAGTGCCCCGGATAGATTTCGATCACAAACTTCTTCCGCTGGATCCTCCCGAAGATATGTTTATTACCGACACGACCTTTCGTGACGGTCAGCAGGCGCGGCCTCCCTACACTGTGGATCAAATCGTTACGATATTTGATTTCCTTCACAGACTTTCGGGGCCAAAGGGGGTCATACGCCAGGCCGAATTCTTTATGTACACCAGTAAGGATAAGGAAGCTCTTCAGAAATGTCTGGCTCGAGGCTACCGTTATCCTGAAATTACCGGCTGGATTAGAGCCAATAAGGAAGATCTCAATCTTGTGGTCGAAATGGGACTCAAAGAAACCGGTATTCTGACTTCTGCCTCCGATTATCATATCTTCCTCAAGCTGGGAAAGACTCGCAGTCAGGCCATGAACGACTATCTGGATATTGTCAGAGCGGCTTTGGAAAAAGGTATAGTGCCCAGATGCCATTTTGAAGATGTGACTCGAGCCGATATATACGGCTTTTGCATACCATTTGCCATCGAACTGATGAAGCTCAGGGAGGAAAGCGGTATAGACGTTAAGATTCGTCTGTGTGATACTCTCGGGCTTGGAGTTCCCTATCCCGGAGCAGCACTTCCAAGGAGCGTGCCGAGGCTTGTGCGAGCTTTTATCGAAGAAGCAGGAGTTCCGGGCCATCTTCTTGAATGGCATGGTCATAATGACTTTCACAAGGTGGTCGTTAACGGTGTCACAGCGTGGCTGTATGGCTGTAGCGGCGTAAACGGCACACTTCTCGGCTTTGGTGAACGCACGGGGAATGCGCCCATAGAGGGGCTGCTTATGGAATATATCGGGCTTAAAGGAACAACCGACGGCGTGGACACTCTGGCCATTACAGAAGTTGCCGAATACTTCCAGAAAGAGCTTGGTTATCGTATTCCGGCCAACTATCCTTTTGTAGGAAAGGCCTTCAATGCCACAAGCGCCGGTATTCATGCCGATGGATTGATAAAGAATCCTGAAATTTATAACATCTTCGACACGGAAAAGATTCTGGGACGTCCCATCAGTGTTATAATCACCGACAAGTCGGGAACGGCCGGCATTGCTTACTGGGTAAACAATCGCCTCCAGCTAGAGGGTGACAAAAAGCTTGATAAACGTCATCCCGGTATAGTGAAAATCCACAAAAGAGTTATGGAAGAATACGAAAAGGGAAGGAATACGTCCATTTCCGACGAAGAGATGGAAAGATGGGCGAGACGTTATTTGCCGGAATACTTCGTGAGCGAGTTCGATATGCTCAAGCAAAAAGCCCGATCTCTTGCGGCTCATCTTATAGAAGAGGTTGTCGAGAACGAAGCCATAAAGAGCATGGATCCTTCAAGACAGGAACTGGTGCTTCAGTCGCTTATTGATCTCAATCCCTTTATCCAGTACGCCTACGTTACCGACAGAGAAGGTCGCCGCATCACCAGAAACATCACTCATATAGAAGATAAAGCTAAGTATGAAAAAGCTCAGGTCGGTGAGGATCTCTCAGACCGTCCGTGGTTCATAGAACCCATGAGGACGGGAAAAGTTCACGTAACGGATTTTTACACCTCGCGCTACACAGGGGCTCTGTGCATAACGGTATCGGCTCCCATAAGGAACGAACAGGACGAGATTGTGGGAGTGCTCGGCGTGGATATTCGCTTTGAAGAGCTGGCAAAGATCGACGAAAAGGCCGCCTGAGTTTTTCACGTATGCAGGTGTCATTGCGCGGCCACATTCTTTTAGTCTGTCATTGCGAGGCTGCCGCAAGGCAGCCGTGGCAATCCCTACCGAGTTCGTCATTGCGAGGCCACGAAGTGGCCGTGGCAATCTCATAAAAAGCCAATGATGAAATTGCTTCGTCGCTTCGCTCCTCGCAATGACACATTGCGAGATTGCTTCGCCCTTCGCTTCGCTCGGGCTCGCAATGACGGGAGGTAAGTGTCATTGCGCGGCCAGATTCTTTTAGTCTGTCATTGCGAGGCCACGAAGTGGCCGTGGCAATCTCATAAAAAGCCAATGATGAAATTGCTTCGTCGCTTCGCTCCTCGCAATGACACATTGCGAGATTGCTTCGCCCTTCGCTTCGCTCGGGCTCGCAATGACGGGTGGTAAAACCTGCGCGGGCTCGCAATGACAAGTGAGAAAACTGTGTGGGCCCCCAATGACAGTATCGGTTGTCATTGCGAGCGAAATGAAGCAATCTCGTCATTTCGGAAGTGTCTTGAGCTTGAAAAACGCAGGAAATTGTTTGAAAAGACCTGCCACTTATGAACAATGTAAGTAAAAAAGTTTTATACGGCCTTGTCGCAGGCTTGCTGTTATTGAATTCCTGCAGCACTAAGCCCCAGCATGTCCCACCGGCACCTGCGAGGACCTATCCCCCGTGGGCAAAACCTTACTGTGTGCAGGGTAAATGTTATTTCCCGCTGCTTTCGGCCGATGGATATGTTGAGGAAGGGATTGCAAGCTGGTATGGGCCTCAATTTCACGGAAAAAGAACTTCAAGCGGGGAAGTCTTTGATATGAACGGCTTAACAGCGGCTCACAAGACGCTGCCGCTGGGAACTTACGTAAAGGTTACCCGTCTTGATACCGGTCGCTGGATTATTGTGCGGATTAACGACCGGGGTCCCTTTGTCGGGGATAGAATTATAGATTTATCCCGCAGAGCAGCCGAAGAGCTCGGCATGTTACCAAACGGCACGGCCAGAGTAAGGATTGAAGCTCTGCAACCGGCAACGCTCATTCAGTATGCTCAGAATCAGTATCGATGGGTTCCGGAACCGGTGCCGTCACCATGGCGAGGACGATTTGAAATCCAGGTCGCTGCTTTTGAAAACAAACAAAACGCCGAACGTTTCGGTAAATCGATCAGGCTACGCTATCCCGATGCAGGCATAGAACCCTATTATTTTCGAGAGAAGTTATTGTATCGAGTCAAAATAGGCATGTTTGACGATCTTCACAAGGCAAGGGCAGTTCTTGAACAGATAAGATCGGAATTTCCCGATGCCTTTGTGATCGCTCAGGATGGAGGCGTGAGACGATGATTTCCGTTTTGAAATATCCTTCCGAAGATGCGGAGGCTTTTCTGAAAAAGCTTGAGCAGAGAGCCTTTATGGGTATCGCAAAAGACGTGGAAAAGACCGTCGAAGAGATCATAAAGAGAGTTTACGACGAAGGCGATGAAGCAATTCTGGATTACACAAGACGGTTCGACTGGAAAGATGCCACAGCAGACAGGCTGATCGTTTCCGAAAACGAAATTGAGGAAGGATGGCGGAAAGTTGATAGTGCCTTGCTCGACATAATAAAAACTGCCTCAAAAAACATCGCCGATTTTCACGCCAGACAGCAGGAAAAATCCTGGTTCATGACAGGGGAGGGGGGAGTAATCCTCGGGCAGATGGTATCGCCGGTGAGTTCCGCCGGTGTTTATGTTCCCGGAGGAAAAGGGGGAGATACTCCACTTATTTCGTCTCTTCTTATGGGAGCCATTCCGGCTATAATTGCGGGCGTTAAAGACATAGCCATAGCAACGCCTCCCAGATCGGATGGCACCGTCCATGAAGCCATTCTGGCTGCAGCTCGAGAGCTTGGCATACGCACAATCTACCGCATGGGAAGTGCATGGGCAATTGCATCCATGGCTTTCGGAACGAAAACCGTGCGTAAAGTAGATGTGATAGTCGGTCCCGGAAATATCTACGTGGCTACAGCTAAGAGGATGCTGTCGGGCGTTGTTGGAATTGATCTTCTGGCAGGACCGAGTGAGATACTTATTATCGCCGATGAATCGGCCAATCCCGATTACATAGCTGCAGACCTACTAAGTCAGGCTGAACATGATCCAATTGCCAGCGCTATGGTAATTACAACGGAAGAAGCACTGGCTCAACAGGTTATAAATTCGATTGTTGATCAGCTTAATGGTGCCGTTTCTCAACAGCCTCTGCCACGAAGGGACATTGCTTCAGAATCTCTGAAAAACTACGGAGCCTGCTTCGTGGTGGATGGACTTGATAAGGCGATAGAGCTTTCAAACCGCATTGCACCCGAACATCTGGAGCTTCATGTGAAGGATCCGTGGAGCATTATCGGGCTGATAAAATGCGCTGGAGCAGTCTTTATCGGGGAATATACGCCGGAAGCTGTCGGGGACTACTTTGCAGGACCTAATCATGTGCTCCCGACAGCAGGAACAGCACGATTTTCTTCGGCTCTCGGAGTTCACACATTCCTGCGCAAGACCAGCATCATCCACTATCCCGCTGACGTAACTAAAGCGAACATACAGAAGATCGCAAGTTTTGCCCGCATGGAAGGCCTTGAAGCCCACGCCAGATCTGTTGAGATAAGAAGATGAATGCCGGAGAATCAATCCGTTTGCCGGGTGGTCTCCATAACCCAGGAAAGATAAGGTTCATGCCCTGCATGAAGTTTCACGGCGATAACTTCCGGGACTTCGTAGCTATGAAGTTCGGTGATTCTTGCTCGCAGTCTCTCGAAAAGCCCTTCTTTTGTCTTGATCATCAAAAGGTTTTCGGGGTCGTCGCAGACTTCTCCCTTCCAGAAATAGATGGATCTGATAGAAGGCACAATGTTGACACAGGCTGCGAGCTTTTCTTCAACAAGCGTTCTGGCAATCTTAACAGCCTCTTCGGGATTTCCCACCGTTACCCACACTACTATAATGTCGCTTGCTTTCACGGACATGGTTAACTCCTTTTGTGAGGGAATGTTCATGAAAGACATGAGCTTATACCATCGAATGCAACTGGAATCAATCCGCACCGCTTTTGAGGCCTGTGAAAGGCTTGATGATCAAACGAAAGCCTATCTTCGTGATATTGCTTTTCCATACATGGAATTCAGAGGCGAACTCGACCGGT
>CAZWJX010000087.1:0-2752 GCA_964634695.1 uncultured Syntrophobacterales bacterium | reverse complement strand
CTGGATTATTGCAAAAGATCCTGTTTCGATACGAAAAGGAGCGCCTGTTGCGGTTACGAAAGCATTATCGTCTTTTTTGCCGATGAGGTTATCAATTATCTTTTCGGGGGAAGGGATGATTTCCCGGTAATTCTCGAGAAATTAAGCTCTGTAAAGCCATCAGACTACTGCGTCTATCTTGGAGAAAAGGGTTGCCTTTGGACGGTCAGACCCATCTCGTGCGCTATGTTTTTCTGTGATGAGGTCAAAAAGGAAATATTTGGGAAATTTCCGGAGGCTCAAGTTTTGTGGGACGAGCTGGTTAAAAAGGAAAAGTCTTTTACATGGCCTGACCGTCCTGTGCTTTTTGATTTAATCGAAGAAATTTTTATAAAATTCGGGGTCATGACAGACCATATGTTTTGCCACCGCAGTCCCGGACTTTTAAAGCTTAAACGGGACTACAAACATAATTTCGGCAAGAGCTCTTAACTGAGTTACGCCGTCAGAAAAATCTACCAGGATTCCTCCAGCATTTTGTTTGCAATGTCAGTAGGATTTATCTTGTAAGAGCCCTGCTGAATGCTTTTTTGTAGATTCTCAATTTGCTGTGTTCTGCTCTGTTCATAAGCGGCTAGAGCCTGAGCGGAAAATTCTACCTTATCAGTTGCCGGTTGTTTATTGGTTGCTTTCTGTTGCGTCTGGCCGTTTTGAATACGGTCAATTCTCATGACTTCCTGAGCGCTCTGCTGAGCACTCGAAG
The DNA here is from genome assembly GCA_964634695.1 of uncultured Syntrophobacterales bacterium. GTDB lineage: Bacteria > Desulfobacterota > Syntrophobacteria > Syntrophobacterales > Thermodesulforhabdaceae > JAOACS01. The sequence continues at coordinate 2,010 of CAZWJX010000087.1, read as the reverse complement.
GCTTCACGTTGGACACGTTTCCATAATAAAACTGAGCTTGCTGAACTTTCTTGACGTCCATATTTCTCTCCCTTAATCTTGCTGGTTCGTATTTTTTTCTACTCTGTTATCTGCTGTCTCATCCGTAACAGCAGTCTTTTCATCCTCTAATCTCTCATCTTTTTTATCGTCGTTCAATCTTTTTTCTTCTTCGACCTTGGACATTGCATGTTTTGCAAGCTGGTCCATCACGAGGCGTTGACGGGCTTCTTCAGATATCACAACTTTTTCTGAAGCAGGATGCAGCTTTTCATTATCGAGAGATTGAGCGGGGGGCAACTTGGCTTTCTGAAGTTGCCTCGTATATGTTCTTAGAACGCTCTTGACACGGTAGTCGGTTATGATCATCTTTCTCACCTCTCGACTTTATATTCGACGGAACAGAAAAAAACTTTAAAATATTTTTTGCCAGAAGTGGAATAGCTTTTGCTGAAAATTTAGATCGGGCATTTTCTCCATCTGCGCCGCTAAAAGGCATAAGAGAAGGAAATGCCCCAGCAGGGAGGTATGGGGTATGACTATCAGGAAAGAAATGAAAGTTCATTGTGTAAGGTGCAAGCACCTGGGTATCACCTGGAATCCGACGACTCCTTATTTTTGCCGGGCCTGGTCGATACGATCGAAGAACTATCCCTGTGAGGAAGTATTCAGCGTATCGGGAATTGCCTGTCAGAAATTTGAACCCAAGCCCGTCAGTAATTCATCCAGGGGAGGAATCGGTAAGAAGGCAAAGCCTTCCTTTTACAGAAGAGGATAAATGCGATGGAAAGATCGTTTCCTTGGGTGGAACAACTTTCGCAAAGTATCGTTGAGATAGTGGAAAGGCTTGAAGCTCAGGGAGAAAGAATTACTTCCGATAACGTGATACGGATACTGAATTCAAACCCTTCACTACTTCCTGTGGAGCTGAGCGATCCTGAAAAATTTATAACTCCCAGATCAAGCCATATAAGACTCATTCAGGAACTGGAGGAAGAGCAGGAAAAACTCAGAGAGCTTTTCCGTTCCGCCGTGTTGACGCTCTCATCCTTTGTGAACTTTCCGGAAAAATCGGAAGTGTCCAGAAAATTTGAGGCGTTTAAAGAAAAGCTTAAAAATAATGGTTCCCCCGATGAGATTGAAAAGTGCCTGAATTCATTCAAGGAAACGATAATTCAACAGGGCACTGTTCCCGATGAGCCAAAAAAAGGAATTAAAAAATTCCTCGGGATTTTTCATCGATCAGAGTCTTTCGATGAAGTTAAGCCTATTATGCTCGAGCTCATAACGGCTATTGATCCTTTGATTCCCGAACCATACAAGGAAAGGTGGGCAGTTATTCGAGAGTCGTTTTATGACATTCAGCAACTCCATGATTTCGCATCGTGGAATGCCACCTTTACGGAGTTTTTGAGCAAATTAATGACCAGCATGAATCAGGAGAGAAAAGAACTTGACGAATTCATATCGGAGCTAGGGCAAAATCTGGTTGAAATAGAAAAAAATATCGTTGCATCTCTTGACCATGTTCATACTTCTCAGGAATTGAGCAGCAAATTTAACTATCATCTGGACGGACAGATAAACGATCTCCGTCAGTCCGTAAAAACCGTGACAAACCTCGAAGAGCTCAGGAAGATGCTGATAACCAAGATTTCGTACATACGTCAAATTCTGGAGAAAAGGAGACAGCAGGAGGAAGAATACAACAGGGAACTGGAGGAGCGAATTCAAAAACTGCAAAATGAATTAAGCGTAATAAACGATCAAATCAGGCAGGCTCAAAGTCGAGAAAAGCGGCTGGCAGAAGAAATCCTGAAAGATCCTCTTACCGGTATATCCAACAGGCGAGCTTATGAGATCAGAATCCTTGAAGAATGGGAGCGATTCCGTCGATACGAGCATGTTTTTGCTGTCGCTATTTTTGACATAGATCACTTTAAAAACGTAAACGACTCCTATGGACACAAAGCAGGGGATCTGATACTGCGG
>CAZWJX010000086.1:8916-10326 GCA_964634695.1 uncultured Syntrophobacterales bacterium | reverse complement strand
TGCGTTCGGGCTCGCAATGACACGGTGGGGGTGCTTTGTTCGGGCTCGCAATGACACGGTGGGGGCTTCGCTCGCAATGACACTCTGTAGCTTTAGAGGATTGCTTCGTCGCTTCGCTCCTCGCTCCTCGCAATGACGCAAAAAGTATCATTGCGGACGTGGCGGAATAATCGTATTCTAGATAAACCAATTAAGGTTGCACAACTGCAAAGGGGCACCGTCGAGTTTATGGCTACTTATTTGCCTTACTTTAACAGTGCCGTTTTTCGCCGAAATGACATTCTCCATGACATTTTCGACCGTCTTTTTGCTCGATTCGGTCCCCAGCACTGGTGGCCTGCCGAAACTAAATTCGAAGTGATAGTAGGGGCGATCCTCACGCAGAATACAGCCTGGAGTAACGTTGAGCGGGCAATTTCGGCCCTGAAAGCGGAGGGCAGGCTATCCCTTGAAAAAATACATGAATGTGAAGAAGAAACCCTTGCAGAGCTGATAAAACCCAGTGGATTTTTTCGCCAGAAGGCTCGAAGGATAAAAACCTTTGTGCAATACATCATGACCGAATGGGGTGGCTCTCTGGATGCTTTTCTGGCTCAGCCTGTTGATGATCTGAGACTTGCCCTGTTACAGATAAACGGCATAGGTCCGGAAACGGCTGACAGCATTATACTCTATGCGGCTAATCAGCCGTCCTTTGTTGTGGACCGTTATACTCATAGAGTTCTTTTTCGACACGGTCTGGCACCTGCAACTTATGACTACGAGAGTCTTAGAGAATTTTTCATGAAATCTTTTCCCCCGGATGTTGCACTGTTTCAGGAGTATCACGCACTTTTTGTGCGTCTTGGTAAGGAATACTGTGGTAAAAAAGCACAGTGTAGTGGCTGTCCGTTGGAAACCTTATCACGTCAGAAGGAGGACCGTTCATGATTCAGATCAGTAAGATTTTGATCCCCGTTGACTTTTCTGAAAACTCTCAGAAGGCCGTGAGTTATGGGATGTTTCTGGCAAAAACTTATGGCGCAAGCGTTTACATGATGCACGTTATAAGCCAGCGAATTGTGGACGCAATTCATGAACTGAGCATCAAAGGCTATAAAGGCGATTTTGTTGAGATCATGAAAGAAGTGAGGCAGGACAGGGAAAAAGAGATGAAAGCTTTAGTGGCTTCTTCTTCAGCGGATAATGTCCAGGTCGAATTTGTTCTTAAAGAAGGGCGTCCCGGAAATGAAATCGTGGATACAGCAAAGGAGCTTGGCATAGACCTGATTGTTATAGGGCATCAGGGGCGTTCGGCTCTGGGAAGTCTTCTTCTGGGAAGTGTGGCCCAGTACGTTGTAAACCATACCCCCTGTCCTATACTCGTGATTCCGGCACCGTGACATTAACAGAAGGATCTGGCGAATCTTT
>CAZWJX010000086.1:0-8906 GCA_964634695.1 uncultured Syntrophobacterales bacterium | reverse complement strand
TTCGCCAGGTCTTTTTATCTGTCAGCCACACGCCATCCACCACCAAGAACTCTATAAAGATCCACGACTGCCACAACAAGGTCACCCTTCGCCTGAGCAAGCTGAGTTTCCTGATCAAGGAGCTCCTTTTCTGCGTCCAGAACCGTCTGGAAACTTACAAGCCCGCTTACGTAGCGGCTTTTTGCGAGATCCAGAACTTTCTGTGACGATGCTACCGAACGCTGAAGAGTTTCTACTTTCGAGAGAGCTTCCCTGTAATTCACCAGTTTATCCTCGACTTCCTTAACCGCTTTGAGAACTGATGCTTCGTAGCCGTGCAGAGCCTGTTCTACTCGGGCGTCCGCTGCCTTTATGTTGCTACGGATTCGCCCGGCATCGAATATGTTCCACCGAATCGAAGGCCCGAAGCCGTAGAAGCTGCTGGAGGTTTTCAGAAAATCGCCGGTTCCGATAGCTTCTATTCCGACCGTTCCGGCAAGCTGAAGAGATGGATAAAGATCCGCCATGGCTACACCGACTCGAGCCGTTTCTGCTGCCAGTTTCCGTTCTGCCGATCTAACATCGGGACGACGCCTCAGAAGGTCGGCCGGAATTCCCACCGGTAACACTCTGGATGGGACATTCAGAGGGCGTTCGTCGCTGAGGATGCTATCTAAAGTGCCGGGGAAATTTCCGGTAAGCAGTGAGATGGCATGCAATAAGCCTGCGGCGGCATTTCGAAGAGGAGGGATGCGTGCTTCCGAAAGGGCAAGAACATGTTCTGCCTGTGCCACGTCCAGTTCTGATGCAAGCCCTGCCTCAAATCTGGCCTTTGTTATTTCAAATATTTCCCGCTGGGACTCGATATTTTTTTGAACCGCCCTGAGCTGATCCTGAACGGATCTGAGCAAGAAATAAGTTCTGGCAGTTTCGGCGCAGGCACTTATGAGAACATCACGATAATCTTCCTGCGTAGCTTCAAAGTTTGCTTTAGCCGCTTCAACGGATCGTCTTACGCGCCCGAAGAGATCGATCTCCCAGGAAGCTCCAAGAGCCGTCTGATAATCGGTGCGAGCCTGAGCCTGTTTATTCACCGATTCGCTCTGTTTACCTCGAACCACCGAACCGCCAGCATCCACAGATGGATAAAGCCCGCCCATAACGTAACCGAGCTGAGCTCTGGCTTCTTCTATCCTCGCAACGGCTTTCCTTATGTCTCGATTTCCCGCTATTGTTTCTTCGATAAGTCTGGAAAGAGTCGGGTCATCGAAGAGCTTCCACCAATCCTGTGTTGGTTCCGTGAGGGGGTCAAAAAGCCGGTTGTCGGAGGTCTTCCATCTATCGGGCATGGCTAACTTTGGAGGTGAATAATCAGGGCCTACGGCGCTACAGGCTACAAGCGCAAAACAGGTAACAATCAGACAGAGTTTAGCCAGAAGAATCTTCATTGCTTCTCCCCGATATAAACATCGACGAGCTGTCCGGGAAAAATGTTAACATCCGTCGGTTTTTCGAAGCGAAATATGACTGGAAGAACTCTTACATCCACTCGTTCACGACGACCGTTGGAAAGCTGTATTTTCGGGACTATGTATGGCTCAATACGGACAAACTCAATCGGAACTTTTTTATCTGATCCACGGACAAACATTGTGGCTGTTATCCTGTCAGGTTTTGGGAGCTGGGGCACAAGAAGCTCGTCCACGTAGCATCTCACCTGAAGCTGGTCAACCGACCCGTTCATCATGACGATCACGGGTCCATAACTTCCCGTGTAAAGATCGTAAGAGCCCTGTGGTGAAATATAACCCCCGACCGAGGCTTGAATTCTAACTACTATGCCATCTGAGGGAGCACGCAGGGTGTATTTTTCCAGAAGCTTTGCCGCTGCTTCATAAGCCTTCGATGCGGCCAGATACTGGGCTTCAAGGGTTTTAATATCGTATTCCCATGTTCCTGCCTTGATCAGGCGAAATTGCCTGACGGCTACTTCGTAGGATTTCTGAGCAATCTCGTAAGCGTTTTTAGCGCGGTCAAAATCATCACGACTTATAGCTTTCGGGTTCAACTGATAGGCTTTCTGAACTTTTTCAAATTGAGCGCGCTTGTCATCAAGAGTCGCCTTGGCCTGGTCCATCTGAGCCTGCGCAATGTCCAGCTCTTCCTTTCGAGGAGCCGCTTTTGCCCTCTGGAGGGCTTTTAAGGCTGCATCAGCCTGAGCTTTGAGCTGTTCAACGGTCTGGCGCTGAACAGAATCGTCAATGCTCAGCAGAGGATCACCGGCAGAAACTCTCTGACCTTCCTGCACAAAAATCTGAACGACTCTACCCGATACTTCCGGCACAATGGTTATGTTGGCGCCGTGTGACTGGTAACTTTCTACTATGCCCGTTGAGTAGATCCCTTTTTCATAAGGGTTTGTAGAAGCCCTGAGAGGGGGCTGAGGCATTACCTTTTTGGTATAAACGAAGGCGCTTACGATACTTCCAAGGATGCCCAGGATCGCGATACCTATCATAATTCTAGGACGCATGGTTTACCTCGTTTTTGATTAATCCGTCCTCCATGTGGAGTATTCGATCTGCAAATTCAAATATTCTTGCATCGTGAGTCACCACGACAATGGCTTTTTGTTCGTTAAGAATGTCGTGTCTGACGAAAGAGATAATGTTTCTACCCGTTTCGCCGTCTAGAGAAGCGGTGGGTTCGTCGAAGATAAGAATATCCGGCTCCGATACAATTGCACGGGCTATGGCAACCCGTTGCTGTTCTCCACCGCTCAGTTTGTAGGGAGGCAGAGGGGCCTTATCTTTAAGGCCGACTACTTCGAGAGCTTTTGCGGCCCTTTTTGTAGCCTCTTCCCAGGGAATTTTTTTAAGCACCAGCGGAATGCTGACATTCTCAAGAGCTGTAAGCTTCGGGAAGAGATGGTAATCCTGGAAAACAAAGCCAATGTTGTTGAGCCTGAATCTGGCAAGATCGCTGGAATTTAGCTTCCATATTTCCACGTCCTTTATTTTTACCCAGCCCTCGTTCGGGCGAAGTATGCCGGAGATGACGCTGAGAAGAGTTGTCTTGCCAGAACCTGATGGACCGACAATGAAAAGCATCTCACCGTAGGCCACTCTGAGGTTAACTCCACGAAGAGCATACGTTCTGGCGGATTCGATACCAAACCACTTTACCAATCCCTCGGCTTCCAGAATCCACTTCATCGGCTTAACCGCGAAACACTTCAAAGGGTTCGATTTTGATCACCTTCCGAATCCCGATATAGCTGGAAAAGGTCGTGATCAGGATTACCACGAAAAACGTTATCAAAATGTTCTTATGGGTTATGATGGCTGCATAGTTGGGAATTCTAAATTTGGCGAAAGCGATATAAGAGGAACATATAAGGTTTCCGAAGCCAAAGCCGAGGAAGCTGACGAAACTTGATTGTAAGATGATGGTTTTTACAAGATCGCCGGTTGTTGCTCCAATGGCCTTCAGAGCTCCGAACTTCTCCAGATTTTCAAGAACGAAAGCGTAAAAGGTTTGTCCGGCAATGGAAACGCCGACAATGAAACTTATAAGGGTCATCATCAGAATATTCATGCCCATGCCCGTTTTGAACATGTAGTATTTTTTTATGATCTCGACAAATTCGTTCTGAGTAAGGGCTCGATAGCCAATCCTTGCCACTTCTTCTTTTACGGTGGAAAGATAGGACGGGTCCTTGAGAGTCACAAGGATGTCGGAAATGGTAAATCTTGTGGTGGGTAGATACTGAATGGCTCTTGTGTAGGTAGTGTAAAGGGTCGGGTTTCCAAAAAGTCCCGGAATTATAGATCGTGCCAGTGCAACGATTACTCCTCTATGGTCGTTTATTTCAAAGGTAGCGCCTATTTTAGGACTGCCTAGCTTTCTGTATTCCGCGTCTTTGACAACGATAAAAGCATCTTCGCTGTAGATATCGTAGAGATTGCCTTCGATGATAACAGGTCGTCCGAAAAGGCTTGCATCATCAAGCCCCACAATGTTAACGCTCTGATAGACGCCATTTGGAAGCTTAACAAGTCCACTTCCCTGATAGATCGGAAATGCGTAAGCCACGCCCGGCATACTTCTTACGGCGCTTAAAAGATAATCCGGAAGAGGCACTATGGTTCTATCTGATTCTACCGTAGGATCCATAACCCAGACTTCGGCGCCCACGTTCAGAACATTTGATGTGCTGCGGGTCAAAATGCCAATGAAAAGTGACGTCATCTGAAGGATCAAAAAAACGGCGAAGGTTACTCCGAGGACAAGAGTAAAAAACTTTGCCCTGTCGCCTATGAGTAGCTTTATCGCTATTAATGCAAGACCAGATTGCATGCGGCAATCTCCTTTTTGTGGTCATTGCGAGGCCGCGTTATTTTTTCGTCATTGCGAGGCCGCCGTTTTCCTTTACGTCATTGCGAGGCCACGAAGTGGCCGCGGCAATCTCATGAGTGTAAAAAGAGATTGCTTCGCTTCGCTCCCAATGACACAGGGAAGAACAACAATGAGAGATTGCTTCGTCGCTTCGCTCCTCGCAATGACACACTGCGAGATTGCTTCGTCGCTTCGCTCCTCGCACACTATATGAGATTGCTTCGCCCTCGCTTCGTTTGGGCTTGCAATGACACAATTGTAGGAGCACGGTATGCCGTGCCCTTACCAGTAAAACCAGCCACGTTGATACAACTACCATAAACTTAAGTCAATCGTTTAATCGATGAGGTGAGATAGATATTTGGGGAGATTTTGTGTAGTCCTGGTGACTTTCAACTATCAGATATGGATTATCCGCTGTTGGGAATGTGCAAAAAATTCTTGCTTTTGCAACAACACTATGTAAGATGGCCAGCCGCTTGGATTTTTACGATACTGAACTTGCCTGTTAATTAAATCAAAGGGAAAAGGGAGGGAACTATGGCTTTATCATTGAGAATGAAACTTTTAGTTACAGGACTTCTATGTATAGCCATCCCACTTCTTATAGTTAGTACCTTTACCTACTTCAAGGCGAAGAGCGAATCGACCAAATCATCGGAAGAAAATTCACTCAAGAGCAGCAGAATTATAGCTCTTGCAATTAAGGACATTATGACCGGCCATTTAAATACCTTACGCGCCTTCTCTGTTGACCCCGTCATTGCAAAAGCGGCTCATGGCGATCCGGAAAGTGTCAACAAGGCATACGATGTTCTGAAGGAACTCGGTAAAAACCTTGGCGACATATATGAGGTCATCTTTGTAGCAGATTTGTCAGGCAACATAATTGCGGATAGCGCTGATGGGGAATATAAAGGTATAAATGTCGCTGATAGAGAATACTGGAAGAAGGCTACACAAGGCATGCTAAATATCGGAAATATGATATTTTCTAAAAAGACTCAACAGCCGGTTTTTCCACTGGCATCTCCCATTGTAAACGGTCAGGGAAAAGTTATAGGGGTGTTGACCGGCATTTTGAAGTCAGAGGCTATAATAAATGTTGTGAGCAAATTCAAGCTATCTGAAAATAGCTATTCTTTCATGGTAGACAATACAGGAATGGTAATTGCTCATCCTGATAGAAGTGTCATCATGAAATTAAACCTGAAACAGACTCAGGGACTCGAGGATCTGGGAAACAAGATGACCAGCGGACAGGAAGGGGTGGTAAGATATGTCTTCAAAGGAATTGAACAAGTTGCTGCTTATGCACCCGTTGGTATAAACGGCTGGAGCGTTGCTACCACTCAAGACGTTTCCGAATTCATGAGAACAGCTATATCCATTAGAACTTCGACCGCTATTGCGGTAGGCATATTCCTAATTATCGGCATAGTGTCTGTTTATTACATTGCTGCATCGATAACAAAACCCATTGTTCGTATTTCAGATGGACTTATGGAAGGAGCTAATCAGGTAGCGACGGCTGCCGAAGAGGTCGCTACGTCCAGCCAGAGCCTTGCTGAGGGAGCAACTGAACAGGCTGCATCGCTCGAGGAAACCTCTGCGGCGCTGGAAGAGCTTGCATCTATGACGCACCAGAACGCTGCGAACGCTGAGCAATCTGCTTCTCTAATGCGCCACACACTTCAGGCTGTTGATGAGGCTCACAGAGCTATGAATCAAATTGAGCAGGCTATGGCCGAGATTGCCCGGGCAAGCGATGAGACTCAAAAAATTATCAAAACCATAGATGAAATAGCTTTTCAGACGAATCTTCTCGCTCTGAATGCCGCTGTTGAAGCGGCTCGAGCCGGTGAAGCTGGAGCAGGTTTTGCCGTGGTAGCCGATGAAGTTCGATCACTTGCCCTTAGAGCTGCAGAGGCAGCCAAAAACACAGCTTCTCTTATTGAACAAACAGCCAACCGGGTTCGTGAAGGCGTTCAGGTTGTTGAAAAGACTGCACAGGCTTTTTCGGAGGTAAAAGAATCAACGGCCAAAATAGGAAACCTCATTCAGGAAGTTTCTGAAGCATCGAAAGAACAATCCCAAGGTATTGAGCAGATAACCAAAGCTGTGTCGGAGCTGGATAAAGTTGTTCAGTCAAATGCTTCAGGAGCGGAGGAAGCCGCCGCAACCTCGGAAGAGCTTAACGCTCAGGCCTCTCAGATGAGAGAGTATGTAGCTCAGTTAATGGTTGTTGTTAATGGGGTAAGGAAGGAAGTGACCAAAACGGGTGGTTCAGGACCGGCCTCTAAAAGTGAGGCTAGGAAATCATTGTCCGCACATAAGTTTGCTCCGAGCAGGAAGCAGATATCCAGGACCAGGACCGAACCCTCGACCAAACCCCCGACCAAACCGGCAAAAAACGAAGGGAAGGAAATAAGCCCCGAATCAGTAATTCCACTTGATGATGACTTTTAAAGCCGGTTCATACCCGAGTGGGCAACCAATACGTGCCCGCCGCAGGTATTGATAACACATGGGGGCACGGCGACGCCGTGCCCCCACAGGGCCATCATTGAGTCACAACCATGCTATCCCAGAATAGCCTTCAGATCCTCTTCCGGTGTTGAAATGGGCTTTATGTTGTAATTTTCAACCAGGAAGTTCAGCACATTCGGCGTAAGAAATGCGGGAAGTGAAGGACCAAGACGGATATTCTTTATGCCGAGAGCAAGTAGCGTCAAAAGAATTGCCACGGCCTTCTGTTCATACCAGGAAAGAATCAGGGATAGAGGTAGTTCGTTCACTCCCACATTGAAAGCTTTAGAAAGGGCAAGGGCAACCTGAATTGCAGAGTAAGCATCGTTACACTGTCCCATATCCATAAGCCTTGGCAGATCGCCTATGGTGCCGAGATCTTTATCGAAGAAGCGGAACTTACCGCAGGCGAGAGTTAGCACCACGCAGTCCTTCGGAACAAGTTCCACAAATTTCGTGTAGTAATTTCTTCCGGGCTTTGCACCGTCGCATCCTGCAACAAGGAAGAAGTGGCGAATCTTGCCGGCCTTTACCGCTTCAACCACCTTGTCCGCAACACTCAGCACGGCATTTCTTGCAAAGCCGACCATGACTTCTTTACCGTTACTGTCTTCTGCGTAACCGGGAAGTTCAAGAGCCTTCTTGATAAGAGGCTCAAAGTTGCGATCCGAAATGTGAGGGACTCCAGGCCAGCCAACAAGTCCCGACGTGAAGAGGTTCTTCTCGTATACTTCCCGTGGCTTCTGGATGCAGTTGGTCGTCATCAGGATTGCTCCCGGAAATTCGGCAAATTCCTTCTGCTGGTTCTGCCATGCCGTGCCGTAATGACCGTAGAAATGGGGGTATTTTTTTAGACCGGGATAACCGTGAGCGGGAAGCATCTCGCCGTGGGTATATACATAAATGCCCTTGCCCTCGGTTTGTTTGAGGAGTTCTTCAAGATCTTTCAAATCATGACCGGACACCAGGATCGCTTTGCCCTTCTTATGCCCTAGCGGAACTTTTGTCGGAACCGGGTGGCCGTAAGAGCTTGTGTGAGCATCATCGAGGAGTTCCATCGTCCTAAGATTCGTCTTGCCGCATTCAAGAACCCAGTTCACCGCTTCCTGAAGAGAAAGATCTTTTCTGAGAGTTGTCGCCATCGCTTCATGTATAAAGCGGAAGATCGAATCATCTCTTTTACCCAGAATTTGGGCATGATCGGCGTAGGCGGCTATGCCGCGACAGCCGAATATAAGAGTATGCTTTAGAGAGCGAATGTCCGGATCATCGCCGTTCGAGAAGAGTTGAAGCTTTTCCCCATGAGCGATCATCTCATCCTTAGTGGCAGGTGGTGTGTAGATCGCAGGGCCTTCTTTGAAATCGACATTGCCTCCGGCCGCCTTTACTTTTTCTTTCAGGCGTTCTCTGAGTTCAACTGTTTTTCGAATAAGCGGTGGAAAGCGATCGGGGTCAAAATTTACATTTGTCAGAGTAGAGAACAGCGCTTCGCACGTAAAAGTATTGACTTCGTCGTCTTTTACACCGACTTTCCAGCCTTCTTGCGCCACCTGACTGAGTCCCTGGACAGCATATACAAGAAGATCCTGAAGCGCTGCCACGTCCGGTTGCTTCCCGCAAACGCCTATTTTCGTGCAACCTTTACCCTGTGCTGTCTGTTCACATTGATAGCAAAACATAGACTCCCTCCCTGCATTACATGTTAGTTAACCCTGAAAAGCATTCCTGCACCCATGCAGGAAAACCACCTTACTGAATTCTTCAATGCTACTTCTAAACACTTCTGGAAACTGAAACCTTGATCTAAATCAAACTGATAAACAATTTTTGTGGAGAACGGAGAAATTAGATGGAGCAGTTGTCGGATATCGAAATGATTTTCGCTACGTCCGCAATGGCACCTACACTCGTCATTGCGAGCACCTGTACTCGTCATTGCGAGCATCTACACTCGTCATTGCGAGGAGCGAAGCGACGAAGCAATCTGTCTGTTTGTAGTA
>CAZWJX010000085.1:0-10370 GCA_964634695.1 uncultured Syntrophobacterales bacterium | reverse complement strand
TATATGAATATATTCCTATACTAAAGTCAACACATTTTTTAGCTGTTAACAACCCTTGCCTTTCATCTGTTTTGCTTCTGCTCACAGGCGGGATACATTGAGAAACATAAGAGAAACTGGGGAATTCGTCGTAAACCTGGTTGGAACTGATTTAATCGATAAGGTTATTACTACGGCTAAGTTTGTTCCACCTGATGTTGACGAGTTTGAATTAGCGAATCTGGAAGAAAAACCTTCTGAAATTGTAAACGCCCCCGGTATTAAAGGTGCTTATGCATGGATGGAGTGTACACTCCATAAAGAATATGCAGAGTCGGCTTATGTGCTTATAGTGGGGCAGGTGAAACGACTAGAGGTCTCCGATAGTGTTTTAAAATCAGACGGCTCTCTGGACGTTGGCAAGGCTTGTCCGTTGATGATGGTGGGCGGCTATCATGAAATGAACTACTGTACTGTTGTTGAAGTGGGAAAACGAGATCCTTATGGGGCTATGTTTCCTGACGGAAAAGATCCTTTGGCTTCCATGTACGAAAAGCTTTAAAATGGTTTCCTACGGTTGAATAAGACTTATGTTTATCAATTCTCCCCTTGGTTTAACCTTTTCTATCCTTGCCGGAACAACCTGTCCGGGGTGGTAGGAACGGTTGGATTTCTTGGGCACAAAGGTCTCAATCATAAAATCAGGAAGAACGACATGAATGCTTCGATCGTTCTGATCAATAATAAGAGCCTGCGTCTCGTGGATGTTTTCCTGTTCAATGTAGCGAAGAATCCAGTATCGATTCCATCTTCTCGTTACCTGAAATACTTTGGGAAGGATTGCATTCATTTCGGTTATGAGTTCTTCCATGGCTTCAAGAGAATAGGGTGGTGGTTCGCCAAGGAAATGCGCTCGTAATTGCCTGTGAAGAACAAGATCCATGTATCTTCTGATAGGTGAAGTGATGCTTGAATAACATTCCATCCCGAGGTTGCAATGACGTTCGGGCACCGTGGAGAGTTCGGCCCTAGCGAATAAACGCCTTTGCCTGAGAAGAACAAAGAGCGGATGTGCGTTGGGATCGTACACTTCATTTTCTTGTCTGGTTTCTCCTTGAGTCCGGTAAAGGGCCGGAATGTCATGTTCAGCAAAGAACTTTGCCGCCATAGCATTTGCCGCAATCATGCATTCGGAAACCACTACCTGGCTTGGTTCTTCACGATCGTAACGTTTGATGTGCACAATGCCCTGATCGTCAACGGTGGCATAAACTTCCGGCACCTGAAGAACAATTGCCCCCCGTCGTTTGCGTTCTTCTCTGAGGGCCGATGTGAGTTCATAAAGACTCTTTAGAGGCTCGTCGCCGCTTTCAATTCTTCTGCTGGCTTCCTCGTAAGTAAGCCTTTCCTTTACCCTTATGAAAGACGGCTTGATTTCAGTGTTTATCACCGAACCGTAGCGATCCACGATGAGAAAGAAAGAGATGGCTCTTTTGTCTTCGCCCGCTCTGAGGCTGCATAGATTTTCCGACAGAACTGGCGGGATCATCGGAATTCTTTCGTCGGGAAGGTAAATGGATGTCATTCTGGATCTGGCTTCTACATCAAGCGGGTCTCCCGGTGTAATGTAGGCAGCTACATCGGTAATGTGAATGCCGATACGGAAAATATCGGAATCGAGCTGTTCCAGTGATACAGCGTCGTCAATATCCTTCGTATCTTCGCTGTCAATGGATGCAATCCACAGGTTTCTTAAGTCCTCCCTCAGTTCGTCAAGCGGGTCATGATGCAACTGTGTTGCCACGGCTTCGGCATACGACATAGCTTCCGGTGAAAACGATCTGGGAATTTCAAACCTGTAAATCAGAATATTTTCATCCGCCTTCCATACGCCCATATTTACCAGAAGCTGGAAGGCTACCTCCGGGTCGAGATTCAGTTCGGCCCTCTTGAACAGTTCTTTAACAAAATCGTAGTGTTCTGACTCGTTACCGGCTATGGCAAAGCTTTTAATCTTTTCTACGATTTCCTCTTGCTCTGGTGACAGATTCTGACCGGAAATTTGAGAGTGATCGGCTTTCCATACCGATTTTAACCATAGCCCCCCTTCCTGGAGCATTCGCTCCTTGCGAGCTTCTCTTTCGGCCTGTGCTTTTAGTTGTTCCACAACCTCTTTTGATCTGGGGATGTAAAGACCATCTTTATCCTGAAAGTGGAAACGGTCTGCAATTAGCGCTCTTTCAAGAGCCGCCAGTCGATGGGGATCCAATTCATTGAATATGAACCCTGCAAGTTCTTTCAGCGAATAGCTCCCGCTTTCTTCTTCCAGTAAGCTCCAGAGATCTTCAATGTCTATCTGGCCGGCAATCTCTTTGCGTAAAGCGTTTATCTCCTTCAGACGAGACACTATTCTGTCTCTATCCTCCTTCGGGTCTATTACGGGTCCTACGCTTTCAAGAATTCTGTTCTGCGAGATGTTCATTTCTCTGTTCTGTTCAGAAAGCACAAAAAGACGATGGCCCTTAGTTCCAAGGACAACACCCGTGCAGATGTTCTTTTCGTGGAAAAACTCAACAACCGTTCCCGCTACCAGTTCTTTTTGCTCGTTCATCCTTCACCTCAGGGACCTGGAGGATAAGCTTCTGTAACTCTTTTGTTTCCGGCTCCTTCTGCTGTCCCGGTTTTAATAAGATAATAGCGGCTGTCCGCATGCGCAGCATACATTTTTACTCCCTCAACGATGCCATTGGCAATTGCCTGAGAAAATTCTCTGGATTTTATCATATCCAGCTCGTCTCTGTTGCTGATAAATCCTGCTTCAATAAGAATGCTCGGCATGTTGGTCCCGAAAAGCACGTAAAAGGGCGCGCTCTTGACCCCCAGGTCTCGTATGTCGGGCGATAATGTTTTCAAAGATTCCACAATGTGTTCATGAACCGTCCTCGCAAGTCTTGATGACTCGGCTATGGAACTGGCTTTTAGAAGATCCTGAATAATGGCTTCAAGATCGGTAAGTTTCTTCTTGAGAACAGCGTTTTCTATTGCGGCGACTCTAGCCGCTTCCTTATCCTGTGAGACGTTCAGAAAGTAAGTTTCTATTCCACGCACCGCAGGATTTTCGTGGGCATTGAAATGGAGAGAAATAAAAAGATCAGCTTTCATAGTGTTGGCTATTTTGACACGTTTTTCCAGTGATAGATATTCGTCACGGTTCCTTGTAAGTTCAACTTTCACCTGAGGCATATTTTCTTCAATGATTTTTTTGAGAGATTTTGCCAGCATCAGTGTCAGATCTTTTTCATAAACCCCATTGCATCCCGTTGCACCTTTATCATGTCCGCCGTGACCAGGGTCTATGACGATCAAGTGAAGTGGTGATCTGCCTTCCGGAATTACAGGCCGATTTTTTACTTCTTCTCCTGGTGTCAGTTCCTGTGGACTAATGGAAGGAGTGGGACGCTTGGTATCCTTGGCAGGTGCGATTTTGTCTTCAGATGCGGAGGGGTAGGGAGAGTTCCCAGGCGTAGCCGATATTTTCGTTAAATTTGCAACGATGCTGAAGGGGCTATTATTTTCCGCCAAATTGAAGCTAACATCTTCTGGCAAAGATATGCTGATTATTATAGAACTACCGGATCTTACCGTGTGGTCGCTTCTTATACTTATCGAGGTGACAAATTTTTTATCTGGACGAAGACGTTCTATGCGAGGATTGATAACACAATTTTCGACGCGCAAGATCACCGTTCTGGTATTCCCGCGACTATATTGTTTAATAATTTTATAAGTTACCGGGCCGTCGAAGGAAATGACAATTTTTGCTGAACTTGAATTCTTCGTGTATGTGATGTCCTTTATAAAGTGTAACTGGCGAGGTGATGGGTCGTTCCTTGCTTCTGACGTGTTTAAAAAGAGCAGTACGATACATCCCTGAAGCAAAAACCACAAGAACCACGCTTTTATGAAGGTAGTTTTAAATGGAAACCAGAGGCGGCTTTTCTTCATGGTTTTTCCTTCCTGAGCCTTTCCTGGATTGCGTAGAGTATCTGGAGGGCACCGAGAGGTGTTGTGCGGTCGAGGTCGAGCGCAAGTAGTTCCTTCTTAAGCCATTCTGGAGACGGGGAAAATATCGGAAGCTGAAAACCGGCTCTGGGCCTTCTTGGAGTCGTCCGATACTTCTGAAAGCCGGAATAAAGGGCTTCCCGACCATAGCCTTCAATTGGTTCTAGCCCCGCCTCATCGCCGGTTAAAGCGGTCTTCGTATCGCTCGTCTTTTCAAGTTCCTTCAGAATCACCTGTGCTCTACGAATGATGCTTTCAGGCAGTCCGGCAAGTTTTGCTACGTGTATGCCGTAACTTTTGTTGGCTTTCCCCGGAACCAGTCGGTGGGTAAAAATTACTTTATCCTGCCATTCCCTTACGGCAACATTGAAGTTTTTTATCCGAGGAAATTTTTCTGCAAGTTGGGTCAGTTCGTGATAGTGGGTAGCACACAGTGTTTTTACGCCAACGCCCTGAAGATCATGAAGATATTCGATAACGGCCTGAGCTATGCTCATACCGTCGTAGGTGCTTGTGCCCCGCCCGATTTCGTCCAGAATGACGAGGCTCTGGGGAGTAACCCGATGGAGAATCGAAGCCACTTCCTGCATTTCTACGAGAAAGGTGGATCTGCCCCGGGCAAGATCATCGGCTGTGCCAATGCGAGTAAATATGCGGTCGACCAGCCCGATTGTCGCCGATCGGGCCGGCACAAAGCTTCCAACCTGCGCAAGCAGCACAATTAGAGCAATCTGCCGAAGAATCGTAGATTTCCCCGCCATGTTAGGTCCTGTGATGATTAAAATCTGCTGGTCGTCCATGTTCAGTTCAATGTCATTTGGAACGAAGGAACCTCTGGGCAGGTATTTTTCGATGACCGGATGCCGTCCTTCCTTGATGAAAATTGTTCCATCGGTAGTCAGGGTTGGTTTGCAATATCGCTCCGTTACCGCCAGTTCAGCCAGAGAAGCAATACAGTCGAGAGTGGCTATAATGCCGGCCATCCGGTGTATGCGATCGCTCTGAGATAAAACCTCGGCTTTCAGCTTTTCAAAATATTCCTGCTCTATTTCCTGCCGCCGAAATTCGGCTTCAAGCAGCTTGGTTTCAAATTCCTTAAGTTCTTCCGTTATGAATCGTTCAGCATTGGTGAGCGTTTGTTTCCTCTGATAACGAGGCGGCGCCTGTGTTGCTTGATTTTTGGAAAGCTCGATAAAATAACCAAAAACTTTATTGTATCTGACTTTTAGCGATGATAGACCTGTTTTTGCCCGTTCTTCCTGTTCAAACTTGAGAATCCAGCCTTTGCTGTCCTTTGCGATCTGACGGTATTCATCAAGTTGTGCGTCAACACCTTCTTTAATGATGGATTGGGAAGTCCAGTTCAGCGGGGGATTATCAACGAGCACGTTATCTATCTTGGTCGTGATGTCTTCCATGTTGTCCCATTGATCATACATGGTGCGAAAGAGTTGGCTCTGGCAGGAGCGAACAAATTCCTGGAGAGCTGGCAGGACGTAAAGTGAGGTTTTAAGTGTATGAAGATCTCTCGGTGTTGCCGATCCTACGGTAACACGGCTGAGTATTCTTTCAAGATCGCTTATGGCTTCTAGCTGTGAGCGGATTTCATTTAAAAGTCGGGAGTTTCTTACCAGTTCTTCAACAGCGTTCTGTCGCTCGAGAATTTCTGTTTTTCTTAGCAAAGGATAGCGGATCCAGCGGTTAAGCATTCTTCCACCCATAGGGGTGCATGTGCGATCGACTACTTCTATGAGCGAACCTTTACGGCTGCGGAAGCTCTGAGAATAAAAAAGTTCAAGATGCTTTTCTGTGTTTTCATCAAGAACCATGAAATCCGATCTGCTGTAGGGAATGATGCTTTTGATGTGGGCGAGCGACATGCGATTGTCTTCAGCATAGCGTAAAAGAGCTCCGGCAGCCCCGATAGCCACCGAAAAGGTCTGGAGCCCGAAGCCCTCAAGAGAATGGACGCCGAAGAGCCGGCAGAGCCTTTCGGCCGAAGCCTCTTCGTCGAAATATTCGGGAGGAAGAACCGGCATTGAAATCTGAAAAGCATTCTTAATTTCTGAAAGGACGCTTTCTTTAATATTTTCAGGAACGAGGAGTTCTTTCGGTTCGATTCTGTGAAGCTCTTCTATCAGTTCATCGGTCTCCGACACTTCAACCACCCTGAACTCACCCGTTGACACATCCATGTAGGCTATTCCCCAGATGTTTCCGTTATGGGAGATGCTGCAAAGGTAGTTAGGCAGTTTTGCCGAAAGGTTTTCTTCTTCAACGATAAGTCCCGGAGTGATAACTCGAGTCACTTCTCTCTTTACGATGCCCTTTGCAAATCTTGGATCTTCTACCTGTTCACAGATGGCCACTTTATAACCTGCGGAAACGAGTTTTGCGATGTACTGGTCTGCGGCGTGATGGGGAACGCCACACATGGGCATGGGGTTTTCCGAATTCTTGTCTCTGGTTGTGAGAGCGATATTCAGAATCCGTGATGCCGTAATTGCGTCGTCCATGAAGAGTTCATAGAAATCGCCAATACGATATAGGAGCAGAGCATCGGGATACTGGGCTTTTATCCCGAGATACTGTTTGATCATTGGAGTAAGTGAAGTTGTAAGCTGAATATCGTTTTCCTGATTCATCTCATCCTTCGAATGAACGACAACACCTTTGATTAATCGAACACCGCCTACTGAATCTGGCCGGCTATATATTGTCTTACGGCCCCAAATCTTTTTTCGTAATCTTTTGTTAGACTTGCGTAAGCCGGAGTTTCTTCAGGAACAATAAGTATGGCATCACCGCTTATGTTCTTTTCTGAAAGGCGGGCTGAAATTTTTTGGGTCAGTTCTTCCTTAAGCTTGCCGGCTTTCTGTTCATAATGATTTCTGATTTCGGCAAGTTCGATAATGTGGGGAGTGATAGGGTCCTTTTCGCCGAGAAGTTTTTTTACAAGGGCAAATAGAGCAGAAGGCGATTGCAGGTCGATGCGTTCAATTACCGCTTCCACCAGCTTTTTTCTGGCCTCTTTGACATATCCCGAAGGAATTTCACTGTAAGCTTTTATAACCGCATCTTCCTTTATGGAGCCATCTAGAAACTTCTGAATATATCCGGGAATTTTTTCGATCAGTTCCATTGCCTGCTGCCGCTCTTTCTCTTCACTGCTCATTATGAGATGTTTGGTTCGTTCCATTACGAGTTCGATGGTGCTTTTTATTTCGGCCATAAATACCCCCTTTTACGGTTGGTTACCCGTTGTATTTGCTCACTGATGAGCCGTCTTATGCCCCCTTGTTTACTTACCGTAAATGTTTTCTGGAGCAAAGAATCTTTTTTGATCTTTCATTTTCGATTTCCTATAATTCCATCTGCTGGTTGAAAAATTCGAATTATGCGTGTGGAATGGTTCTCATGACAAAGGATTCGGTTGTTTTTGCGGAACATCTTTACAAACGTTATGGTGGCGGAGACTGGATTTTTGAGGATGCTAGCTTTTCTGTTAATTCGGGAGATTTTCTTTTTCTTCTGGGTTCAAGTGGTTCTGGCAAAACAACTCTAATGAAAATCATATCAGGACAGGAATCATTTGACGGCGGAAAGGTTATTGTGGCCGGAGAAAATTTAAGAAAGCTCTATCCTCATCACATTTATATGTGGCGACGGCACCTTGGTGTTGTGTTTCAGGATTTTCGGCTTCTTATGGATCTGACCGTTGAAGAGAATATTGCTCTTCCTCTCGTAATAATGGGCTTTTCAAGAAATGAGATAAAGACGAGAGTCTCAGCAGTATTGAGGCTTGTAGATCTGGAGGGCAAGAGAAGGATTAAGTGTAGACTGCTTTCAGGTGGGGAACGACAACTGGTGGCTATAGGGCGGGCAATTGTTCACAGTCCGCTGCTCATTCTTGCGGATGAGCCTACTGGAAACCTTGATGACAATCATGCCAGGCGGGTTCTAAAGCTTTTTTCGGCTTTTCATAAACGAGGGCAGACTCTTATTGTTGCAACTCATGACCGACGTCTGCCTTTGTGGGTGGAAGGGGCAAAAATTATTATGATTCAGGATCGGAAGTTTGTGGAGGCCATTCCTGTCAGAAAGGAAGAAGCTAAGCGGTGAGAATTCCCTGGGGGTTTGTTTTTTCTCGAGTGTGGCAGGACATAAGACGGGAACCTTTTACGTTTTTGATAGCTGTATTGTGTGCAGCGCTGGTATGTTCTGCTGGCCCTATAGTTTTGGGAAGTAAGCAGTTCTTCGCATGCTTTATGCCGCCGTGGGCAAACAAGGCTGTAGCCATGGTTTCGTGGAAATGGAATGCGTCGGACAAAGATAAGCAGAAAGTCATAGAAACAATTAAGAATAGCGCCTGGTGCGTTTCAGTGGCTGAGGTTTCCGGTCAGGAGGTGGCAAAAGAGATAGAGTCGCTTGCCCGGAGTTTTGGAAAGGGCATTTCTCTCGGGGATCTTTCATCGATGCCGGGATATATTGAAGTTATCTTGAGCGAAAAGTGTTTGAATAATGCTCAGCAATGTCAGGCTTTTGTCGATGGGTTGGCTGGTGAGCCGGCCGTTGACAGTGTTTATTCAGGTATTGCGGCGTCGGCCGAAGCTAGATTATGGTTCGATCTGGCAAGGCGCTTCATAACGGGATTGACAGTTTTTCTTCTTATTGTGATGATGGTGGTGGTTTTTTTGCTAAGTCGACTTTCTTTTCATCTTCGTATGAGAGAGATTTATCTCTGGGATCTCCTGGGAGCATCACCGCTCTTTAAAAGACTTGCCAGTTACACTCAATCTCTGGTGGTTATCGTTACAGGATGGCTTGTATCCCTGTTTGTTTTATTTGAACTCAATAGCTACTGGCGTAATCTGGAGAAGGTGTTTGGGATAAATAGAAGTTGCTGGCTTTCTGGAGGGAAGCTTGTCGCGTTTTCCATTTTGACTTTTGTTGTGGTTGCCTGTTCGGTCTTGATGATCGCGGAATGGGCCTTCAGAAGAAGCTGGAAAATATCCGCAAAGATCGACTGGACATGGGCGGATTGAGAGATGGTTGTTTTTAGATGTCGACGTCATTGCGAGGCTGTTGCAAGGTAGCCGTGGTGATTGCTTCGCTTCGCTCGCAATGACGGTAAAGGACTGTCATTGCAATGACGGTAAAGGAGTGTCATTGCGGTAAAGGAGTGTCATTGCGAGGCCGCGAAGTGGCCGTGGCAATCTCATAGAAAGGGCAATGACACAGAAAAATGTGGTTGCGAGCATGACGAAACAATAATCACTTCCGCCTTTGGCAGACACGCAACCGGCAATAGGATATAGAAAATTTGGGGAACAAGGCATGGATATGATGTCCATCCTGGTGCGTAACAATGCATCTTTCAATAAAGAAATTCAGCCGCATGCTAAGTGTAATCCACGGCGGATAGTTATACTTTTGGTTTGTTTTTTATTAACACTATTGTTTGCGATAACGTGCTCTGCTGGGAATCAGGAAACTAAGTTGATAGACGATATGGCTAAGCTCGTGAACGAAAGTGAGAAGAAAAAACTCGAGATTGCTAAGGCTCTCAGGGACAACAAAAAAGCTTACGACGAACTCGAAAGGGAACTTCTCAGGGAACGGCAAGCAATGGCGGACAATCTGGTGAGACTTTATCAAGTAATAACTTTCCGCCGTCTGTTAGCAGAACAGAACATTACTGGCAACAAAATTTGGTGGAACGTAGAACTTGCTCTTCGATCTGCTATAGAAGAAAGCTTCAGGCGTCAGGCCGCCTGTAAAGTTCAGATGGCCGAACTGGAACGATTAGAAAGAGTGCTGGAAAAGAATTTAAAAGAACTTACCAGTGCTGAAGGGGCTTTTCGAAAAAATCTTTATAGCCTGGTATCTATGAGTAGAGAGATCTTAAAAAGGCAGGCTATGGAGAGAAGTGATCCGGATAAGAACACAGATGATGAAACTTTTGGCCATTTCTTCAATAAGAATAACAATTCTGAGCCCCACAAAGGGGTAAAATCAAGAACCTTGCTTCTTCCGGTTAACGGTATTGTGGAGTCGGGTGGTGAGTTGAAAAAAAATGCGGATTCGATTCCTCTGGTGTATAGTAAAGGTGTGTTTATAAAGGCGCTAGATGGAGAGCCGGTGAAGGCTGTGGCCGATGGGCAGGTGGTTTATTCCGGGTGGTTCAGGGAATTTGGAAGAACCGTGATCATTGATCATGGTGATCATTACTTTAGCGTTACGACTTATCTGGGATCGGTAAACGTTAACGAAGGAGACATGGTCAAGCAGGGTGATGTCATAGGTGAGGTAGCTAAATCTGAGATTCT
>CAZWJX010000084.1:0-10680 GCA_964634695.1 uncultured Syntrophobacterales bacterium | reverse complement strand
ATCTCAAGAGATTGCTTCGCCCTCACTCCGTTCGGGCTCGCAATGACACGGGGAAAGATTATGACGAGATTGCTTCGTCGCTTCACTCCTCGCAATGACACGAACAGGATTTCGCTCCTCGCAATGACACTTCGCGAGGCTTTATTTCCTTCTGGCGGCAATGAACGGTGTCCCGTGTCCCGGGACAATAATGTCGGATAAATCAGCAAGGAGCTTAACACTTTCCAGTGCTGCCCGATAATCGTAGAAATCGGCGTTTTGCTTCCATATCTTTCCCTGAAAGAAGTAGCTTGAGGAGACAATTGCGTCTCCTGCCAAGGCGATCCTGGCCTTCAGTCCTGCCAGCCGCGATGTAACTAGCAACGAAGCGTGGTGGTCGGTGTGACCGGGGGTGTAAACTACTCTGACTCCGGTGGCGATTTCTTCGCCGTCTTTTACGTAAGAGAACCCATCGTGGCCTTCCCGTTTAAGCCTTTCCCAGAGTGGTACGGAGATAAGACGCTCCGCCTGAGGGAAAAGGTCCAGGTTGCCGAAGTGGTCGCGATGCCAGTGTGTGACGAAGACTGCGTCCACCATCTCGGGCGAAAGTCCGTAAAGCCGCAGTGCGAACATCAGCACCTCGAAGTTGTGCCTCCGGTTGGTCACATCATCGTTCTCCTCGAAGTCGAAACCGGTATCCACCAAGATGAGCCGGTCGCTTTCTACCAGGGTCACAGTGGAGCCGCCCCCTACCCCAAGTTCTCGCTTTACCTTAAGCAGGGTTGGTCCAGACCACTCGTCGACGTCCAGAGTCAGACTCCCTATCTTTATTATCTTCACTCGAGGGTATTCCGAAGGCAACTTTGGCCCATCCCGAAAAACACCAATGACTGAGAACCAGGTTTACAATGGTGCGATCACTTTAATGAAAATAGTCCCCTTATCGCCGACTTACTTATTTCGCTCCACGAGAGGGTGCCCAGGCTGCAATAACCACCAGACTTTTCGTAACTTCCTGAAATTCAAACGAACAGCTCAGACCAACGTCCTCGCCGTTATCGAGCAGGGTTCGGTAAAGCCCCTCCAGGGCCTTATCGAACTCCCCGACGGTGGTTTCCTGCGGGATCACCAACACCGTAGCGAAAAACCCGACAGAACACCCCTCAAGTCTGCTTTTAATGGCTGTAGCCGCGGACTGAACAGCTTCGATCGGGTTTCTCCCTGTCCCTGCGGCCCAGGCAAGGAACCATGGGGGGCCGCCTCCAGTTACGGCATTATCAGGGTAAAAGCATTCTCCTTCAAACAGGGAGGGGCACAGACGGCAAAAGGCAGGGATGCCAGACTCATTTCCAAAATGGGCGAAGGGAACTGCGGTTTCAGCGTTTAACGCAAGGCTAACACCCGCTTCGCTGATCTCGGTCGGAAGTCGAAAAATAGGATTTTCCGGCCATGGACACGATATCATCTTATTTTTCTCTCACCAGAGCCCTATCAGGACAATTTACAAGGGTTGCCCCCAGCTCCTATCAAGTCCTTTCCCAAAACGTTCCCTTCGGCGTATCCACAAGCCTGATACCACGAGAAAGAAGCTGATCTCTAAGTTTGTCCGCAACTTCCCATATTCCCTCCCGACGGGCCTTTTCACGATCGGACAGGAGCTTTCTTTCCTCTTCTGTAAGCCCCTGTAAGTCCTTAGCAAATATGGATCCCAAAATGCGATCAATTTTGCCAAAAACGTCCAGTATTCCCCTGCAGTCGTCTTCTCCGAGCTTTTGTTCGTCGATAAGCTGATTGACTTTTCTGATGAAACCAAAAACTTCTGAAAGAGCTCGAGGCACATCCAGATCATCGGAAAGAGCATCAAGGAAGTTCTGCTCGAGAGAATAAATTTCCTCCGATAATGCGCTCTCCTTTCCAACGACCTTATCCATGACGTTATGAACCCGAGACAGGAAGCGGCGAATACGATGGTAGCCCTTAATCGCTCCCTCAAGATCTTTTCTGGAGGCGTGGAGAGGTTTTCTGTAATGTGTGGAAAGGAGCCAGTAACGAATTTCTTCGGGTCTATAGCCCTCCTGCAAAAGATCAGTGAGAGATATCTCATCGCATATTTCTTCTTCCGGGCAGTCACGGCGAGTCCAGCACTGTTCGCAAATGAGCCATATCTTCGAAAAGTCTTTAACACCGAGAGCCTCTGCAATAGCCTTCACATTTTCAAGATGAGGAAACAGAAATTCCACGCTGCTCAGGAAAATATCGATTCCGCCCTTTGCTGATCCTATATCCTTTCCTACCGCCGCGGCAGCGACGGCAATATGCCACGTGGGAATGACGTTTCCCCACGGTGTTTTCATGTAAATACCGCGTTTCAACTCTGAAAGGTTAACCCTCTTAAAAAGAGCGAAATCCTCCGGTGCAAGCTTTTCGTAGTAAGAACTGTCGGCCGACTTTCCCGGTCGAAGCCGCGTCGGATCTATGCGCGAAAGTTTACCGTAGTCGGGAGCCTTTGAAATGTCGAAGTAAACAGACCGCAGTTTTTCATAGGCAAAGCCTCGAGAAATAAGCGTCTTTACCTGATCTATCATTATTTCGTCCAGTTCCGACATTTTTACAAAGTGGTAAGAAGCGTCCATGAAAAACCGCCTGAATAAATCCATCAAGTCTTCTACACGAGATTTCACGTATTGGGACAGCTCCACTCCTACAGTATTTGATCCGGCAATCGTTCGGCTATCAAAATCGGGAAGCACAATGACGGCATTAACATTGAATTGCTTGAATTTCAAAAATCTAACCAGAAGATCGGCAACAAAAAATCGCCGGGCTTCTTTGACGTTGAGCGATACATCAAGAGGCGGTCCCGTAATGAAAAGCCTGATTTTTCCCTCTTCCCTCGGGACGAGCCTTTTCTTTTCCCCGGATGCTTCATCGTAAAAACTGAAGTCGGGTTCGATCATTACCGTGAACAGATTCGTGCTTAGGTAGCGATCGCCTCCATCGGGAAGAACGGCGACAATGATTCCATCTTTCCGCTCTTTTGCTATCCTGACCGCGGCAGCCATGGCAGCACCGGAGCTCATGCCGACAAAAATACCCTCTTCCCTGGCAAGACGCCTCGCCATCTCAAAGGCCTCATCGTCACCTATGTGCATAATCCTGTCGAGAATCGTCGGATCGTATATACCCGGAACATAGGACTCTTTCATGTTTTTCAACCCCTGAATTTTATGCCCCGGGTAGGGTTCTACGGCTACAACTTCGATAGCCCGATTTCGTTCCTTGAGTGCCCGTGCCAGCCCCATGGCCGTGCCGGAAGTGCCGAGCGTAGCCACAACTACGTTCACTTTGCCGTCGGTTTGTTCGTAAATTTCCGGACCTGTTGAATAGTAATGAGCGGCGGGATTAGCGGGGTTGTTGAACTGGTCAGGCATAAAATAAAGATCGGGATTTTCTCGCACTAGGCGGTATACTTCTTCGATAGCACCGTCAGTTCCAAGCGCACCGGGTGTAAGAAGCAGTTCGGCACCAAGAGCTCTCAGGATTTTCTGTCTCTCAAGGCTTGCCGTCTCCGGCATGGCAAGAATCAGTCGATATCCTTTGACAGCGGCTACAATGGCAAGCCCAATACCCGTATTGCCGCTCGTCGCTTCAATGATAATCTTGTCCTTTGTCAGGAGCCCCTTTCGTTCTGCATCTTAAATCATCCAGAGAGCAGTTCGATCTTTTATTGATCCTCCGGGGTTTCTCGCTTCCAGCTTGGCGTATATCGTCACAGCCGGATTCGGATTCAATCGGTTGATTTTAACAAGAGGCGTGTTTCCGATAGCTTCAAGGACGTTGTTGAAAACATTTTTTCCCATCGGTTTCCCCTTACCTGTGTGATGCTAAGAAGCCAGGCTGTGTTTTCTTTTCTGTCGTTGTCCATCTGTAGCTCACCATTAGCGAACGTGGCAATCTCTCCCGAACACGTCATTGCGAAGCCACGTTGTTCTTTTCCGTCATTGCGAGCACCCGAAGGGCGCGTGGCAATCTCTTTTTTGCGAAACAAAGAGATTGCTTCGCTCCGCTCGCAATGACACAGGGAAGGACAATGAGAGATTGCTTCGTCGCTTCGCTCCTCGCAATGACAAAAAAAGCGTTTCGCTCCTCGCAATGACTAGTGTTGTGTCATTGCGAAGCTGCCGCAAGGCAGCCGTGGCAATCTCAAAAGCCCATGCAGGGCAACCACAGGGGTTACATCCCTACACGTGCTTGAAAAACGACGCCGAAAGAGGCGGCAATACCATCTCAAGCGAATATGGCAATCCATGGGACGGTATGTTTCTTGCCATCAATCCACCACCGTTTCCCATGCCGCTTCCACCGTAGTATGTGCTGTCGCTGTTAAGAAGCTCTCGCCAGAAACCATCATAAGGCACTCCAACTACAAAGGGATGTCGGGGCACGGGGGTGAAATTAAAAACGCACAGAATGACCTCTTTTTTGTCCTTAGCAAACCGCAGGAAGCTGAGAGTGCTCTGGTCACTATCGTTACAGTCGACCCATCGAAAGCCTTCAAAAGAACCGTCAATTTCGTACAGAGCCGGCTCACGTCGTAGAAGATTATTCAGATCCTTCAGCCAGAGCTGAACGCCCTGATGAGAGGGAAAATTAAGAAGGATCCAGTCGAGCTCTCCATCATGGTTCCACTCATTCCACTGAGCCAGCTCCGCTCCCATAAAGAGAAGTTTTTTACCGGGATGGGCATACATGTAACCGTAGAGAGCTCTCAGATTTGCAAACTTTTGCCAATAGTCTCCTGGCATCTTAGAGATGAGTGATCCCTTTCCGTGAACGACTTCGTCATGGGAAAAGGGCAGTATAAAATTTTCGTGGAATGCATAAAGCAGGCTGAAAGTCAGGTTGTTGTGATGATATTTCCGGAAGATGGGATCCTTCGACATGTAGAGAAGCGTGTCGTGCATCCAGCCCATGTTCCACTTGAAGCCAAAACCCAACCCTCCAAGATAAGTCGGACGGGAAACCATGGGCCAGGCTGTCGATTCTTCCGCTATGGTTATAGCTCCTGGGCACTGTCCATATACCAGTTCGTTGAACTTCTTCAGGAAATCGATAGCTTCAAGGTTCTCTCGACCACCGAACTGGTTGGGAATCCATTCGCCTTCCTTCCTTGAGTAATCGAGATAAAGCATCGACGCCACAGCATCGACTCTCAACCCATCCACATGATAGACTTCGCACCAGAAAAGGGCATTGGATAGTAGAAAAGATCTTACCTCGTTTCGACCGTAATTGAAGATAAAGGTATTCCAGTCGGGATGGATACCTTTTCGAGGATCGGCATGTTCGTAAAGATGAGTGCCGTCGAAGTAACCAAGGCCATGTTCGTCTCGAGGAAAGTGCGCCGGCACCCAGTCAATAATGACGCCTATGTTGTGCTGATGAAGGACATCAACGAGATACATAAAATCCTGCGGTGTGCCGAACCTGCTCGTGGGAGCAAAATAGCCCGTAACCTGATAACCCCAGGAACCGCTGAAAGGATGTTCCATGGGCGGAAGAAACTCAACATGAGTAAACCCCATAGAGACCACATACTCGGCAAGCTGATGCGCCAGTTCGCGATAGGAAAGTCCGCGGCGCCATGATCCCAGATGCACTTCGTATATGGCAATTGGCGCTTCATGGTGGTTTTTCAGATGCCGGTTTGCCATCCATTCTTCATCATGCCATTCGTAACCGGAAAGATTCCATACCACCGAGGCGGTTCTGGGGGGGACCTCGGAATAAAAAGCGTAGGGATCGGCTTTCCAGACTTTGTACCCGTTGTAGCGAGACCAGATGGCATATTTGTAAATGTGTCCAGATCTAACGCCGGGAATGAACCCCTCCCATACGCCCGAGTCACCCCGACACTGGAGGGGGTTGGCCTTTTCATCCCACCCGTTAAAATCGCCTACGACGGCCACATATTCGGCATTGGGAGCCCAGACGGCAAACCGCGTTCCCGGCACGCCATCCAATTCCATTTCGTGTGCGCCCATCTTTTCCCAGGCTCTGTAATATGTTCCCTCACCGAAGAGATACAGTTCGTAATCGGTAAGAAAACCTGAAGGATAGCTGCTCATTTATAAACTCCCGATGAGTTGCTGATTGATTAAGGTTGCTGTTATATCACGAGCAGACACCAAACCTGTCTCTACGTGGCGGCCCTCCCACCAGCCTCGCAATGACATCTTATTGGCGTCATTGCAAGGAGCGAAGCAATCTCTTTGTTGTATTCTTTTTGGGATTGCCACGGCTGCCTCACGGCAGCCTCGCAATGACAACAGAAAATCCGTCGCCTTGCGATGACAGCCTATTTGCGTCATTGCGAGGAGCGAAGCGACGAAGCAATCTCTCATTGCACCCCTCCGCGTCATTGCGAGCGAAGCGAAGCAATCTCTTTGTTTTTGAGATTGCCACGGCTGCCTTGCGGCAGCCTCGCAATGACACCCAACACCGTCATTGCGACCCCGAACGAAGTGAGGGCGAAGCAATCTCGTTATTGTATTTTTGTGAGATTGCCACGCCCGCCTTCGGCGGGTCGCAATGACGCGAAGAGAAACAAACGGGCTCGCAATGACGCGAAGAGGAACAAACGACCTCCCAATGACGCGAAAAGGAACAAACGGCCTCGCAGTGACAATCCTCCCTTTTACCACCACGGCCCTCATCATTCACTTACAAAAAACGCAAGACTGAGTGGAATAAGCTCATAACTGCTACCAACCTTCCAGACTTTTGCATCCGGTGGCGTGAGATCATATCTCGTATCCAGAACAAGTTTCCATCCACGTTGTCTCTCAAAATCGTAACGGGGCAGAATAAACGATAAGGTCTCATCACGGCTGAAGTTTAACAAAATGAGAACCGTATCGCCACTTATGGCCCTTCCACAAAAATCGGTCTCGTCTATGGCATCCCCCCCAAAGACAACTCCCAAACCTCTGGCTACCGGATTTTGCCAGTCTTTTTCGGTCATTTTCCTTCCCGACGGAGCAAACCACATCACATCCTTCCACTTAGATGCATGAATCGGGCGTCCACGAAAGAAGTTCGATCTCTGAAAGACCGGCTGGCTTTTACGAAGAGATATTACGAATTTGACAAATTCCAGAAAGGTCCTGTCCCGATCGTTGAGGACCCAGGGATACCAGCTAATGATGTTGTCCTGACAGTAGGCGTTATTGTTCCCCTGCTGAGTCCTTCCCAGCTCATCACCCCCGGAAATCATCGGAACCCCAATGGAAAACAAAAGCGTGGCAATGAGATTTCTTTTCTGACGATACCTTTTTTCAATGACATCCTGATCGCCCGTAGGACCTTCAATACCGAAGTTGAAGCTAAGATTATTATCGCTACCGTCCCGGTTGTTTTCCATGTTGGCTTCGTTATGTTTTCGATTGTAGCTTACGAGGTCATGAAGGGTAAATCCGTCATGACAGGTGACATAATTGATGCTCGCATGAGGCTTTCGACCGCTTTTCTCGTAAAGATCCGCACTTCCCGTCAATCTGAGAGCCATTTCGGACAGGTGAGTTGCAGACGAAAAATTCCAGAAAGACCGAACGGCATCCCGGTATTTTCCGTTCCATTCAGCCCAGAGAGGAGGGAAATTCCCGACCTGATAGCCGCCGGGTCCCAGATCCCACGGCTCTGCAATCAGCTTAACCCGGGATAGGACAGGATCCTGCTGAATGAGAGTAAAAAAAGTCGAAAGCTGGTCGAATTCGTAAAGTTCTCTTGCCAGAGCGCTTGCAAGATCGAACCTGAAACCATCAACATGCTTTTCCAGCACCCAGTAACGCAGGCTGTCCATAATTAGCTGGAGAACTCGCGGATGGTTCACGTTGAGGGAATTCCCGCAGCCGGTAAAATCCACGTAAAACCTCTTGTTTTCTTCGTTCAGTCGGTAGTAAGAGACGTTATCTATACCACGGTAACACAGAGTAGGCCCCAGATGACCACCTTCACCGGTGTGATTGTAAACAACGTCGAGAATGACTTCGATGCCGTGGGAGTGAAAAGTTTTCACCATTGTTTTGAAATCCACAACAGGCTTGGCTATGTCATTTACTTCACAGGAACAACCGAAGCGTGTATCGGGCGCAAAATAGGAAAGCGTATTATAGCCCCAGTAATTAGTTAAACCCAGCTGAACAAGCCTGTACTCGTCAACATGCTGATGAATGGGCATAAGTTCAACAGCCGTAATACCGAGTTCCTTGAGATGTCTTATGATCGGTTCAGAACACAGCCCCAGAAAGGTCCCCCGAAGTTCTGCAGGAATTTCTGGATGGAGCATTGTCATTCCGCGAACATGGGCTTCGTAGATTATGGTGTGGCTCCAGGGAATATCAGGATGACGATCATCACCCCAGTCAAACCTGTCGTCCACAACCACGCTGAGAGGGGCATGGGCCGCGTTATCTCTATCGTCGGGATATAGATCCGCATCCTGTCGACCCGGTTTATATCCAAACCACGTTTCATGCCACGCCGACGTTCGAAGCACCAGCTTAGCATAAGGATCCACAAGAACCTTTGCCGGATTGAAGCGAAAACCCTTTTCAGGTTCATAGGGACCGTAAACTCGATAACCGTAGAGAGTGCCTGGCCCCAGCCCCGGAAGATAAACATGCCACACACCGTTTGTGTATTCCGGCATTTCGATACGAACGCTCTCTTTAAAAGCCCTTACCGAATCGAAAAGACAGAGTTCTACTCTATCGGCGTTTTCGGAAAAGATCGCAAAATTCACCCCCTCGCCGTCCCAGGTGGCTCCTAGCGGGTATGGCTTTCCTTTACATATCACCAGATCTCTGGGAATCTTCACGGGAATCATCTTCCTCCATGATTTCCAGAAACTTTGTGTCGCCTTCAATCCGGATTCTATACCCCAGTTGCTTCAAAAGCTGTTCGAGTGATCGCCCGAAAACCAGATCAAGCACATCAGACGGAATATTTAGCTGTTCTGCCATGAAAGAACGAAAGTGACTTTCGTAGCTCACAAGCTCTATAATCCGGGAAGCTATCTCTGAAGCTTTATCACGTGACCTTTCGCTTCTCAGTTCCCTGACGAGCCCGAAAAGCTTTTCAAAGCCACAACGCAAATTGTGAGCCTGTATCACATCCCACAGGACTTCTATATGAGAAAAAAGATCCCTTCTGGTCAAATAGGGCTGATTTTCCAGTTCCATATATCCACTGGGATCCCAGCACGCCTGAGCTCTGCACTCCAATGGCCGATCATCATAGATTGTGCAGAGCGAAGTGTCGGGATCAAGAAAGAGGCATTCTCTAGACCCCTCCTTTTCCCGTAACTTTATCCGCTCATCTATCAGGAAGAAGATGCTCTCCTTATCCGGCGCCGTCACGGGCTCGCCAGATCTGATTGTGTAAAGAAACTTCCATGGAATTCTTTCGGTGCGGAGGAGGTCAAGGTCTTCTAATCTGAGCACAGGGCTTCCCCTGCGGCAGCACTCCCCGCACTGCACACAGGTCTCAAGAATATCCTTCATGGCTTCCCTGGTGGCGTTTTTAAGCCGTTCCCAGGCATCAAATCGTTCCTCAGCACTGATGCGGTCCCAGCGTGCGAAAATGCTTTTTACCACAGGGTCCATTTCCGCCTGAACGATGACACGTTTTCTTGGAAGGATCACATCTTCTCCACTTTTTCCGGTTTTTACAGGCACGCTAAGATCGATCGTATCTATCCATAAAAGCCAGTGTCTCCTGAGATCATCCGCACTCCAGATCGAGACGTTTTCATTCCCGTAAAGTGATCCGTTCGCGTGTTCTTCCTTCATATTACCGAAGTCCTCCGAATTTATTCTTCGAAGCTATTAATACTACCGGATATAACTCCACCACCGAGAAGCCATTCGCCTTCGTAAAAGACTGCCGACTGCCCGGGAGTAACGGCATCCTGAGGCACATCAAAGCGAATTATGGCTCTATCCTCCGAAAGAGGCTCAACCGTAGCTGCGGCCGGTTTATGCTGATTTCTAATTTTCACCGATGCCCGGAATTTTCTGTCCGGACATTCTGTTGAAACCCATTTTACGTCTCTTACAAAGCACCCATAAGCTGCCAGCTCATTTCTTCGTCCCACATAAACCGTATTTTCTTCAGGGCTTATCTTCACAACATAGTAAGGGGCCGACGATGGAATCCCAATCCCGCGCCTCTGCCCTATTGTATAGCGATGGATTCCCTTGTGATACCCCAGAACCCGGCCTGTCAGGTCTTTTATAGGACCGGAAGAACCAGCAAGCCAGGGCACACGCTTTTCCAGAAAGCCTGCGTAGTCGCGAGACGGGATGAAGCAAATTTCCTGACTTTCGGAAACCACCAGATCCTGAAGCCCCAGAGAGGATACCCAAAGAGCTACTTCTTTTTTGGTTTCTGAAGCCAGAGGAAAAATGGCCTGCCGTAGTTGCTCTTGAGAAAGGCCGTATAGAAAATAGGACTGATCTTTTGAGTCGTCTTTATGACGTCTTATTCCATAGCGAAGTCCGTAGGGGTTCTCGTCAGGAGAAACCAGCGAAACGTAATGGCCTGTTGCAAGAAGCGAAAGTGGGATGGAAGAAATACCCAGAGAAGAACAAATCTCTCCGGCCCTGGATTTCCAATAGTCCAAAAGAAATCCGAATTTAA
>CAZWJX010000083.1:4421-10983 GCA_964634695.1 uncultured Syntrophobacterales bacterium | reverse complement strand
GCACCCGAAGGGTGCGTGGCAATCTCGAGAGATTGCTTCGTCGCTTCGTTCCTCGCATTGAACCGGGAAGGAAATGAGAGATTGCTTCGCCTTCGCTTCGCTCCGGCTCGCAATGACACAGGAAGAATTGCTTCGCTCCGGCTCGCAATGACGGCATAAAAAGGGCCCCAATGACACGAAAATTCTAGAAAAACACAGATCCAACAAGATGCTCCAACGCTCTGTAACATTTGCTTTTCTGCTGGCCGAAAAATTTTATGTAATGATGGACGGGAAACTCTTCAAAGCCCCTGAGAGCCTTATGCTCTCCACCGAAGCCGGGGTCTACGTATTTAATCCCATGCTCTATAGCATACATCATAGGCCAGTAGTAACATGTTCCGAAATGAAGGAAAGGCACGTTTTCAAAACATCCCCAGTAACGTCCAAAAAGGATATCGTTCTTGTGGTAAAATAGGGCAAGCCCGACTATATTGTCGGACTTTCTAGCTATGGAAAAAAGACACCTGTGCTGGAAAAAGGGTCTGAGAAGAGAGAAGAAAGCGGGAGTAAGGTAGGGATGAGTCCCTGGCGGCATATGCTTACGCCATGTGGATTCATGAGCCTCGAAAGCCATGGAATAAACGCTCGCATCAACCTCTGTTCCCGGTAGCAATTTGATCTCTATACCCATCTCCAGCAATTTTTTTATTTCGCGTCGAATATTCCTGCGTTTGTGAACATCAAGGCTGTTGAGAAATTCATCGTAGCTTTGATATTCATTCGTCCACAAGTAGTGACTGCTCACAAGCCCAGCATAACCGAAACGCTCCAGCAGATCGTGTATATGCGATAAGGACGGGGAAATAAAATAAAACCTTGCAGAATATAATCCCCTCGTTTCACAGATAAAGTCTATGTAACGAAGAAAGATCTCCCATACGGCTCTTTCTTTTTCCTTATTCCGAACAAGGAATTGATAAACAGGAACGGGAGTAAAGGGAACAGTTCCCACAAGCCCCCGACCTACCGGCACACCAGTTATAAGAGCCACGTCATTCATGAGCCCTGTTATACCAAATTCACTGGATCCGTGAGTCCGCTCAAACATGGGAGCAATTGCGATAAGTCTTGAATTGGAATCGTAAAGCCCGATATACATAGGGAAAAATCCCCTGGTCTCGCTGACGGTAAGCGATTCTTCGAGCATATAAAAATACTCCCATTCCATCATGGGAGCTGCTTGCTCAGCCAGCATATTCCATTCGACAGGATTAATTTCCTTTACTGAACTATAAGTAATGAACCTAGGCTTAGAAGTGCCGAGCTTTTTCAGCACTTTCTCAATGTCATTCCGACTCATAACTTTCCCCAATTTAGCTTTTTGCGAGAAAGCAAACTATAATAAAGATTCATCACCATTTCGTATCTTCTTTCCTGAGAGCATAAAGACCGAACTTTTTCATAACCTTTTAACGCTCTTTTATACGCCTCTTCAGGATTACTAATAGCTTCCATTATTGCCCGTGCAAGCAGCTCTGGCTCTTTCGGCGGAACAAGCCATCCTGTTTCACCATTGGTGATGAGTTCACCATTGCCGGCCACATCGGTTGCTACAACCGGTTTTTTCATGGCGAGAGACTCCCTCAAAGCCCCTGTAAGCCCCTCGCCTTCAACTGAAGCTGACACAGACACGTCTGCGGCGGCAAGAATTTCAGGCACATCATCCCGGTGCCCGAGAAAAACAAAACATCTACCGATATTCAGTTCTTTCACCTCAGCAAGGACTTTATCGTGATATTCCACATCTTCTATTCTACCCGCAACTATGCACCTTACCGGCGCGCCTTTATCCCTTATAATTTTTACAGCTCTGGCCAGATATTCCAATCCCTTTCTCCTGTCCACCGCTGCAATACAGACTATGAGTTTCTCATCCGAACTCGGTCCTATCTCCTGCCTGAAATTAGTACCATCCACTCCTTCATGGAAACGGCTTTCGTCATAACTTCCATAAATAACCGTTACCTTATCGGGTGAAATGCCGTCCCTTTCCACAAGTGTTTTCTTCACAGCTTCTGCCACGGCGATTATATGATCCAGCCCATCAGATCTGAAAACACGTCTCACAACAATATTCGGCAATTCATAAACCGTGCCACGATTTACAACAAGAACAGTATCCCGGTACCTCGCAATCCAGCGCAGGCTGAAAAAG
Organism: uncultured Syntrophobacterales bacterium; assembly: GCA_964634695.1. GTDB lineage: Bacteria > Desulfobacterota > Syntrophobacteria > Syntrophobacterales > Thermodesulforhabdaceae > JAOACS01. Next base: position 8,786 of record CAZWJX010000083.1, on the reverse strand, counting down.
GCAAAAAGCAGTGCAAGATTTCTATGGCAGTGCAGCACATGGGGTGAAAACTCTTGTATAAATTTCGCAAAACGTACATAAGAAAAAGGATTTTTCATATCCATGTGAAAGACAGGGAAGGGAAAGGTTCTCTGCAATGTTTTATCAACCGATGCTCCAGAAGGCTTATGGAATACGCAAAAAACCGAATGCCCCTGCTCGAATTGTTTTTCGGCAAGAACAAGCCCCTGAACGGCTCCCCCACGAGTAATCGAACTATGAGTAAAAACATGAACGATGGTCAATTTTTGTCCTCTGCCTGTCATTTCTCGTCACCCGGAAAACGTTATTTGCTCTGCGCGGCCATCCCGGAAGAATACACCTCGTTTCTTAATATTTCCGGACCGTGGGAAAAAGTAAAGACGACCCCATTCAAACTGTTTCAGTCCTGTAAAGCCACGCATACCCTGTATTTTATCCCCACCGGTATGGGTATCCGAAAAATCGCTCCATACTGGCAGCACATTATCAAACACGTCAAGCCCGATCTTGTAATTTCCTTTGGCTTTTGTGGAGAAGTTATTAGACCTACGAGGAAAAAACTCTTTCTCAGTGCCTGTTTCCAGCCCTTACCACCGAATGAGTTTTTCAAAGCTTCTGAGCAGCCCCTATCCTCAAGTATTCTTGAATTCTGCGCTTTGAATAAGGTCGGAATTGCGGCAACCATTTCCACGCCGGTTTTTTTACCCAAACGGCATATCCCCGAACTTATTTACAACAGGTTAGCACCAAAAGAGGCCGATAAACTCACAAAATATCAACTCATAATGGACATGGAAAGTTCACTAATAGCCAGCCTTGCAGTCAGGACTTCGGTCCCTTTTCTATCGATAAGAGCATCAACGGATAGTTATGACGAAGAAATTCCCTTTGACGTGGAAGAGCTTCTAAACAGGGACGGTTTTGTTTCCGTAAGTAAAGCGGTGGCATTATTAAGACGAGATCAGTCGCTTATAAAGGCTTTTTGGCGATTCTGGAAATCTTCCAGGCAAGCATCAGTAAGACTGGCGACCCTCCTGACAAACCTGTTTGCCCTGCCACCGTCCGTTTTACAGCTAAGCCCACCTAAATTCCGCAACGATTACTGAATCATCCTCGACATAGCTTTAAGAAATAGTGCGGCATATAAGCCGCTGATAATGTCATCGAACATCACCCCGATCAAGTCTTCTCGTCTATCCATCTGGCGCGCCCCAGGGAGTTTAATAATGTCAAAAATCCTGAACAGAAAAAAACCACCTATTGCCATAGTCCAGAAAGGCAAATTTCTTCCGAGTAAAAGCGGTATAACCAGATAGCCTACCACTTCATCCAGAACAAATTTTTTCGGATCCTTATCGTTCCAGATGCGGCAGGCTTCAGGCAACACCATTGCGCTCAGAACAAAAATCAACAGAATCGCTACAAAAATGAAAATGCGTTCCCCGGAAGACGATCGAAAGAGAGCATATCCCATTCCGTGAATCAGCACCCCTGCAAGAGTTCCCCAGGTTCCCGGCATTACCGGCAACAAACCGAGTCCGCCGGCCGAAGAAATAATCACCACAAGACTTCTCGGCATTTTATTTTCCATCCCAAGAATCAGCCACCGCTTTCTGACCAATTAAATAAGTTCTTATACCTCAGCTGTTCTCCTTGATCCAAAGAGAGACAGAATCTGCGGAGCCATAACAAGGCTCACAATAAGTATCACCGCACCAGATGACACAAAAGCTCCCGCTGTTCCCAGATAGGCCGTTAAAAAGCCGGTAAAGACATTCCCTGAAAAGGTACCAAGCGTTCTCACAGTAAACACAACGGCGGAATTTCCACCCATGCGTTCTTCGGGAAAAAGCAAAGCTGTAAGCAGTCCAAAGGTAAGGATAACGGCTGTATCGCCCAGAGTATGAAGAAGCCTGATTACAACCATTTCAGGGAAAGTGGTGGCACAGGCCGTTAAAATATGAAAAGCTGATGATATAGCTATACCTCCAAGCAGAAAAGGGGCAATTTTCTGGCTTACATCCAGCCACCGTCCGGCAAAAGGGGCAAGAATTCCCATCCAGATTCCAATCGCCATGTAAACGAGGCCAATTTGTTTCGACGTAAAAGAAAGGTCGCTCATCAAAACTGAAAATCCCGACTGTTCAACTCCAAAATGAAGACCGTAGATAAAATACAGCCCCAGAAAGATAAGAGCCGGCTTTCTCAGCATATCGCCACAATACTGCCTCCAGCGAAAGACTGTGAGCTTGACGGAAGGAAGTGCCGAGAAACACAGAGCCAGAAACAGAGTTCCCAGAGCGGATGCCTTCAGCACAAGCCCGTATTTTCCGGCTTCCCATAGTAAGCCTCCAAGCAGTGACCATCCCATTCCACCGATAAAGGTCATAATCACAAGAGGGATAAAATGAGAACTGTGATAGAGTCCGACAATATGAAGAAGCACAAGCAGTGCTCCACCAATTAGTAGCTTTTTAGCACTGATTCTGTCGGAAAGCACTCCAACCGGAATCATAAAGATAAGGGTCGCTATTGAATATGCCCCCATCACCAGACCGGCCTTTTCAGCCCCGATGCCTATAGACCTGAGATGTATAGGAAGAAAAGCAACGATCATCCAGAGGACAAGAGTAAAAGTAAGACTACAAATCGGGAAAAGAGCCATGAAATACCGCTTTGAATGTGCTTCCACAGTAAAATTCTACCCCCTCCTGCTATCGATAAACAAAGGAATTATCATCCCCGGAAAGAACTACTTAATACTAAAAATAAAAAGCTATTTTAATCTTGAGTCGCGGTAAGCCGCACACACGCTTCAACTTACATCACGACAATTTCGCTTTTACCAGCTCATTGACAAGCTTACCATCTGCTCTACCTGCGACCTTCGGCATTACTGCCTTCATAACTTTTCCCATGTCTTTTGCTGTCGAAGCCCCCGTTTCTTTGATACATTCATCTATAATTGCTTCGAGCTCTTCTCTGGTAAGCGGTTTAGGCATGAATCCTTCAAGGACGGCTATTTCCTGAGCCTCTTTTTCGGCAAGGTCATCCCTTCCCCCGCTTTTGAATTGCTCTATAGATTCTTTCCTCTGTTTTATCTGGGAAGAAATAACCTGAAGCACCTCGGCATCGTTCGGTTCGCGCTTCAATTCCTTTTCTTTATTCTTGAGAGCCGTGAGGAGTCCTCTCAAGGCGTTTTTAGCCACTTCGTTCCGACTACGAATAGCTTCTTTCAGAGCCTCATCAATCCGGTTTTTTATTGTCATTTTCTGCCCCCTTTTTCCACTGCGATTTTCAGCGCTTCTTCCAGAGTAAAATTTCCGTCGTAAAGGGCTCGCCCAATGATAACACCATCCAGCCCCTTCTCTGCAAGAGGCACCAGCCTGAGAATGTCATCAATAGAAGAGACACCTCCCGAGGCTATAACAGGATGGGACGTCATGCCAAGAAGTCGCTCCGTAGCTTCTACGTTCACCCCTCTATGAGTCCCATCTCGTGATATGTCGGTGTAAATAATGGCGGCGAGCGAGATATTTTTCAGACTTTCTACGACATGAGATACCGAAAGAGTCGTAGTTTCCTTCCACCCGCGCACGGCCACAAACCCATCTCGAGCATCAAGCCCTAGAGCAATCCGGCCCGGATATTTGTTGCAGAGCTCCTGAAACCAGTTAAGATCTTCAAATGCGCGAGTGCCAAGAATAACTCTTTTAACGCCCACAGACAGATAGGATACCACGTCCTCCTCAGTCCTTATTCCACCACCCACCTGGACATTTACTTCGAAATTACGAGTTATCGAAGCGATAATTTCGTGATTTACAGGCCTCCCGCAAAACGCTCCGTCCAGATCCACTATATGTAGCCATTGAGCCCCTCTGCTGATCCACTGCCCCGCCATAGAAAGGGGATCATCGGCGTAGATCGTCTCTTTGTCCGGATCGCCCTGAAAGAGCCTCACGCATTTACCGTTTCGGATATCAATAGCCGGATAAATTATCATGGTGTTTCACCTTCTCCGTCCTGAGAAATCAGTTCCCGTAAAAAAGCTGGAGATCTGGTTGGTTTTTTGGAAGAATTTAAGAAAGCATGAACTGTATACCCTTCGGCAATCTTTTCCACCTCGGAACATCTTCCGTCAGCACTTTCTTTGTAAATATGGTAAGTAAACTTCAGTCTTGCAGGCGAGGGCATGGAAGCAGAAGTGGCTATGCATAGCAAGTCGTCGTAATAGGCCGGCTTAAGATAGCGGCAGTAGGCTTCAATAACCGGCAGGTAATAACCCTGTTCTTCAAGCGCCCGATAAGTCATGCCCTTCTGCCGAAACCATTCGCCTCGCCC
>CAZWJX010000083.1:0-4411 GCA_964634695.1 uncultured Syntrophobacterales bacterium | reverse complement strand
CTTCAAACCACTTGAGATAATTGCCGTAGTAAGCCTGACCCATCTGATCCGTGTCACCGTAAAGCACTCTTATACGCCCATAAATGGCCATTGAGGTTTACCTCCTACGGGCGTCGCATCCAGTAAATTTTTCAAAAAGTTCCCATCCAAAAGGCACAGGGGCTTCTCCCTGTCTGGACAGGGCAACTCGTTCGCAAAACTTTTCGTTTCCGCCCCCCTGCCCTACCAATACATCCCGGACGTTTACCAATAGATAGGGAACGGGATCGGGCACATGAGTTTTAACTTTGATCGGGGTGAGATGATCGGGCATTATGAGCATTTTTACATCCCAGTTTTTATCTGCAAGATAGTCAACAATAGGTGAGATAACCCGGCTGTCGAGCTGTTCGATGGCGATAATTTTTTTCTCCAGACTGCCTTCATGGCTGGTTTCATCTGGCGCCTCAATATGGACGTATACGAGATCGAAATTTTCCAGCCCGTCCAGTGCCGCCTTTACCTTCTCTTCATAATTCGTATCAAGATAGCCTGTAGCCCCCGGAATGTGCGGCACATCAAACCCCATACAAACGCCTATGCCTTTAAGAAGATCAACGGCGCTGATCATCCTCCCGGAAAGACCGCATCGTTCTTGAAGAGTTTTAACGTTCGGTGCCCTGCCCTGCCCCCAGAGCCATACAGATGTAGCCGGCGCCTTTCCCTCGACAATTCTTCTTTTATTAACGGGGTGGTCCATCAGGATTATTTCACACCGCTCGACGAAAGCCTGCAAAACAGGGACCCGTTTATAAACCGCGGCATACTCTGTCACAACCTGGCCGGTTATGTCATGCGGCGGCGTGGTATTCAGGCTGTCATCGCCGTCTTTCCAGACGAGAACATGACGATAGCTTACACCCGGATAGAGCTTAAGCGGCAACCCTTCCGTGGCGCTCTGAAGATCTTTTACAATGTCATGTGCTTCCTTCGTGGTAATATGACCTGCGGAATAATCTGCCATGACACGCTCATTGTTACTGCTCTTTTCCAGCGTAACCAGATTACATCGGAAAGCCACATCACCTTCGGCAAGTTTTATGCCCATAGCAGCAGCTTCAAGAGGCCCCCTTCCAGTGAGAACACCTCTAGGATCACAGCCCAGAATACTCATATTGGCAACGTCACTTCCGGCTGGCATTCCTTCAGGAATGGTAATGGCAAGACCCATAGTGCCGGAAGATGCAAGGCGATCCATAGCCGGCGTGTTTGCCACTTCAAGAGGGGTTTTCCCCTGCAGTTCTTCGATCGGGTAATCCCCCATGCCATCGCCTATTATGATGATGTACTTCTTCTGCATCTATGCTCTACTCCCCTGATAATGTCACAGATTTTCAATACGAATGAGCTGGGTTGGGGCTTTTACCACATCGAGCTGATCAATTTCTTTAATAGCTTCTCGAACAGCTCTTTCTTTTGCTTCGTGAGTCAACATAACGATCGGAACAGGATCATCGGGAGTAGCAGAGGATCGCCCTTTCTGGATAACAGCCGAGATACTGATGTTATGCTTTCCGAGTATGCCTGAAATTTTGGAAAGGACGCCCGGCCGATCAACAGCGCTAAATCTGAAATAATAGCTGGATACGACTTCTTCCATTGGAATAATCGTAACGTCTGATCGTCGGTCTGCCGTCTCCCCGTTGCCTCTCTTTTCCACAAGGGGTTCCGTTTCACGAATCAGGCTCCGGGAAATATCCATGATATCGGCCACAACGGCGCTGCCCGTCGGCATCATTCCGGCGCCCAATCCGTAGAACATAGTATCCCCTACAGCATCGCCGTTCACAAAGACCGCATTGTAGGCTCCCCGGACGCTTGCCAGCACGTGCCCGGAAGGCACAAACGTCGGATGAACTCTAAGTTCCACTCCCTCGCCGGCCACCCGTTTCGCTATGGCAAGAAGCTTTAGCTGGTAACCGAATTCTTCGCCGTACTGGATGTCAAGCGGATCGACGGTTCTTATGCCTTCAACAAAAATCCTGTCGAAAGCAATCGGCATGTCGAATGCAAGAGACGAAGCAATGGCGAGTTTATGGGCCGTGTCAATACCGTCCACATCAAGAGATGGGTCGGCTTCGGCATAACCAAGCTTTTGAGCTTCGGAGAGAGCGTCATTGAAAGAAAGACCTGCTTCTCTCATTCGTGTCAGGATGAAGTTGCAGGTGCCGTTAAGAATTCCCATAATAGCAGTAATGCGGTTTGCCGCAAGGCCTTCTCTCAGAATCTTTATGAAGGGGATACCGCCGGCCACCGAAGCTTCGTAAGCAATAACCCTGTTATGTCGAGCCGCTAAGGCAAAAAGTTCATTCCCGTGATGAGCAAGAAGAGCCTTGTTGGCGGTGACAACGTGTTTTCCTTTCTCCAGAGCCTTTATGATAAAAGTCTTCGCAGGTTCAATGCCTCCAATCAGTTCAACAACAATGTCAACTTCGGGATCATCGAGAACTACGCTGGCATCTCTGGTTAAGAGCTCTTTTGGAACATCGACCGCTCTCGGTCTTTCCAGATCTTTATCTGCCACCCATTTTAGCCATACGCGTCCACCCAGGCGTTTCCTGATAACGTCCTGACTTTCCCGAAGTATGGCTACCACCCCTGATCCTACCGTTCCCCATCCTATCAGCCCCACACAGACGTCCTTCATCGGAATACACCTCTTGCTATGCTAACCTGCGTTGTTCAAAGCCTTTTTGATACCTCTTACCGCCTGATTGATCCTGTGTTCGTTTTCCACCAGAGCAAAACGCACATACTCGTCTCCGTATTCGCCAAACCCGAGGCCCGGCGACACGGCGACTTTGGCTTTTTCGATGAGATATTTTGAAAACTCAACCGATCCCATCGATCTGAAAGGCTCCGGAATGCGAGCCCAGACAAACATCGTGCCCTTCGGTGAAGGAACCTCCCAGCCTATCCGGTTAAGTCCCCTGATCAGAGTGTCACGGCGAGAACGATAAACATCAACGATCTCTTTAACGCACGATTGATCGCCATTTAAAGCTACTATTGCAGCAATCTGAATGGGCTGGAATATTCCATAGTCCAGATAGCTTTTTATTCGGGTAAGAGCATAGACGATATGGCGATTTCCAACACAGAACCCTACTCGCCATCCGGCCATACTATAACTTTTGGACATAGAAAAGAACTCAACGCCGATGTCCTTCGCACCTTTAGCCTGAAGGAAACTAGGAGCTTGATAGCCATCGAAGGTAAGATCTGCATAGGCGAAATCATGAATCACCATGATACGGTTCTCTTTAGCAAAGTCCACAATGCGCTGGAAGAAATCCAGATCGACGACGGCGGTTGTAGGATTGTGAGGATAAGATATGATGAGAATCTTAGGTCTGGGCCAGGTCTGTCTGAAGGCGTGCTCCAGATCTTCCAGAAAGTTCCTTTCCGGTCCTATGGGAACCGATCTTACATCACCCCCCGCTATAATTACCGAATAAGGATGAATTGGATATGTGGGATTGGGAACCATGACAACGTCACCCGGCGAAACCAGAGAAAGTATTAGATGCGAAAGTCCTTCTTTAGCTCCAATGGTTACAACGGCTTCTGTTTCCGGATCGATCTCCACTCCATAACGTCTCGCATACCAGTTAGCGATTGCTTCTCTCAGCTTGGTTATGCCTCGAGATGCGGAATACCGGTGGTTGTGAGGCTTTTGCGAGGCTTCTATGAGCTTGTCTATGACATGCTTTGGTGTTGGAAGATCCGGGTTCCCCATTCCCAGATCAACAATGTCTTCACCGGCTCTTCTAAGCTTCATTTTAAGCTCGTTGACCTGAGCAAAAACATAGGGCGGAAGACGCCTCATGCGACTTTGCTGGGTAATTTCTTCAACGTTCCAATCCATAGTTAACCCGCTCCTTCTGGTTAAAAAATCGTTAAAATTCCCTGAGAGACAATAAATTGAGCCCGATGGATGGGGAAAGTCAAATAAAAACTGAGAGAAATTATCTTTTGGATCTATCGTAGGGGCATCTCCCGTGGTTGACTCCACCTATGGCGGACGGGAAGGCACAGGGTCTGTCGCTTGTGTTACTGCGATCCCGAACAAAGTGAGGGTGCAGAGTTTTGGAACATCGTGTTCCTCTTGAGATTGCCACGCCCGCCTTGCGGCGGGGTCGCAATGACGTAAACGAAGGTGTCATTGCGAGCCCGAACGAAGTGAGGGCGAAGCAATCTCTCTTTGTCCTTTCCCCGTGTCATTGCGAGCGAAGCGAAGTAATTTCTTATTGTCCTTTCCCTGCGTCATTGCGAGGAGCGAAGCGACGAAGCAATCTCTCATTGTTTTTTCCCGTGTCATTGCGAGCGAAGCGAAGCAGTCTCTTTGTTGTAAAAATAAGAGATTGCCACG
>CAZWJX010000082.1:1581-11387 GCA_964634695.1 uncultured Syntrophobacterales bacterium | reverse complement strand
CGAAAAATGCATAACTGGAGAATGTGTTTATTGTGTCATTGCGAGCCGGAGCGAAGCGAAGGCGAAGCAATCTCGTCATTATAAGAAGATGAGATTGCCACGCGCCCTTCGGGCGCTCGCAATGACGAATGTGTGTGTCATTGCGAGCGAAGCGAAGCAATCACCACGGCTACTTCGTGGCCTCACAATGACTTTCCTTTACTCGTCCAAGCTCTACATGAAATACACCCGTTGTCATCCATTAAATCAGTTTTTTTCGAACAGGCTCATGATATGTAAACTGATGCCACGGATGGCCTTTCAGCACAAGGGACGGACCTTATCAGAAATCGTTGAAGTTCTGGAATAAAAAAAGAAGGAACGTATAAAAGAGCGCTCCTTCTTTTTGTGCTCTGATATGACGGTCAACTATTTAACTGGATATGGATAAAGTCCGTTCATGATAGCATTTAGAGCCGTTCCCATGACGATTGGAATATCTTCGCCCGAGATCATATTTTTCCATTGAACCTGTCCCCTGTAACCATGTTTTCTGGCGATGTCTCTTGCAATTGAATGGGCAAGTTCGTTGAAGGGCGAGAGATCTTTAATAAGCCCGCGTTCTTCAGCGTCAGAAAGAGAAAAGGCAATCTCAACAAAAGAAGCGTAACGGGGATCCATCAGCAATTCATCGATCTTTGGAATGGCGTCATTTCTCAGTTCTTTCGGAATAAAAGAGTAGAGTTCTAAACGCCGTTCCTGTAACCGTTTAAATACAGAGCGGCCTTGGTAGAAACCATTCTGTTTGAGGAGAGCTTCTTTTACGCCATCATATACAGCTTTTGCTATGAGTTCTCCCAGTTTCGAATGTCCTCCGGCGTTATCGGCAGGCTTTCCTTTACCACTTACAACTATTATTTCATCGGTTCCCGTTCCTGTTGCCTGCCATCTCGATCCTGTGTAAGAGCTTCTCACGTCCAGATCCTGAAGTGCTGCCGTCTTGGCTTCCGTTGCCGTTATAATGGCTCTTGCCATGGCTCGTTGTGATAGCTTTCGGTTCGTCATAATAATTATGTTGATTGTTCCCGGCTCTTCCCAGGGTCCCTCGTCTCTGGATGCTCTCAGAGCGTTCGATTCGGCTCCGGCTGTTATAAGAGCATACACGATCAAATCACCATGTGTTCTTACCTGAAGTGAGAGATTGTCCATATTTGCTCCGGTGAAAAGAAGAGATGCCCCGGATGAGCTTACTTCAAGGGCATCTTCAACGAGTTTACGCCACCGATCCAGTCCGAGCCTGTGGCTTATATCCCAGAGAGGTGGCGGGGAATAGTGGTTTCCCACAATCTTTCTACCGCTTGCAAAACCCTCCAGGGTAGAGAGAACCTCGAGAGGTTCTTTGAATCGAACAAGAAGAGTCTTATTCGTAAAATCCATAAGAGTTGTAGTTACTACTTCGGCGGATTCGACATAAGGAAGATACACTGGAAGAGATTTGGTAGCTTTTTTGTGAGGTTTGTAAACCCAGTTAGATGGATCACCAAATTCGTTACTGTAAAGCTTTGAGGCAAGCCACTGAATGAACTTTCCTGTATGGGGCGATATGCGGCATGTCAGATCGCACGGGAAGTAGGCTATATTCCCCTTCTTGATTGCCGTAACGTCTTTCCAGCCGGGAAGCGAAAAGAACTTTTCTGCAACCTGCCTGTCTTCTCCACAGCCGTAAAGAAATTCCGGATCGAACTTCAGCCACTCGTCAAGGGAAATAGGAACTATCTGTCCTTTCTTGCCCAGCTGTGGTGGCGATCCGCCTGCAAGGCGAATAAGCTCATTCTGGAAGGAATCATCTCCGGGGGTCATAACCGTTTGAGAATCTGCTCTGCCCATAAAGCGCATTACTCGAACGGGCCGAAAGTTCGGGATTTTTGCGATCTTCTTTTGAATAAGCTCTATTTCGCCCCGAATCTCAGAGACAAGTTCTTCGGCCTCTCTTTCTCGATGAAACAGACGGCCCATGTGGCGGATTGTTTCGTAAAGATTATCGACCGAGTTTATTTCTACGGGTATGATGTACACGCCAGGTAATTGTTTTGCCAGAATGTTGTGATGGCGTTGAGTGACAATAACCGTATCAGGGCGCAGGCTTTTTATAGCCGGAATGACCGGGTGAAAGAAACTTCCTGCAATACTTCGCTCACCTGTAAGTGGCATACGGTCGTGAATGGAAATTCCCACGATTTTATCGCCATCTCCCAGCCTTTCGATGATTTCTGTGACCGACGGGACGAGTGACACAACTCGCTCCGGAGTGCCAGGCTGGATATCTATCCTGGTTCCGGTTGCTGCGAGCTCGGAACCTGTGCAGAACGCACACCCCTGCTGTCTGTATCCCAACAACATGAAAAGGCAGGTTAGGATCAGTAAAACTTTTTGAGACACTTCTATCGGATCTGATCTTTTCATCGTTTTAAGCACTCCGTAGTTTTAGTCAGAAATCGTATTTAATTCCTCCGATAACCGTTATGCCGGGCATCGGGTATCCGTCCACAAAGGAATAGTTTTTATCGGTCAGGTTATCGATCCTGATGTAAGGCGTAAGGTTAGGCATGGGATGGCATGAAATTCTCAGCGAATAAACTGTGAAACCGCCTTTTTCTACAGCTTTTCCGTAAGTGGGAGAAAAATAATTCCAGTCCTGCACGTATTGTTTCCCGTGGTAATTTGCCTGAAAGGTGAGATCGGCTTTGTTCATGTAGCCGACGGTCAGTCCGATTATAAGATTTTCTTTTGATACGTATGGCACCACATCCGATTGGAGTGTTGAAGTATAGGAGTCGTCTTCCATTCTGCGTTTCAAGTAGTATATTCCGTTTACGAAGGGTTCAAAGTAAAATGATTCGACCGGAATCTTGTAAGAAGCATAAGCTTCCAGAGCGGCAAGGGTTGCTCCATCTACGTTTTTGTAAGTAGTCCAGGAGCAGTCTCCGTTGATGCATGTTCTGAAGCCGCTTGCAATGCGATCGGTATAATCGGAATAGAAGAAATCAACTCCAGCAGATAACCTGTTCCGCCTTAAATCCAGCCCTATTTCGTAGGTTGTGCTTTTTTCCGGTTTGAGATCGGGATTACCTACAAGCTTTGTCCAGCTCGTTTGATACCTTCCAGCCAGTTCGTCAGCCGAAGGTGCCCGAAAGCCCGTTCCTACAGATGCACGCCCGAACAGGCCATCCAGCATTTCATAAGTTGCACCGGATCGCCAGCTCGTATGAGAGAAAGTCTCACTTCCCGGTGTTACCGTAAGTCCATAGGTGCTTTTTATTGATTCGTCATATATGTCGTGACGCACACCCAGAGTTAGAGTTAACTTTTCCCATTTGATTTTCTCTTCACCGAAGAAGGCATAATTGTCGTATTTACTTCTGGGTGAAAAAGGGGCCGACTGCGGAGAATTCCAAGAGATAACTCGAACGTGATCCCAATCGGTTCCCACTAGAAGCTTTCCAAAAGAGAAGGTGGGGATGGAGAATTGTGCTCTGGTTCCGCTTGTTTCAGCCTCGGTAGAGGTGGCGAAATATCCCCAGGCCATATCGGGATCGTTCCATGTATCCCGATTCATAACCGTGTAGGTGCTGATATGGTAACTTATCTCGGGAGATGAGAGCGAGCCGTCATAGGCGAGTGAGAGGTATCTTCGCAGGATGTTTTTGTAATCGTTATAATCCGGTGCGTAGTCAGCTCCAGGTGTTCCAACATCCCATGCTCGGAAATACTGAGCCACTAAAGACAGAGTATGATTCTGAATGGGGGTAGTTCTGAGGCTAAGGCTATAGGCTTCGTCGTGATAGTGAGTATTTTCAACTGTGCTTCCCGCACCGTTTTTATAGTCATCCAGTTGTTGATAGGTTCTTCCGGAAATGGAAATACCGAATTTGTCGTCCAGAGCGCCAGAAGAAACCCTTGCCCAGGTTCTGAACTGATTCCAGCTTCCGTATTCTCCCCCTACCTGACCCTGAGGCTTTCCGCTCCCCTGACGGGTAATGATGTTAATCACTCCCCCCATTGCCGCAGAACCATAGACGACCGATGCGGGCCCTCGAACTATTTCTACACGTTCCACATTTTCAATGGGTATTGCTGTGATGTTTCCTGTGCCCGCCCTGTGTCCGTCAATGAGTATGAGGACCCGGCCTTTTATGTCTGTACCATGAGTATCGGTTCTGAACCCCCTGATGTCAACCGAAGTTAGAGCACCGGGATAGCGGTGAAAGTGGGACGGCAGTTTATCTATAAGAAGTTCCGATAAATCTCTTGCTCCGGATTTTTCTATTTCTTCCCTCGTTATTACATCAATCCGTGCCGGAACATCCCCCACTTTTTCCGGAATTCTGCTTGCCGTAACAACGATCGGTTCAAGTGTCGCGTCGTCAGATTCTTTTTCTCCTGCGTAAACAAGGGAAATTGCGGACCAGATAACAAGGCATAAGAAACAGAGAGTTGCGACAAAGCCTTTCATTTTCAAACCTCCTGTGCGCTAGTTTTTTGCCCGTTAAAAACAAAAAGTCCTTGAAACCATGAAGGCTCCAAGGACTGCACCCGTTCTTCTTCGTCCTTTTTAGACGGCTGAAAGACGTATAACCCGCGCCTTTACACCGTCAATCTCAGGCAGGTCTTCTGGCTCTCCTCGACCTTTCCGCTGCCTTCCCATCCTTAGGGACAGTGGCTTACAATGCGAAAAGGCTTACCTCATAGGAGGTATCGAGGATCACAGCGGCGGGACCGCTCCCGATTTTCACGGGATTCCCTATTAAGCCGTAAAATGGCACCTGAGATTTAAGCTCGATAATAGATCTATCACTTATGAAATCCGGGAGTCAAGCAAAAGCCGGTTACGACTCAATGCCAGAATTTTAAAAGCCCCATTAACACTGTAAGAAATGAAAATCCCAGTCCCATTGTCCACTGAAGGACTAAAAACCGCTTTTCTATCGCTTCGAATCGAGCATTAGTTTCGCGCTGTAAAGCTTCAAACCTGGCATTCATCTCCCGTTGAAGAGTTACAAACCGCTCGTCCATTGCCTCGAAGCGTGAAGTCATTTCCCTCTGGAGATTCTCAAATCGCCTTTCCATTGCTTCGAAGCGGGTGTTCATTTCTCTTTGTAGATTCTCGAATCGTTTTTCCATTGCTTCGAACCGAACATGCATTTCGCGCTGTAGGGCCATAAACCGCTCGTCCATTGCCTCGAAGCGTGAAGTCATTTCCCTCTGGAGATTCTCAAATCGCCTTTCCATTGCTTCGAAGCGGGTGTTCATTTCTCTTTGTAGATTCTCGAATCGTTTTTCCATTGCTTCGAACCGAACATGCATTTCGCGCTGTAGGGCCATAAACCGCTCGTCCATTGCCTCGAAGCGCGCGTTACTTTCTCTTTGGAAGTTCTCAAATCGTTTTTCCATTGCTTCAAAGTGGACATGTATTTCGCGCTGGAGAGCCATAAACCGCTCATCCGTTACCACAAAACGCGCGCTCATTTCTCTTTGAATATTCTCGAGACTTGTTTCTATCGCTTCAAAACGAACATGCATCTCCCGTTGAAGAGATTCAAACCGTTCTTCCGCCGTTTCAAAACGAGCACTTTCTATCTGTCTGAGGGCTTTCAGCTCTTCTTCTACTCTGACTATTCGTTCCAGAATGGAAAGTTCTTTCACCCGGATTTCGTCTTCTTTTACTAGAGGGGCGATTTTTTCCAGGAAGAAATTTTCAAGACGGGATTCGAGTATTCGATGAATCGCATCTTCGATTTTCTTATTTAGCTCGTCATCATTTATGGGCTGTGGCAGTGTCACGAGACCCTCCATAGAAAGATCTTTTCTCCTTTTGTATCCATTCTATTTATATCGATCTCGCTAAGAGATTCCAGCAGAAATGAATGTATTGCAGAAATAATCGGTTGTGTGTTCTATTAGCTACGTTTATATGGCTATCTGTCAGAAGGAGAGGAGAAATGTCTGGAATTAACAAGCCAATATATCTGGATTACAACGCAACGACACCAGTGGATCCCAGAGTTTTGGAAGCCATGCTTCCTTATCTCCGGGATCGCTTCGGCAATCCATCGAGTGGCCATTTTTACGGTAAAGAAGCCAGAAATGCAGTTGAATCGGCGAGGCAGAAGCTGGCTCAGTTACTTGGATGTGATCCCGACGAGATCATATTTACAAGCGGCGGAACAGAGTCGAACAATCTGGTTCTTTTCGGGGTGGCGAAGGCTCTTGAACATAAAGGAAAGCACATTGTAACCACCAGAATTGAGCATCCCGCAATCATAGAACCCTGTCTTGAACTTCTAAATCGCGGGTTCGATGTTACCTTTGTTCCCGTTAACGATCAGGGGCTTGTGGACCCCGATGACATAAGGAAGGCTCTCAGGAAGGACTCCATCCTTATATCCGTTATGCATGCAAATAATGAGGTTGGTACGGTTCAACCTGTAGCAGAAATTGCCCGTATAGCCCGAGAACGGGAAGTGCTTTTTCACACCGATGCAGCTCAGAGTGTGGGAAAAATTCCTGCAGTTGTGAGCGGGCTCGGTGTTGATTTTATGACAATAGCGGGACATAAGCTCTATGCGCCTAAAGGAATTGGCGCCCTGTACAAACGTAGAGGTGCACCTCTGGAAAAGATCATCTTTGGAGCCGGGCAAGAACGGGGATTGAGACCTGGAACAGAGAACGTATCCTTTCTTGTGGCGCTTGGCGAGGCCGCATCGATTGCCGGGCAGGAACTTCAGGAGGAGATGGTCAGGTTGAGCAATCTGAGAGATAGTCTTGCCGTCAGAATTCTGGAAGCTGTTCCTGATGCTGTTGTTCATGGGGCGAAGGCTTTCCGTCTTCCTAATACTCTCAGTATTGGGTTTCCGGGTAAAAAAGCCGATGATATTTTGCGAAGTCTTACCGGCGTAGCTGCTTCCGCCGGTGCCGCCTGTCATTCTCATGAGGTCAGGATTTCCCATGTGCTCGAGGCAATGGGTGTGCCTCCAGAAGTGGCCATGGGAACAATAAGGCTTTCAGTTGGAAGATTTACAACCATAGAAGATATTGATATCGCTGCTTCTGAAATTGTAAAAGTCGTTAAGAGAATATAAAAAACAAGGAGCAGGAAAACGAACGTGCATATTTCAAGAGCGGTAAACCTTCTGGATGTAGCAAAACCGGGGCGTTACATAGGAAGCGAATGGAATGCTTTCAGAAAGTCGTGGGATGATGCAGAAGTAAGATGGGTTCTGGCGTTTCCCGATGTTTACGAAGTTGGCTTCAGTCATCTGGGGTTAAGACTTCTGTATCAGATTCTAAATCGTGTTGATGGAGTTCTCGCCGATCGGGTCTATGCACCGTGGCTTGATATGGAACAGAAGTTACGAAATTCTGGGGTTCGCCTTACAGCACTGGAAACAGGAAGACCACTTTGTGATTTCGATATAATCGGTATAAGTTTACAGTACGAACTTTCCTACACAAACATTATTACTCTTTTAGATCTGGGCGGCGTCCCTGTCTGGGCGCGTGACAGAAAGGACGAGCATCCCTGGGTTGTCGCCGGCGGCTCCTGTGCGTTTAACCCTGAGCCTGTCGCCGATTTTTTTGATTTCGTGGTGATTGGCGAAGGGGAAGAAATAGTTCTTGAAATCACCGAAAAAATCAGGAACTGGAAAAGATCCCGTAAAAGCAGGCAAGAATGTCTGGAGGAGCTCAGGCACATTCCCGGTATATACATTCCGTCGTTTTTTTCCTTTTCCTTCAGCGATAACGGCACAATAGCGGAAGTAAAAAGAAAGTTTGAGGATTATTCGCAGGTTACGAAGCGTGTTCTGTCATCAATTGATGAAGCATCTCCTTTTCCTGCCTGTGATCTTGTCCCTGCCATCCAGGTTATCCATGACAGGCTGAATGTGGAAATAGCAAGAGGGTGCACTCGAGGCTGCCGGTTCTGCCAGGCCGGCTATATTTACAGACCTGTCAGGGAAAGGAATCCCGAACGTCTTGTGAGCAAGATCGGAGAAAGTCTCCGTCGGACAGGGTATGAAGATGTGTCGTTGCTGTCTCTCAGTGCCGGGGACTATTCGACGATTGAAGAATTAATGAGGGCTCTAATTCTTAAATTTATGCCAGAACGCGTCGCCATTTCACTGCCGTCTCTTCGAGTAGGCACTTTAACTCCCGAGATGATGAAGCTTATCAGGAGCGTTAGAAAAACAGGATTTACGCTGGCGCCCGAAGCCGGTACGGAAAGACTCAGGCGGTATATCAATAAGGCAATAGATACGGATTCGCTTTTGAAAACAGCAGAACAGGCTTTCTCTCTCGGATGGAGGCTGATAAAACTCTATTTCATGATCGGGCTTCCAGGCGAAACCGACGAAGATCTGGAAGGGATTGTGGAACTTGTCAGGACACTATGGCATAAAGCAAAAACTTTTCGGGCGGGGCTCCACGTCAGCGTGTCAACCTTTGTTCCAAAACCTCATACGCCTTTTCAGTGGTGCGGGCAAATACGGCAAGGGGAGGTAGAGAGAAGACTTGAATTTTTGAGGGAAAGGATCAGACGATTCCGCGGCGTTGAATTGAAATGGCACGATTCGCGCCAGAGCTTCTGGGAAGCAGTGTTCGCAAGAGGTGACAGGCGTCTGGGAAGGGTTATCTGGCGAGCGTGGCTGAACGGAGCTCGCATGGACGGCTGGACGGAGCTTTTCAACGACGAAATCTGGTGGCAGGCCGCTCATCAGGAAGGAATTGATCCTGCTTTTTTTGCTAACAGAGATATTTCCCCTGAAGAAATTTTACCCTGGGATCATATTTCGTGCGGAGTATCCAGGGAGTTTCTTCTGAGAGAACTAGAAAGGGCCCGGTTGTTAGAATACACACCCGACTGTCGATCGGGACATTGCAGCAGATGTGGCGTGTGTGACTTTAAGATGATAAAACCCGTCATTGTTAAAGATGCTTCTCCGACGTTGGGTGAAAGGTCAGGTAATAAGGCTGACATTAAAGAAGAGACTTTCACAGCGCAGTCGGATACTGTTTTCTGGTACAATTTCGTATATGAGAAAACCGGTGCTACGAAGTTCATAGGCCAGACTGATCTTCAACGTATAATGTCAAGAAGTGTTCGTAGAGCCGGAATTCCGGTGGCTTTTTCGAAAGGGTTTCACCCGCATCCCCGACTTTCCTTTGATCAGGCCCTTCCCGTTGGGTTGGAAAGCCTGTGCGAGGAGGGCTGGATCGCTCTTTCTGAATATCTTCCTCCGGAAGAAATACTGCAAAAATGGAATACACAGCTTCCTGAAGGCATCAGAATACGAAAGATCGAGCCTGTTTCCAGAAAAGGACGAGATAAGGAAAAACCGGCTCGATTTGTCATCTATCGTGTTGAGGGGCTTGAACAGGCGGAAAAGCAGAAATTAAGCCGGTTGTGGCATCAAAGAGATAGGTGTATAGTTCCCGTTGCGAAGAAAAAACTCTCCACGGAAATTAGTCTTGATAATTACTGGAAGGAATTTGAAGATACCGGCGATGGAGAGGTAATGATCGGCATCAGGGAAACTCATGAGCATATCATGAGACCGAAGGATCTATTCATTATGGCGGGAATAGGAAACGAGATAGGAGCTGGGCCGTTCAGGGTAATAAAAATTGAGATTTACAATGAGTATGAGAATAGGGAAGGGGCAAAGTAGTTTATGTCCGGAGAGCTTGTAATAAATGCGGCTCCTTATGAGACAAGGGTTGCTCTGATTGAAAATGGACATGTGGTAGAATTTTATTTTGAACGTCCA
>CAZWJX010000082.1:0-1571 GCA_964634695.1 uncultured Syntrophobacterales bacterium | reverse complement strand
TATATAAGGGAAGAGTCGTTAGAGTCCTGCCCGGAATGCAATCCGCCTTTGTGGACATTGGTCTTGAAAGGGCGGCCTTTCTTCACGTGGGAGATCTGATACTGAATCATGATGATGTTACGGTTACGGAGTTTCTCAGAGTCGATCGACCCGAGGATGATGTGGACGAGGCTGAAGATAGCGATGCCGAAAGGACTGTTAGCATACCCGCACCTGTTCTGGCACCTTCTTCCATAGAAGATCGACTTAAAGAGGGTCAGGAAATTATCGTCCAGATAGCCAAAGAACCTCTGGGAACCAAGGGAGCCAGATTGACAACAAATATCACTATTCCGGGGAGAAGACTGGTTCTTATGCCCCTTGTGCGCCATGTGGGCGTTTCTCGACGTATAGAAGACGAAGGTGAAAGGGAACGACTCCGTGAAGTGGTGAGCGCTATCAAGCCACCGAATGTCGGTTTTATCGTTAGAACCGCTGCTGAGGGGTCTGATGAAAAAAGACTTGCCGCTGAAATGGATTTTTTGCTGAAAGTGTGGGAAAATATCAAAGAAAAATCTTTGAAGGCCCCCGTGCCGTCGCTTGTTTACCGTGAACTGGACGTTACTCTCAGGGCTGCCAGAGATCTTTTCGCCCGGGAAGTCGAAAAACTCATTGTAGATTCCGAAAAAGAATATGAAAAGATCGTCCGGTTTCTGGAAGCCTTTGCTCCCGGTCTTATCTCACAGGTAGAACTTTACAGGGGAAGTCAGCCCATATTCGATTTTTACGGCATTGAGATGGAAATACAACGGGCTCTTGAGAAAAAAGTATGGCTCAAGTCCGGAGGTTATATTGTTATCGAATCAACAGAAGCCCTTACCACAATCGATGTCAATACGGGACGATATGTCGGGAAAAGAAACCTGGATGAAACGATTCTTAAGACAAACCTTGAAGCCGTTCAGGAAATCGCCTGTCAATTAAGGCTCAGAAATATCGGTGGGATTATAATTATTGACTTTATCGATATGGATAAGCCTTCAGACAGAGAGCGGGTTTTTCAGGCTCTTGTGGACGCTCTTAAGCGAGATCGCAGTAAGACCAAAGTTCTTCCAATGTCAGAGTTTGGACTCGTTCAGATGACCCGCAAAAGAACCAGAGAGAGCATAGGGCGCCTTCTCCATGAACCCTGTCCTTATTGTGATGGTACCGGCTTTATTATGTCCAGGCAGGCCGTCTGTTATGAAATTCTAAGAGCGATAGAAAGAGAAAAGGGTGAGTATCTTGGAAAGCCCCTTGTGATAAGAGCCCATCCCGAAGTAATTGCGTTGTTCTACGAGGAGGAGAGAGCCTCCTTTGAATACATCGAAGAAGTCTTGCATTCCAGAATATATCTTCAAGCCGACCCTTCCATGCACCATGAGGATTTTGACATTGCGATTCTTTCAGAAGAAGCGGTCAGGTAGAGTGAGAAGTGAGAGACTTAATCAGTATCGGGATCACTTCTGGCCCGAGATTGTCATAACAAAAAGAGATTGCTTCGTTTCGCTTGCAATGATGAGATTGCTTCGCCCTCACTTCGTTCGGGCTCG
>CAZWJX010000081.1:0-11705 GCA_964634695.1 uncultured Syntrophobacterales bacterium | reverse complement strand
TCTTGCTCTTCGAATATACATAGCAGAGCACGAACATCACATTTTTAGGCCGAAGCCAATAGAAAAAATCCAGAATCTAACCCTACATATCGATTTTCAATACCCAGTGGTCAGATTTTTCAATAGCTTATTGGATAGCAACGACCGAAAATTACCCAAAAACGCCATTCGCGTGACAAACTCGGGAACAGAGAGATTGCTTCACTTCGTTCGCAATGGCACGGGGAAGGACAAGGAAGAAATTGCTTCGCCTCCACTTCGCTTCGGCTCGCAATGACACAAGGGAAATACAAATGACGAGATTGCTTCGCCCTCACTCCGTTCGGGCTCGCGATGACACAGGGAAGGGCAACAAAGAGATTGCCACGGCCGCCTTACGGCGGCCTCGCAATGACGCAAAAGAACGACGTGGCCTCGCAATGACACGATAAACACATTCACTTTCGCCTTGACTTCGTGAATATGAAAGGTTATAGGTAACTCATCCATATCCTTTTAAGATAGGGAAATTATCAAGGCAAGAAGCCTTTAATTTAAGTCAAAGTCAGCTAAAGCAGGTATTCCTGAAGGAATCCATGACCCCCTGAAGGGAAAAGTTTGGTAGATTCCATCTTTTGACTGATGAGGAGGGAGAGATCATGCGGTTTTTATTTGTTGCGTTACTGTGTCTTCTTTGGGGCCTGGGGGGTTTTTCGTGGGCTTCCGCTGACGAATCAACAGTAGAAGAGAAACAACAGTAGAAGCAGCTGGAAGAAATAGTGGTGAAGGGAGTGAAAATCGTCACTCCAACGAAGCAGCCGGGTGAGACGGTCTATACGGGCACAGAGGTTACTCGCAAAGGACTTGAGATTCAGGGAGAGAAGGCGAAAACCAACGTCTATGAAGCTCTCAGCATCGTGCCCGGCGTGGTTTTTGAGGGCATCGATCCCTACAATCTGGCTTCTGAACAGATGAACGTAAGGATTCGAGGCGTCCGCGGCTACCTCGGTGCAATGACCATTGATGGCGTTCCCAACTATGGCGGTAATCCCATGGGGCCCCGCGCCTATCTCTACGACATGGAAAACTTCGAAAGCGTTGCAATCTATAAAGGCGCAGTGCCGGGCGATCTGGGATCGGGCGTGGGTAACAGAGGTGGAGCCGTTGAGCTCAGACCGAAGTGGGCTCAGCAGGAACGAAATGTGGAGTTTACTCAGTCCGTCGGTTCCTACGGCTACACGAGGTCTTTTATCCGTGGAGACTCGGGAAAGGTCGGACCTCTAGACAGCCGCGTTTCACTCTCATTTTCATACAATCAGGCGGACAAATGGAAGGGTCCCGGAGACATCGGACCGCGGTATAACTTCAACACCACGTTTGTTCAGCCTCTTGGAAACGCAGAAATAGATTTCTTAGGAAACTGGAACGAAATTCAGCACGATAAGTATCGTTCTCTAAACTACGCACAGAGTAGAGACCTTGATACTTACCGAAAGCTGGACTTTAACGAATCTCTTACCGGTCAACCGGCTCAGGATATGTACTATTACAAGTATAATCGTGAATGGCATCAGAACCGGGATTTTATGCTTCCGGTAAAGGCTAAATTCTTAGACCAGTTTGATGTGTCCATAAAGCCCTATTTTTCCGAAGAGGATGCAAACATTCGGGATGGTGTATCTGGTGGCTCAACGGGCGCCAGAATGCAGGAACGAATGAGAAACATAGAAAGAAAAGGGTTCATAGTTGAGACATCGACGGATACCCCCTGGGCTAAGGCCACTGTGGGACATCACTTCGAAGCCTCTGACATGGACATAAGCTCCAGAAACTGGGGCATTACATCCCAGAAAACCCTTGTTTATCAGGGGATGGGGGTAACAGGCACAACAGGCACCACTTACATAAACAGCCCTTATGTGAAACTTGCCGGGACTCTGGACAGGTTCAACTGGCAGGTTGGGGCGAAATATTTTAACTTCAAGGATTCTGACAGCGAAGGATACGTAAGCGATCCTAAAAATCCGTGGAACCTTATTCGTGCCGCCGATCTCGACCGACAGGGACGAACCTACGACATCTGGCTTCCAACCGCCGGAGTGTCTTACAAAATTACAGATGAGATTGAAGCCTACGCAAGTTACGGCAAGAATTTCATCCGTCCTTACGCCTACATGCCTCTGGTTACTCTCTACAGTAACAACCGCACCAAATTCCAGAACGCCGGAATAAACCTCAACGATCTCTTTCAGGGTTACAATATAGAAAGGTCTGACAATGTCGATGTGGGACTCAGGCTTCGCAAGGATTTCTTCGAAGTCAATCCGACCTTTTTCTACTCTAAACACGATAAGCTTCTTACCACGGTGTATGATCCTAGAGTTGATCTTAACTACCAGCAAAACATAGGAAAGGCTACGGGATACGGGGTAGAGCTGGGAACCAGTGTCTATGTTTCCGACTGGCTAACTATCTTTGTAAATCCTACTTATACGGATCTTTCCTACGATGGTGACATTACTTACAGGGGAAAAACTCTTTACACCGACGGAAAGCAGGTAGTTGACACACCAAAATGGACGGTCGTTTCGGGAGTGATTGCTAAGTGGAACGATTTCGAAATTGTTCCCAGAATGCGCTATGTGGGCAAGCGCTACGGAGATGCTGAGCATAAGGAAGAAGTTTCATCTTACACCGTATTCGATCTGAAAATAAGCTATACGAAAGAGAGTATCCCCTTTATCACACAGGCCAAGAATCTGGGTATATCTCTGGAATTTGATAACATCTTCAACAAAAAATACGTTTCTCTGGTGAACGCAATGGACGATGCCATCACCGGGGGAACCACTTACTCGGTAGGAGCTCCCTTTACGGTGAAGGCGTCCATTTCTCTGGCTTTCTAGTGAGTCAATGACGGTTAAACAATTAACCTCGGGGAGGAGATACCAATGATTAAGTGGAAAACCGTTGTATTCATCAGTGTTTTTATACTTGCCGCCTGTGGATTCTACCCAACGGGATCAGTCCAGCAGGCTTCTGCAGACTCAAATTATGATAACTGGGCGATACTGGGATACAAAGCATCATCTATTGCGCAGAGGGCGCTTGGCAAGTCTTACGGGCTGATAGTTTTAACAGATGCCGGCTATGTTGAAGTTAATGGACTATCAACTATAGGTGTCGTGGATGGTATCACAAGATCTCTTCCGGTTGGTATCGGGGACAAAACGCTGGTTCTGGTTCATAGAGACGTATTCAAACCATTGTGGTTTGCCTTCTACGATCCTGCCTCAGGCAAATGTGCCTATCTTGAACTGATAAGCGATGCTGTGAAGGGGAAAACCGATTTTTCAAGGCTGCCTCCATCTGTCTTCAGAGGCCCCGTGGTTGAACGTATAGATGCCCAGTATCTCATCTCACATGCGTCTGAATTCGACCGTATGGCATCTCAGAAGGTCTTCGGCGGCAACGAATTTTCAATAGTCACGATTGCAAATGCGGCGGCACTTGGTGTTCCAGATTACGTTATGAACTCGGTTACTTTTCATGACCATTACTGCCCGGGAGTGACGTCCGGCATTCTCATGGCAAACTGGGCTAAAAAGAATTTTCCTCCCCTTCCAGGAGGCTCCTACTTCGTGCAGAGTGTGGATCCCTGGTGTAAGGAAGATGCACTTCAAATCATGCTGAACACCACGCCCGGCAAGAAAGGCTATGCTGTTACTTATCCCACATCAGACGACAAAGCTAAGTGGAGAGCAGATGTGAAGAATGCGTCTACCATTCTTTATCGTCAAAATCCTTCGACGCAACAATGGGAAGGCGTTGTTCTTGGTTTTACTTTCGCTACATCGAACACCGGTTGTGAATCTATAACCTCCGCAACGGTTCAGAGGCTCTGTCTTGACCTGTGGTATCTTAACTATCTTGAGACTCCAGAACGTTTTGTTTCAAAACTCTATGAGTTTACCCTCCCCACAGGGACAACACCTCAAGCTCTTGCCCGCCCTGGTGTAGATCCCATGAAGGAGCTTGGTCTGACCACACAGTAGAAGAAACCTTAAGCCTTGCCAGGCTGCTCGATAATCACCCTACCTCTGCCGTTGTCCGCCCACGGCGGACCAGAGGTAGGGAAAACAATCCCCCATAATACGTCATTGTATATCATTGCGAGGCCTTGTGTCATTGCGAGGAGCGAAGCGACGAAGCAATCTCGTATCTTGTCATTGCGAGCGAAGCGAAGCGAAGCAATCTCCTTGTTTTGAAAAAAAGAGATTGCCACGGCTGCCTTACGGCAGCCTCGCAATGACGAAATAAAGGTGTCATTGCGAGCTCGAACGAAGTGAGGGCGAAGCAATCTCTTAAGATTGCCACGCAGTCCTTTGGACTGCTCGCAATGACTGATTCGGTGGAGATTGCCACGCGCCCTCCGGGCGCTCGAAATGACGGGAACGGGTGCGTCATTGCGAGGAGCGAAGCGACGAAGCAATCTCGTATCTTGTCATTGCGAGCGAAGCGAAGCAATCTCTTTGTTTTGGAAAAAAGAGATTGCCACGGCCACTTCGTGGCCTCGCAATGACGCAAAAGACCAACCTGGCCTCGCAATGACTCACACATTCGTCATTGCGAGCCGGAGGCGAAGCAATCACGACGGTTGCCTTTCGGCAGCCTTGCAATGACGTAATAAGAAACGGTGGTCCCGCAATGACTTTCCTTTACCCGTCTAAGCTCTGCATGAAATACACCTGTTGTAATTCATTAAATCAGCTTTTTTGAGCCGGCTCGCCACCGGTTTATTCTATTCCGGCTGCATAAGACAGGTTTCGCAGAGCATACCCTTTACCTGACCTTTCAGAAATCTTCTCCTCACATCCATGTAAGCCTCACTATGCCACGCTTCATATATGGACTGCTTCGTAAGATCTCCCAGAACGGTTGTCTGTTCCCAATCGTTACAGCAGATGAGAAGCTGTCCTTTGACGTTTATGTAAATCTGCTCAAAGAGTCTATGGCACCAGGTAAAAGGCATAAGGGGACGGGCGTTAATATCGAGAGACGAGAGGCTATCGTGAGCCCGGTTACTCATAGGTCGAATGGCTACTCGAACCTTTCTTTTACCCCAGTACTCCTTGATTTTTTCTATATCAGGTTCGATAAGCTTCGTCCGCACCATAGTTATCCGAAGCTCCGGTTTTTTCTTTCGAAGTTTTTTCTTTAACTCAAGAAATCGATCGATATTCTCCAGCACTTCTTCCAGCTTCAACCCAACCATTGTCTTTTCATATTTTTCCTTAACGATGCCGTGGACGCTGCATGTCAGCACATCAAGACCCGAATCCAGAAGATCACGTGCCATCTCTTCGGTTAAAAGACTCGCATTGGTATTGATTTTGGTGTAAGTGGGATATTTCTTTCGCGACGAGATGTATCTGATTCTTTCCCCGATCTCCTTATCCATCAAAGGCTCATTCATCAAATAAGGGCTTATACGAAACACTCTGTGTTCGGTGATTTCATCGATTATCTTCCTGTAAAGATCCCAATCCATAGATCCTCGAGGTAGTGGGTTTTTCGTCTTACCGTGAGGACAGAAGATGCAGTGAGTGTTACAGGCGGCAATGGTCTGAATCTGGACATTTCTTGGGAAGTCCCACAAAGGCAGCTCCCGTTTAGTTACAAACCTTACCGCCTTTTCTATCCATCCAGTGTTATCAGGGATGTAGTAGCTAATTTTTGCCACTTCGTACCCTCCCGACAAAATGTGACATGAAGTCAATAATGTTATTCAATATAAGAACTCCCGCCGGAGGCTTAAACTCTCTAATTCCCGGGCCTCCGGCAAAAAGTTCGGTTTGAACAGGAAGAAGGCGGCGAAGTAACAGAAGTTCCTCGACCGTGTCATCCTGAAGAACAGTAACCCCCACCGCATCGGGATTTTCTGATTCACATGCCTGTGCTATTTCGTTTGCCGACTTCATCAGTCCGAGGAAAATGTAATGAATGCCGAGCACATCGCAAGCATGATGAATAATTTCAATGCCAAGTCCCCATCCATCATCAAGAGTTGCAGTAATGAGCCGAAATGGCACCGGCATAACGGAAGAAACATCAAGGGATTTTTTGAGCTGAATCAGCTTTTTCAAATCCTCAACGAGCGTCCACCGTGGCGGAATGCCTTCCCGAGACCACCTATGAATAACTTCTTCAATGGCTCTTATGTAAGTATCCATGCTTTTAGCGCCGATGTTCATCTTCACAGCCGTAACCCAGCAATCGCCTTTCTTCTTCAAGCCGTTGTCGTATCCACAAAAGAACCTTATCGAATTCTTTCCTGAGCTCCTGAAGAGCCCTGCCCCGGTGGCTCACAGAACTTTTTTCCTCAACTGTCATCTCAGCAAAGGTTTTTCCCAGAGGAGGATAAAAAAACAGCGGATCGTATCCAAATCCACCTGTCCCGCGGGGAGCCTCCAGGATTTCGCCTTCACAGTATCCTTCGTAGGTAAGAGCGTATCCCGTCGGCACGGCAATGGAAATAACACAGCAAAACCGCGCCTTACGATTCTTAATGCCTTCCATCTCTTTAAGAAGTTTCCGATTATTTTCCTCGTCAATAGCGTTAGTCCCGGCGTATCGAGCCGAATGAACACCAGGAGCTCCGCCGAGAGCCTCCACCTCAAGGCCTGAATCATCGGCCAGTGTGGGAAGGCCCAGAACCTTCGCAGTAAAAGACGCCTTCTTGTAAGCGTTTTCTTCAAAAGTTGTTCCGTCTTCGACCGGTTCCGGAATAGGCCCGAAGTCGTTTAGATCCTTCAACTCCACCGGAAAATCTTTGAGCAAGGATCGGATCTCTCTCGTTTTTCCAGAATTCCTTGTCGCTATAACCAGAATAATAGGTTCATCCATGACCTTTTATCTCCCTTCCCTGTCATTATAATCTTTCAACGGTCTTTTCATCCTTTTCGGTCTGTTCCGATGTGACATCAGGCTTCTTTTCAAAAAAGTGAGCCACCCAGACGCTTATTTCATAAAGCAAACAGAGAGGTATCGCCATGATGATTTGCGACAGAGCGTCCGGTGGAGTAATTATCGCAGCAACAATGAAGATTATGAGAATGGCAAAGCGTCTGTATCTCTTTAGAAAATCGCTTTGAATAATACCAAGCCTTGCCAGAAAGAAAACCACAACGGGCAGTTCAAATACCAACCCAAAGGAAAAAAGAAGCTTCAGGGTGAAAGATAGAAACTCACGCGTCGAAATCATGGGCGATATATATTCTGAAGCAAATGACGTGAAGAACTGAAATCCAAAAGGTAGAGCAACGAAATAGCAAAAGGCTACTCCACACGCAAAGAACATAACGGTGACAATGACTATGGGCAGGAGATATTTCTTTTCGTGTTCATAAAGCCCTGGAGCCACAAACCGCCAGAATTCAAACATGATGACAGGCATTGCCAGAAATATGCCGGTAACAAAGGAAATCTTCACATAAACAAGGAACGCTTCCTGTGGTGCGGTATAAATGAGATGTTGAGAGCGGTCTGCCGGAAGAACCTTTATAAGGGGCATCACGAGCACCCTGAACAGTTCTTCTTTAAAGCCATAACAGACGAAAAATCCCACAATGACCGCAATAAAACATCGAATCAGGCGCACTCTGAGTTCTTCGAGATGTTCCAGAAAAGGGGCTCTGTCTTCAGGACTTTTTACCGGCATCTTTTAAAGAGTCCGTTCCGGAAGGTTTAACATCTTCCTGACTTGAATCTGTAGTCATGTATTCATCCGGGATTTTACGAATGCCCTCTTTTGCCCTGTCGTATTCTTCCTTGAATTCTTTTACGATATCGTTGGATTCTACGGCTTCCTTAACTTCCGACATTGCCCGGCGAAATTCCGCCACGGCTCTTCCAAGAGCTTTCCCAACCTGCGGAAGGTTTTTGGGTCCCACGACTATGAGCGCTACTATAAGTATTACAATTACTTCCTGAAAGCCTATGTCGAACATATTCTGTCCTCTTATCTTGCTCCGTAAGAGTGAAGTCCGCTCAGAAGGAAGTTTACTCCAAGATACGTAAAAATCACGCATCCAAAACCGAGTATGGACAGAATGGCTATCCTCTGACCCGACCAGTTTCTGTAAGCATGCAGGACAGAGGCATAGACCAGCCACGTTATAAGAGACCAGGTCTCCTTAGGATCCCAGCTCCAGTAGCTTCCCCAGGCGCTGTCAGCCCAGATGGCTCCCGTAAGAATACCCACCGTAAGCCACATAAAGCCAAAGATGATAACCTGACGGTTGATTTTTTCGAGGCTCCTCAAGTCAGGAAGAACTTTAATAAGCCCTGCATCCCCGTATTTTGCTTTTACAATATAGGCAAGACTTGTTCCGAACGACACAGCAAAGGCAGCATATCCCAGAAAACAGGTGATAACATGGGCTATAAGCCAGTTGCTTTTCAACGCAGGAATGAGAGGCTGGATGCGACTTTCCACATTCGGCGAAAATGATGCGTAAGCCATGGCAAGAAAGGAAAGAAGCGACGGCACAAAACCGAGGTTTACCATTTTCCAGCGGCGCATGAACAGTAAGTACACGAGCATAATTGACCATGATCCGAAAACCAGCGATTCGTAAAGGTTCGTAAGGGGCGCATGTCCAACACCCAGATCGTAGGATTCCTTCCAGCGAAAAAGTATGCCGGCCGTATGGAGCAAAAGAACGGCAAAACTTGCCGAAACAGCAAACTTCCTTAATGACTCCCTCTGAAATATCAGAATTATCACATACAAAACGCTGCACAAAAGCCATCCGAAGGTCGAAATACTGAGAAGAATAGAGCTATTCACATCCACCTCCGAAATTTACCGTTCTTCAGTATCATAGTAGGTTTTTAATGTCATGACAAAGTCTTGAGAAGTTCTCATTTTGAGCCATGCCTTTGCTTCTCATAGCAATATAAATTCTCATCACCTTGCCTTCCTGCTGTGCGAGAAACCAGACCTTAGAAGGGTTTCCGTAAAAAGTGGCTATCATGAAAATGACAAGCCCCAGAAAGCCTGTGAGCACTAGCCATATCCCTGGGTCTCGCTTGACCTGAAGCCCGGTGTAGTAAGTGGCTTCAACGTCTTTGACCGCAACCCGGTAATGCCCGAGCCTGTTACCGTGAAAGTCAGGATACTTTACAAGAATCCAGCCTGCCTGAGGTCTCTCGCCTTCATCCATCATTCCGATTGCCCCAGCGGGACCAAAGTCCCCAAATTTTTCACGGTAGTCCATGAGTTGCACTATGGTGTTCGTTCCGGGAATAGTTTCTTCATTTTCGGTGGATAGCGTCAACTCAAGGGATTTACCCGTTCTATTGTCGGTGAAAGTTACAACAGCCCTGCTTATCACAGTCCCATATGTTGCCTGATAGAAGGTTACCCCGCGATAGTTAAGAGGCTCATTAACTCTGATAATCGATTTCTGCACTTCTCGACCGTTTTCCAGGATTGTCACCTCTGAGATGTAATCGCTCGGTGTCCCGTCAGGATAGAACTTTATCTCAAACCTGTCACACCGCACCTCGAAGGGGAGCATCAAAGCCCTGTCCTTTCGCATCAATTTAACAACGTTTGTGGAATCTCCCTGAAGAATGGCCATCGTGCCCTTAAACCCGAAAAACGATCCCACAAAAGCTCCAACAAGAATAAGAAGCACGGACAAATGAACGCCGTAGATAGAAAACTGGAGAAACTCCCTTTTGGTAAAAATGGCTTGAAAATAGCCTTCTCCCCTATTGGTTATAACGAACTTCCATCCTCGCTTTTGAAAGAATTGCGTGATGGATGATATGACCTCTTCGAAGGGTTTATGGCTGGAAAGTTCGGAAAAATTGCTGAATTTTCTCAGTTTGTCCGGCTGGAACTCTTTATCTTCGTGAGCCAACAACTTCAAGGTCTTCGGAAACCTTTCGGCGGTGCAGAGCGAGACGTTTACCGCAAGCAGAGCTATAAGGGCCTGAAACCATAGGGTATGGTAAACATCGGTAAGGCCGAGAAGGATTATTATCCTGGCTTTTAGAGAGGTTTCTCCAAAGGCAGTGAGGACGGCTTCTTCCGTCATCCCTTGAGGGATAATCGTGCCCAGAATGGAAGCTCCGGCAATAACCAGAAGAATTATTACGGCACAGCGAAGCGAAGTAAAGAACCGGTAAAGTCTTTTCGGTGCGGATGACATGAAGAAGTTCGTCCCCCTTTTTTACAATCATCTTTGCAGGAGAGATATTTCTATTACTTTGCCATCCCCGATAGCAAGAAATTTCGACCTTTCAGGTTGACAAATCGCCTGACAGAATGAAGTCTCTGAAGGTTCTTGCCACCGGGGAGAGATGCCTCTTCCTGTGAGTCACCAGGTAAAAAGGACGCTCTATGTTTAGCTTATCAATCCCAACGACGGCGATAGAACCGTGTTTTACGTCTTCTTCTACAGCACGGGATGAAATGATGGATGCTCCTATGCCGGCTTTGATTCCCTGCCTTACGGCTTCGGTGCTCCCGAGTTCTGCAACAACATGGAGTTTTTCCACGTCTATACCGATCCGGTCCAGAACCTCTTCCGTCACCTTGCGAGTGCCCGACCCCTTTTCTCGAAGTATCAGAGGGATGTTCTTCAGGTCGCCGACCCCAATTGTACCCCTCGATGCCAGAGGATCAGAGGCTTTTACGGCGAGAACAAGAGTATCCCGCCAGACTTCCCGCCATTCCAGCCTTATGTCGTGCCACATGGCGCCTGTAAAAGCTATTTCCACGCGGCCTTCAAGGAGCATATCGACCACAGCACGAGAGCCGGCAATGGCTACGGTAGAAGAGATTGACGGGAAAGAGGCTCTGAATTTACCTATGATTTCCGGCAGGATGTAGGTTCCCGGAATGGTGCTGGCTCCAACGAGGAGATGGCCGGCGAGAGCCCCTCGAAAATGTTCCAGTGCCTGAATAGCCCGGCGCCTCAGGTCAAGCATCTTCCGGGCGTATTCATAAAGGATCATACCGGCCTGAGTGGGCACAGCTTCCCGTCCCATGCGGTTTATGAGCTTTTCTCCGACGACTTCTTCAAGATACCTGATGTGTTCGCTCACAGTGGGTTGAGAAAGAAACATTTGCTCGCCCGCTTTTGTAAAACTTCTGGTCTCAATGACCTTACACAAAACCTCCAACCGATGAAGATCAAGGTTCATAACCCAACCTCCTTTCCAACTCGACGAGCTACTGCTCGTCTGAAGCCAATGTCGTGACTGCAGGCCGTATTAACATCCCTTGAACCTGTTTGAAAAATGCGTAACTGGAGAATGTGTTTATTGTGCCATTGCGAGCCAAAGCGAAGCGAAGCAATCTCTCATTGTCCCTCCCCGTGTCATTGCGAGCAAAGCGAAGCAATCTCTCTGTTGTTCTTCTTTTATGAGATTGCCACGGCTGCCTTACGGCAGCCTCGCAATGACACCCACACCCGTCATTGCGAGCCCGAACGAAGTGAGGGCGAAGCAATCTCTCATTGTCCCTTCCCATATCATTGCGAGCGAAGCGAAGCAATCTCATCATTGCTTTTTTATGAGATTGCCACGGCCGCCTTACGGCAGCCTCGCAATGACGAAATAGGAAACGGCAGCCTCGCAATGACACCTCTATTTCGTCATTGCGAGCCGGAGCGAAGCGAAGGCGAAGCAATCTCTCATTGTCCCTTCCC
>CAZWJX010000080.1:7416-11853 GCA_964634695.1 uncultured Syntrophobacterales bacterium | reverse complement strand
GCCTCGCAATGACTCTTCTTGGCCGTCATTGCGAGGAGCGAAGCGACGAAGCAATCTCATCATTGTTTTTTATGGGATTGCCACGCACCCTTCGGGTGCTCGCAATGACACACACGTTCGTCATTGCGAGCGAAGCGAAGCAATCTCGTCATTGCGAACGAAGTGAAGCAATCACCCTCCCCCGCTTCACGGCGGCCTCGCAATGACGGACGGAACTGCGGGCAGGCACGAGGGCCTGCCCCTACCTATCAGGATCCCAGTTCTGACTTCGCTTTCTCGATAGCTTCCTCGACAATGTTTCTAATTTCTTCTAGCCGTCCCGGCGTTTCGGCTTCATAGCGGACCACAAGAACAGGCTGGGTATTGGAAGCCCTTACAAGCCCCCATCCGTCCTGAAAGACAACACGGGCTCCATCCACATCAATGACCTTATAGCCCTTGTCTCGTAAACTTTCTCTGGCTTTTTCCACTACCGCAAATTTGATCTCGTCAGGACAGGGCACTCTGATTTCCGGGGTTGAAAAGACCTCAGGAAGACCTTCCAGAAGCTCTGGAATTGTCTTTCCCGTGTTGGACAGAATCTCTACAAGTCGACAGGATGCGTAAATGCCGTCATCAAAACCGAAATATCGATCTTTGAAGAACATATGACCGCTCATTTCGCCGGCAAGGTCAGCCCCGACCTCTTTCATCTTCGCCTTGATGAGAGAATGCCCGGTCTTCCACATAATGGCTTTCCCGCCAAGTTTCTCTATCTCATCGAAAAGAACCTTCGAACACTTCACTTCTGCAACAAAGACGGCTCCCTTTTTCCGGCTCAGAATCTCTCGTGCAAAGATGAGCATAAGCCGATCGCCGAAAATTACATTGCCGTTATGATCGACAACGCCAAGCCGGTCGCAATCTCCATCGTAGGCAATGCCCACATCCAGCTTTTCTCGTTTTACCAGCTCAATGATGTCTTTCAGGTTCTCCATGACCGTCGGATCGGGTTCGTGATTCGGGAACGTGCCGTCCATTTCGCAATAAAGAGGATAAACTTCGCAGCCAAGTCTTTGAAGGATGGGAAGAGCTACGGGTCCGCCTGTTGCGTTTCCTGCATCGATGGCTATACGAAGTTTCTTGGGGCCCATCTTGATGTTATTAACAACGAAGTCCTTATAGGGCGTTAAAATATCGTATTCCTGACAGGTGCCCCTGCCGGAGACAAAGTTTCCTTCCTCCATGATTTTCCTGATTTTCTGGATTTCATCTCCGGCGATGGTGTCGTAGCCGTTACAGATCTTAAAGCCGTTGTACTCCGGAGGATTATGGCTGGCGGTGATCATCATGCCGCCTTCTCGATCCAGATGGCGCACGGCAAAGTAAAACACAGGCGTAGGACAGACTCCTACATCTACTACATCCATTCCCGCAGACAGCAGTCCTTCCAGAAGAAGATCTCGAAACCTTTCAGAGCTCAGGCGACAATCCCGACCAATAACAATCCGTTTCTTTCCCTGCCGTGCCATGTAAGTTCCATAAGCCTTGCCCAGCACAGGAACATCTTCCTCGAGAATTTCCGATCCGACTATTCCCCGAATATCATATTCTCTAAAAACCTTCGCCAGCATAACCATCCTCCTTTTTTAAGAGCGCAGTCGGGCTCCTATCTTGGTCGTCATTGCGATGAGTTTTTCCTGTCATTGTGATGGCTTCTTCCCGTCATTGCGAGGAGCGAAGCAACGAAGCAATCTCGTTACTATGTCATTGCGAGCCGAAGGCGAAGCAATCACCACGGCCACTTCGTGGCCTCGCAATGACGGACAGAAGTATGCCACGCACCCTTCGGGTGCTCGCAATGACACACACGTTGGTCATTGCGAGCGAAGCGAAGCAATCTCGTCATTGCGAGCCGGAGGCGAAGCAATCTCAAGAGATTGCCACGGCTGCCTTCGGCAGCCTCGCAATGACTGTCCTGCAATGACTGTCCTGGCTGTCACTGCGAGGAGAAAAGCGACGAAGCAATCTCTCCGTGTAACATAAGAGATTGCCACGGCCACTTCGTGGCCTCGCAACGACGGACAGAAGTATGCCACGCACCCTCCGGGCGCTTGCAATGACGGAGCGGGGAAATTACCCAAGTCATTCCGTGGCTCCGCAACGACACCTTCCCACAACATATTGATCCGCGCCGGAATGTTTTTATGTCTATCCCGCAACCTATTTTCTACTGATTTCCACAACGCAATCATCCCCAACCATAAGGCATAAAGATTCCTGATTTCTGGGTGCGGGACGAACCACAACTCGCCTTCCGAGAACAGAGTGTTCCAGTCTCGGAACATCCGTTATGACGCATCCCTCCATGATTACACAGTGTTCTACTGTTGATCTTTCAATGC
Source organism: uncultured Syntrophobacterales bacterium (assembly GCA_964634695.1). Lineage (GTDB taxonomy): Bacteria > Desulfobacterota > Syntrophobacteria > Syntrophobacterales > Thermodesulforhabdaceae > JAOACS01. Next base: position 9,469 of record CAZWJX010000080.1, on the reverse strand, counting down.
GCACGTTGTTGCCTATAGCCGTAAAGGGCCCTACGTGGGCATTCAAAAGTATAGCTCCCGACCCGATAATAGCAGGACCTCTAACCACCGACTGCTCAATCCTGGCGCCTTCTTCTATAACGACCCGCCCTGTGACACGACTTCCGGCATCAATGCTTCCCCGAATATCCGTGATCAACCACTCATCCATTACGGTATCGTTAGCCAGAAGCAAATCATCTTTCTTTCCAGTATCCAGCCACCAGGATGTAACAATATGGCTGTGCACTCTGTATCCATGCTTGATAAGCCACGCAATTGCGTCGGTAATTTCCAGCTCGCCTCGCCTGGAAGGAGTAATGTTCGATATGGCTTCAAATATTACCGGACGGAAAAGGTATATACCCACAAGAGCCAGATCGGATGGCGGCTCTTCCGGCTTTTCCACCAGATCGACAACCCTTCCCGAATCATCCACCACGGCTACACCAAAAGATCTGGGATTGGGAACGGATTTAAGAAAAATGGCCGCCGATAGTTCTTTATTTTCGGCAAAGGATCTCACCTGATCCGTAATGCGAGAACCGATCAGGTTGTCGCCGAGATACATGAGAAAACTGCTGTCGCCGAGATAGTCTCTGGCTACCCATACGGCATGAGCCAGCCCCAGAGGCTTCTCCTGCCAGATGTACTGGATTTTCACCCCCCATCGACTTCCGTCCCCTACCCTTTCCATGATCTCCCGACCGGTTTCAGGTGCTATGATGACGCCTATGTCGTTTATGCCGGTTGCCACTATGTTTTCTATTACGTAAAAAAGAATCGGCTTGTTAGCAACGGGCACCAGTTGCTTGGCTCCCGTATAGGTCAAAGGTCTGAGTCTTGTGCCTGCACCGCCGGATAAAACGAGCGCTTTCATGGTCTTTATTTTCTCCTGACCGTTAATTTTTCAATGGACAAAACCATGTTGTTCTTCTGCATCACCCCGTTCCGGAAATTTCCCGGGAGGAACCGGCGCCTTTCTGGGACTTTTCATGAACAGAGTGAGAATAATAACAGCGGCCGTCATCCATCCGAGAATCCAGAATACATCATTAAAAGCCATCATGCTGGCATGTCTCAAAACCTCGCCGTAAAAAAAGGCAAGCGCCTGCTTCTGCTGAACCCATGAAGGCATCTCTCCCCCGCTGAGAAAATTCAAAACCGATTGAAACCGTTCCTGAAACACCGGATTAAACGGCGTTATGTGCTCAACGAGCATATGTTGATGAAACTGGGAACGCTGAGAAAGCAGAGTTGTCGAAAAAGCCGTGCCGAAGCTTCCGCCCAGGTTTCGCACCAGGTTGAAAATCCCTGTTGCGTTTCCGATGTCCTGAACCTTGATGTTCACGTAAGAAGCGGCTCCCAGAGGCACGAAAAACATTCCCATTCCAAATCCCTGAATAATGCGCGGCATGGCAACACTTATAAAATCTGCATCCAGGGTGAAATCGGACATTTTAAAAAGCCCGAGACTTGCCAGTGTAAGCCCTAAAGCAAGCAAGAACTTAGCAGGAATCCCGCGTTTAATCAGCTGCCCCACAAAAGGCATAACGGCAAGGCTTGCTATACCTCCAGGGCCCAGAACAAGTCCCGCCCAGAAAGCAGTATAACCCATGAGATTCTGAAGATAAAGCGGTAGAAGCACAATACTTCCAAACATGCAAAAGAATCCCGTGAACATAATGATATTTCCAGAGGCGAACGTGCGATCTTTAAGAACTCTCAGGTTAACCACGGGATGCTCCGATCTCAGCTCCACCAAAATGAATGTGGCTAGGCTCACAGCCGAAATGATGCTCAAGGTAACAATGAAATCCGAATTGAACCAGTCTTCCCGCTCCCCTTTGTCCAGAACAACCTGCAAAGCGCCCAGCCCAATAGAAAGCAAGGCAAGACCCCAGTAGTCTATGGAAACAAGTTTTCGGCGTATGTAAGGAGGATCGTGAATAAAAGCTATGGTGAGCATAACTGCAAGAATTCCGGCGGGAAGATTTATGTAAAAAACCCATCGCCAGTTCCAGTTATCTGTAAT
>CAZWJX010000080.1:0-7406 GCA_964634695.1 uncultured Syntrophobacterales bacterium | reverse complement strand
ATCCAGCCTCCAACTACAGGGCCGAGAATGGGCGCAAAAACGACCCCCATACCGAAGATCGCCATCGCCATTCCGTGCTCTCGTTGAGGAAAAGTCTCCAGAAGGATTGCCTGAGAAAGCGGTTGAAGCCCTCCGCCGCCAAGCCCCTGAAAAATCCTTGCAATGATCAGAATTTCAAGAGACGGAGCGGCACCACAAATTATAGAACTCACAGTAAAAAGCAGGATACTGAAAAGAAGATAATTTTTACGGCCAAAAATACTGGAAAGCCATCCCGTAATAGGAATGATGATCGCATTAGACACCAGATAAGAAGTAAGGACCCACGTAACTTCATCGACTCCGGCGTTAAGACTTCCCTGAATATGCGGAAGAGACACGTTTACAACACTGGTGTCCATGACCTCAATAAAGGTCGGAAGGATTACAGTAAAAGCGACTATCCACTTGCTTGGAGCGGACGAGTGATTTAACTGGCCTTCAACCGGCATGGCCAACCTTTCCTGACTTCACAGCAAGAGGATTCCAGTATGTGCCTGCTTTACTTAAGTTTCGGCCCCGTTTTGTCCGAAATGTCAACCTTAACTTCCAGAGACAACCCCACCCGCAGTGGATATTCAGGTGGGGGCGGTTCATCCAGAATAATCTTTACCGGGACACGCTGGACAACTTTGATCCAGTTACCCGTGGCATTTTCAGGCGGAAGAAGAGAAAAGGCCGCCCCTGTCCCTGCTCTGATACCCACAACTTTCCCTCGATAGGTGTATCCCGGGTAAGTATCGGCTTTGATTTTAGCCTTCTGTCCTATTCGCATTTCCTTCAACTGAGTTTCTTTGAAGTTCGCCTCCACATAGACATCCTGAAGCGGCACGATTGCAAGAAGCGGCTGGCCGGGCTGAACCCAATCACCCACCTGAAAACGCTTCTGCGCCACATATCCCGTAATTGGTGCGTAGATTTTGCAATAAGATAGCTGAAGTCGTGCAAGTTCCAGTTCCGCTTGAGCCTTTTCAATCTTCGCCTCCAGATTGGTAACGCGGTAACGTTCCATCTGAACCTGAAGATCCTGCGCTTCGGCTATACGTAACTGGGCCATGGCTCGTTCTGTGTCTTTACGAGCAGAATTTGCGGCGATGCGGGCCGAAGCCAGCTCGGCAGTAATGGCCTCATACTGGGCAAGAGCCTTTTTATAAGCCGTTCTGGTTCGGTCGAATTCTCTTTCGGCTACGGCTTTCTGCCCGTAGAGAGCTTCAAAACGCTTGTAATCCCTTTCGGCATGCTTCAAATCCGCCTCAGCCGATTTTCTTTTTTCTTCCACTTCCTCGATTTTTTTCTGAGCCTGCCGCTCTCTGTCCTTAGCCATATTCAGAGCAGCCCTCGCCGAATCGACGTTGGCTGTCATCGTTGTTTCAATATACGCCAGATTGGCTTTATGAAGATTGTATTCTTCCTGAAGAGCCTTAAGAGCCGCTTCTGCCTCTTTTACTTTCATTTCATAATCTGCCGGATCGAGTTCCAGAAGAAGCGCCCCTTCTTTTACGGGATCGTCGTTTTCCACATAGACCTTAATAATCCTTCCCGGAATACGGCTGCTAACGGTGGCGCTATCGGCCACCACATAGGCATTATCGGTTGAGACGTACCGGCTTGAATAATACCACCAGACGGCTACACCGATAATGAGAGCGCCGACAAAGCCGGCAAGAATCTTCTTCAGTATGTTGCTGTTTTTTACAGCATTTACGGCAGATTGTGTTTTTGACGCATTTTGAGAAGATCGTTCCGGTTCGCCGTTCATGTCAGCTTTCTCCCCGTGAATTCAAATAGTGAGGCGAAATACAATCAAACACTTAACCAAATTGGGATTTCTATGCAATGAAAGATTCTATCCCGAAATCGATTTTAAAAGCTCCAGCCACGGCTTTATTCGGTCAATAACAAACACCAGAGCCGGTGCTATAAAAAGGGCAGGAAGAAAGTTACCAACTCGAATGTCCCTTATTTTCAGAAGTCTTATCCCGATTGCCACTATTATTAATCCGCCCGTTGCAGTCATTTCGTTTATCATCGATGTTGTAAGAAACTTCTGAATCCAGGCAGCACTGATTGTAATACTTCCCTGAAAAACGAAGACCGATATGATCGAAAAAAGCACTCCCCAGCCTAGAGCGGATGCAAAGCCAAGAGATGCGAAGCCGTCAAGTATAGATTTAATGGCAAGGATGGTGTAATCTCCTGTAAGCCCATCCTTTATCGATCCAAGAATGGCCATAGGCCCAACACAGAAGAGAAGACTTGCCGTCACGAAGCCTTCCACAAATTTCTTGTGTTTCTCCATGGAAAAAGTCCTTTGAAGAAATTCGCCAATGCGATTAAGCTTATCTTCGATCCGCAGTAGCTCACCGATAATTCCCCCAACAAGAAGAGCGCCAAGCATTATGAGCACGTTTTCGGTTTTGAAAGCCATCTGAAAGCCTATAAAAAGGGTGAGCAGTCCCAGAGAGTCGAAGACTATTTCCTGAACACGCTGAGGGAATCTGTTTCCCAGAGACACTCCAACGACAGATCCTGCCGATACCGCAAGAACATTTATGATCGTTCCCACCATGATTTTTATCTCCGCCCATGAATTGCATCTATGACAGGCCACTACCTAAAAAACGAACCCCAAAGGTGCCAAACCTCATAACACGACATAAAGCCGCATCGCAATTTAAAAGAGATGCCCGCCCATGACCAGCCGAGCAATTGCAGGGAAAGGCATCGTGCCTGCCTGTATAAGGGTTTTTTAGTCGCTGAGAGCGAAGCAATCATTTTGCGTCATTGCGAGGAGCGAAGCGACGAAGCAATCTCTCATTGTCTTCCCCAGCGTCATTGCGAGCGAAGCGAAGCAATCTCGTCATTGCGAACGAAGTGAAGCAATCACCACGGCCACTTCGTGTCCTCGCAATGACAGCTTCGGTAGGGATTGCCACGCCCGCCTTTGGCGGGCTCGCAATGACGTAAAAAATAACTCGGCCTCTCAATGACACAGGGTGATCGCCACGGCTGTTTCGCAGCATAGCAATGACAGAGTAGAAACGGCGGCCGTGGCCCCAAGACAAACCCATCCCTTATCCTCATGAAAAAGCTTTACATGACAATACCCATGTTCTAGAACTATCTGCTGATCACGTAATTGTGTCTAAATACTTAAAACAACAAGGAGATTGTGCTTTAAAATGAAACCAAAAGGTGCTCTTTCTCTATGGATCACCATATTTTTCGCCGTTACTCTGTCACTTCTGGCCTTTGGCATAGGAGTCGGGCTTTCGCTTTACAACCATATCACGGAAGGACTCCCATCTGTTGACTCGCTCAAAAATTACCATCCTCCGGTCGTCACCACATTTTACGCCGCAGATGGAACTCCGATAGCTGAATTTTACCATGAAAGGCGTTACCTTGTCAGCATCAAGGACATCCCGCCCCATGTGGTCAAGGCCTTTCTTGCCGCAGAAGATGCACGCTTTTACGAACATCCGGGCATTGACATATGGGGCGTATTAAGAGCCGCTCTCGCTAACATCAAAGCCGGAACGATAGTGCAGGGTGGGAGCACCATCACTCAACAGGTCGTAAAGTCTCTTCTTCTCACACCGGAGCGAACCTGGCAGAGAAAAGTTCGGGAAGCCATCCTTGCTTACAAAATTGACAAGTTTCTTTCAAAAGATGAAATTCTCGAACTCTATCTGAATCAGGTCTATTTCGGCGCCGGTGCTTACGGCGTGGAAGCAGCGGCAAGAACTTTCTTCGGAAAACACGTGCAGGATCTTACCATTGCCGAAGCGGCTCTTATCGCTGGCCTTCCAAAGGCCCCTTCCAGATACAACCCATACGAAAACTTCGACGAAGCCAGAAGACGTCAACTCTTCGTAATCCAGCGCATGGAAGAAGAGCATTTCATCTCCCGTAAAGAAGCCGAAGCAGCCCGTCAACAGCCCATAGAACTCAAGGGGCAGAGGGGACGATCCCTCAAGGAGATGAATCATTTCATAGAAGAAGTTCGGAGACGGCTTGTCGATCGCTACGGTGAAAAGACTTTCTATGAAGAAGGTCTTCAGGTTTACACCACCTACGACCCTAAAGCTCAGGCAATGGCTGAAAGAGCCTTGCTTAACGGATTAGCCGAATACGAAAAACGTCATGGCTTCCGGGGTTCTGTAAAAGTAATTCCAAAGTCTCAGTGGAAGGCCTTTTTGCTTGAACTGAAAGAACGACAGCAAAATATCTCCGAAGGGCAGATACTTGACGGACTCGTGCTTTCTGCCGATGATTCTCGCAGAGCTTTCACGGTCTCTATCGGATCGAAAGAACTTCTTCTTGACAGGGAAGGCTGGGAATGGACGGGAAAAGGTTACACAACTATGAAATCCCTACTTCCACCAGGAGCGGTAATCAAGGTGTCGGTAAAGAAAAATCCACAAAGCGAAACTCCGTCAAAGAAAAGGCGACGAGAAGAACCCAGACCGTCAGAAACGCTCGTGCTGGAACAGAGCATTGAAGTGGAAGGCGCCATGGTCGTTGCCGAACTCAAAACCGGCGATGTTCTGGCTCTTGTTGGCGGACGTGATTTCAAATCCAGCCAGTTCAATCGAGCCACTCAGTCAAAACGCCAGCCCGGTTCCGCCTTCAAGCCCATAGTTTATGCTACAGCCGTTGAGAAGGGATATACGGAACTTACAACAGTTGTTGATTCTCCCATAGTCTTTCATGGTGCCAGCGGCAAATTATGGAAACCGGGAAATTATGACGGCACTTACATGGGTCCCATGACGCTTCGGAAGGCTCTGGCTCTCTCCCGTAACGTCGTGGCCGTGAAGCTCGCCAACGCCGTAGGTATTGACGATGTTATCGAAACAGCAAGGAAGCTGGGGATTGAATCGCCCCTTACACCGACTCTCGCTCTATCGCTCGGCGCATCAGGTCTTCCACTTATCGAACTCACTCAGGCCTATTCGGTCTTTGCCAACAACGGCGTGCTTGTTCCATTCAGGTTCGTGACCAGGGTGCTGGATCGCCATGGAAATGTCATTGAAGAATTTCCTGTGATCCAGAAATCGGCTATTTCTCCCGATACTGCTTACATCATCACCGACATGCTCACGGCAGTCGTTCAGGAAGGCACGGGAAAAGCGGCAAAAGCTCTGGGAAGACCGGTTGCAGGCAAGACAGGAACAAGCAACGAATTTCGAGACGCCTGGTTTATCGGCTACACACCGGACTACATAGCGGGTGTGTGGGTAGGCTATGATGACAACACCAGATCGCTGGGACAGGGCGAAGCGGGCGGCAGGGTAGCCTGCCCCATATGGACGGCTTTCATGAAGGAATTTCTCGCCGATAAACCCGTAAAGCCCTTTACTCCGCCTCCTGAAGTCGTCTTCGTCAAAGTTCCGGGTGCCGAGGGAGAAAAGATCGCCTACGTCCCTTTCAAGCCCGATACAGTGTCTTCCTATAAAACCAGAGTTGAATCTTCCGAATCTACAACAGGCGAAGAGAGCGCTACGGTTGATGACAGGGAAATCCCTGAAGAAAGCGACGCAGGAGAAGGTCAGTCGGTTTATAAGTCAGGACTCTTCTAGGAAAAGCCCCATGAATCAACAGAGCTCTTTGATAGATACGATACAGACCTGGTTCGGATCACGGGAAGGCGATGGACTTTTTGCTCAATCTATTCCCTCCTATGAATACCGAAAGCAGCAGGTCGAGATGGCCACAGCGGTTGCAGAAGCTATTGAAAATCGAGAAGTTCTCATAGTGGAGGCCGGAACAGGCGTGGGAAAAACTCTCGCCTATCTTGCGCCGATTTTTGCTTCCGGGAAAAAAGCCGTCATTTCCACGGCCACAAAAACTCTTCAGCATCAGCTCGTAAAAAAAGACATCCCCCTGCTTTTGAAGTTCCTCTCTTCTCTTCCCGCCGATGAAACTGCCGTTTGTTTTCTCAAAGGAAGATCCAATTATCTCTGCAAGCGGAAGCTTGGCCGCTTCGAACAGACAATCGTGCAGGGGAGGCTTGATCAGTTAGCCGAACTGATCAGCGGTTATGAAGGATTCCGGCTTTTCAGGAAGATTCTCAGCAACTGGGTGAAAAATACATCCACAGGTGAACTTTCCGAGCTGGCAGCGGAGCTGGTAAACAATCACGAAGGATCTTTAGTCCGGACTCAGCTTCTTGAAGAAAAACTGGCGGTAAGGCTTGGTTCTTCTTCCGACTTCTGTCCAGGTTCTTCCTGCGCCTTCTTTTCTTCCTGTTTCGTAAATACGGTCAGGAAGAAAGCTCAAAAGGCAAAGATCGTGGTTGTAAATCACCATCTCTTATGCACCGATCTGGCCGGCAAGATGTTTCAGTCCTTTGAGATCCTGCCATCGGCAGATGTTCTTGTTATCGATGAAGCTCATCATTTTCCCGATGTAGTTTCCCACACATTTACCGTTTCTTATTCTTCCCGGCATCTGGATAGACTCATGGAAGAAGTGGCTTTCATTACGGCAAAGAAAGGCAATATCTGGAAGAAATGTTCAAAGATAGAAAAAAATATCCGGGATCACCACGAAGCTCTGGCTTCCCTGTTATCGGGATGGGAGCCCCGACCGGCGGCCGGCTATTATGAAAAGGAACATCGGTCAAGTTTGAGAAATGCCTTAAAAACAGAAAATGATCTTGCGGAATTTAAGAAGATCATCTCAGCCATCGCCGAGGCATATTCAGCCATGGCTCTTCTCTTCGACAAAGAAAACGACGACCACGTGCCTGCTCTCACGATGATAGAAAATTGCCGGACAGCTCTTATGAAATTCCTCGATGATAAATCGGCCGAAGAATTCCCATGGTTTGAACTGATCGATAAGGACTTTTCCATCTGCCTTACGCCTCTGGATGCGCCTTCAATGGTTACCGGCTTACTTCTTACACTGTATTCTTCGATCGTTTTTACATCGGCAACTATCGCCGTGGCTAATTCTAGAGAACATCCGGATTTCAGCTATTTCAAGGAACAGGCGGGGCTGAATTCTTCGGTGAAGACCATGGCAATTGGCTCTCCCTATTCATACAAAGATCAGATGATTTGCTTTATTCCTCCTATCGGTTTCCCAACACCGGACGATCCCGGATTTGCCGATGCTGTCATTCAGCAAGCCATACCCATAATTAAATCCTTCCGTGGCGGGACTCTTTTCCTGTGCACAAGCTACCGCAACATGAAGCTTATTGCTGACGGCATACGGCAGGCGGTAAGCGATCGCAGGGTGCTGGTGCAGGGTGAAATTCCACGAAATCTAGCCCTTGAAGAATTTCGCCGGGATACCGGTTCTGTTCTTGTAGCAACGGGTTCCTTCTGGGAAGGCATTGATGTGCCGGGAGA
>CAZWJX010000079.1:11837-12103 GCA_964634695.1 uncultured Syntrophobacterales bacterium | reverse complement strand
AGCGAAGCGACGAAGCAATCTTGCATCTTGTCATTGCGAACGAAGTGAAGCAATCACCACGGCTGCCTTGCGGTAGCCTCGCAATGACAATCCTCTTTTTTTCGAACAGCCTCAACACGTAAAAAATTTTTGAAAAATCCTTAAAACACACACTGAAAGTAAATGTGGGTTAAAATCACGGGCAAGGAGTTTTATGCAACGCAGACAGACTTTTTTCCGCTGTGTCATTGTGTTCCTTGAGGGATTGCCACGCGCCCTTCGGGCGC
>CAZWJX010000079.1:9412-11737 GCA_964634695.1 uncultured Syntrophobacterales bacterium | reverse complement strand
TCGCAATGACGGAAAAAGAGAGTGTCATTGCGAGGAGCGAAGCGACGAAGCAATCTCTTTGTTGTTCTTTCCCTTGTCATTGCGAGCGGAGCGAAGCAATCTCTTTGTTGTGGTCAAAAAAAGGGATTGCCACGCGCCCTTCGGGCGCTCGCAATGACGGAAAAAGAGAGTGTCATTGCGAGGAGCGAAGCGACGAAGCAATCCCTTTGTTGCTCTTTCCCTTGTCATTGCGAGCGAAGCGAAGCAATCCCTCTGTTGTGGCCAAAAAAAGAGATTGCCACGCGCCCTTCGGGCGCTCGCAATGACGGAAAAAGGAAGTGGGCCTCGCAATGACGGAATAAGGGCGTGTGGCCTGGCAATGACAGGATAAGTAGGCGTGACCTTGAAATGACGGAATAAGCAAAAGCAGTCTCGCAATAACAGAACAGGAGGAATAAATCATGTCACGTATCTTTCTGAGCACTCTGGGAACTGGAAACTATGTAAAATGTCACTATCTTATTGGTCATAATTTCACTTCAAAGCCTGTGACCTACGTGCAGGAAGCGATTATCGACTATCTCTGTCCCGAATGGACCGAACAGGACCGAATAGTCATAATCTGCACTGAAGAAGCCCGAAAGAAGCACTGGCGTGAAGGTGAACAGAGCTACCTCCATGATCTTCTTCGGAAGAGAGGTTATCGATCACCGGTTAGTGCTCTGGACATACCAACTGGAAAGTCGGAACAGGAGATAATGGAAATTTTTTCCAGAGTGATCGATGTCTTTCAGGATGGTGACGAGGTTTTTCTCGATATTACGCACTCATTCCGGTCTATTCCCCTACTAATGATTGTCATCCTGAATTACGCAAAGGTTGTAAAAAACATCACTGTAAGTCGGATTTTTTACGGAGCGCTCGAAGCTATTGGAACTCCTCAGGAGGTTTCCAGCTTACCCGAGGAGCAACGAAAGGTGCCGGTGTTTGATCTGACCGCTTACGATTCGTTGCTTGAATGGGCAAGAGCTGTAGATGTTTTCAGAAGAGCCGGTTATGCCGGGGATCTTTCCCGGTTGATAAACAAGAACCTCGGTTTGTTGTTTAAGGACAAACCCAAGTCTGACCAGCGCTCGCATCTGGAGAAATTTTCCCGTCTTAAGAATGCTCTGGAAAACCTCTCCAACAACCTGACTGCTGCCAGAGGTCCTTACTTGGAGGATTTTCAACCAATTTCAGATGTCATTGATCAGATTGAAAAATTGAACATCATTCCGCCATTGACTCCTTTATTCGATATGCTCAAAGATTCCATACGCGGGTTTGAGGCGGAAGATTTCATGGAGCGAACATTTCACGCGGCAAGATGGTGTCTGGAACATTTCATGATACCTCAGGCCTATGTTTTCATTCGCGAAGGCATAATCACGGCGCTATGTCAGTGCGCTAATCATGACGAATATGACGAAGATATCAGGGAAAGATTCTGGAGTATCTTGTTGAAAGTTGTTGCTGAGGGTAAACCCTACGACAAATGGTCAGATACTTTGAAGCTCAGAGGAAAAGAGGCAAAACATATAATTGCCAAAGGTGGAGAAACTTTTGAAGCTCTGGCTAAGGCCTTTGAAAGAGTCAGGAAATACAGAAATGATTTGCTCCACGGAGGATGGAAAAAGGATAAATCATCCGCCCATACACTTATGGCGGAAATTAAGAGTTGTCTGGATGATCTTTCCGGCGCCTGGAATTCATATTACGAATACATGAACCGCTGTAGCCGTAAAGCTTTTATTATTCTTTCTCACGAACTTACGGAAACACAAAGGGAAGAGCTTACATCCGAATGGGCTGTTGGAGAGATTGTTTTAATACCGAAGGAACTCCTTGAAATGTGGCAAAATCTTCCACCTTCTCAGGAATCCATCGAACAAAATATTGCTCCTATTTTAGCATGGCTTCAGGAGAAAGCTCGTCCAGGTGATATTGTGGTTGTCCAGGGAGAACACGGCGCGACAACGATCGTTGCAATTGAGGCCCACAGCATGGGATTGGTTCCGGTTTATGCAACGACAGAACGAATCCTTGAAGAACGTCCATTACCGGATGGAACTGTTCGTCAGGAACGTATTTTCCGCCATGCGAGATTCAGAAGATTTTTCCCGGAAACCGGACAAAAAATTTTGAAAACCGCGGACGAGATACCTTCATAGTAAATGAAAGTGTAGATGACCGAAAATATAGGGGCAGTGACCATGAACAACATCAAGACTTTACGAATAGCTCTTGGGGCACTTCTTCACGATGTAGGGAAACTGGCCCAGTTTGCCGCATCCCTTCCCGATAAAT